>CANHGK010000042.1 GCA_947460235.1 Paenibacillaceae bacterium | reverse complement strand
GATTTTAATTCAGATGTTAACATATAAACTTGAAGCTGTCGGTATTCAGTTAGTATTAACAGAGGAATCGTATACCAGCAAAGCAAGTGCTCTTGATTTTGATGATATTCCAACATACGATCCAAAAGTAAATGTAAACTATACCTTTAGCGGTAAACGAATTTCTCGCGGACAATACCGTTCTAAAAACGGTACGATCCTCCATGCCGATTGCAATGGCGCAGTAAATATTTTAAGAAAAGTAATTCCTGGCGCATTTCAATATGCAAAAGAGATAGCGGCCGCCGTGAATCGGCCTCGTTCGTTAAGCGTAGGGTAAAACCTTCGATACGTAGGCAAAGAAACCACTAACCTTTGTGTTAGTGGTACAACCTAATTCATCACGAAATATTTAAAAAAAGACTTTATTTTTGTATTATGACTTTAATATAATGACTATATGAAACCTTAACTATCGATTATGAAGGTATATTCCCTAATTTTAAGGAGGAAATCCATATGAAAGTTGGACAAATCGAATTTAGTAATCTCCCTTTTGGTGTGGCTCAAATTGATAACACACCAGGTTGGGAAAGCGGTAAAGCAGCAATGTTTAAATCCGCACGTAACCCACACCCATCTTCACGCTTGAATAAATCGATGGCAAAAGCAGTTGCTACCATGGATCAAATTTTAGGTGCTGGTTGGGTTTCGGTTCGACACCATGGACTACTAGAAGAGCGTTTTCGCGTTGAAGTGAAACATTCTACTGGCGTTATGGTATTGGAATTCGATAACACCAACAACCGATTGTATCACGATTGCTCGCAAGCACATCCAGGCGTTTGTTATCATGCGTTTTACGTATGGGCAGCTTATATTGCTGCTAGTGAACCAACTGGAGAATTTTCTGGAGAATTGGCTAAATTAAATTTAGCAAATGCGCTTCAACAAGCGGATGCACGTTCGTTCTTTACCGCAGTGGATGCACTCTATTTTGACGGGAAAGAAAAAGCTCCTACCGTTGAAGTTCACGTGTTGGATCAAGCGGATCGCGAAATGATTAGCGATGACACTCGTGTCGTACTTCGTTATCGTCAAGAAGACGGCGTATTTACCGTACCAATGAAATCAACAGCTCCGCAAGGAGAAGCTGATGTAACTGCTGGCGTTCAAACTGCAGGTATGCGTAATGGCGATGAATTGTTCTTTGATCGAGACTACACGACTGATGAAGTTCGTCGTATGGAATTGAATAAAGAAAAAGTTCGTGGAAAAATTTTACCTTCCTTTATTGGAATCGGTAAAACAAAAGTAAAAACAGATACACTCATTAAACAACTCAATAAAGGTCGCGTCATTAACACCTTGTTCTATGGCGATACGGGCGGCGGCAAAACAACACTCGTTGAAATCATTACCGATCAATTGAATCTTCCTATTTATCAACAAACGTTCTCGTATAATATGGAAGAACTTGATTTGTTCGGTGGTTTCGTTCCTGGTGATGATGGAAAATTTAAATGGGTTGATGGTGAATTTACCAAAGCGTTCCGTAATGGCGGTGCATATTTAGCAGATGAATTCAACTATGCGAAAGCAGGTGTTGTAGGTTCATTAAATAATGCACTTGATCACGTGGGTAAATTGGTTTTGCGTAATGGTGAAGTAATTCGTCGTCATCCGAATTTCCGTTTCTTTGCGTGCGTAAACTTGTCCTATGCAGGAACACAACGCATGAATGATGCAATGATTAATCGTTTTAATCGTTCGTATCAGATTGAAGATTTTGAGCGTAAAGAAGCAGTAAATATCGTAATGGCTGAAACGGGATACCGTAATGCAGCGGTCATTGATAAATTGTTGGACATCAAGGATGCCATTCAAAGTAAATTCCGCAATGAACAAGTGGAAGGTGGTAACATCTCCATTCGTAACATCATTGATTGGATCTATGATGGACAAGAATCAGGTGATTTAATTGAATCTGCACTATCTACCGTCGTTTGGAAGTGTTGCGTGAATGATAATGATGTACAAAAAGAAATTTATGAAGACATCATTGTTACAAAATTGCGTGGTGTGAAACTATAAATAAGATTACAACCCTTAGGGGCACGTTATGAAAACACTAGGGGCCATATTTTTGGTCCCTTTTTTTAGTAAAAATCCAATCAAAGAGGTGCGACATGCAAAATACATTACGTTCTAATGTAGCCATCCCTGGTCAAACAATTGACAAAAAGAAAGTCAAAGCATTGATTAGTGCAACAATGGAAGCAAAATTTCTCGTTTCCTCTCCATTTCGATCCCGCTGCGAACGTTTTTTGCGTGCGATTACTGGTGATTACAGTAATTTATTAAAATTTCAGCCTGGGATGGTTTGTACAGATGGTAAAATTGTTTGGGTGGATCCAACATCAGGTTCGCTCATTGCACTAGATGAATTAACGCACAAGATTATTCATGTGCGTGGTCAAATTACACACGAAGCTGCACATATTTTATACACTAATTTCGGCGTGTTTAAGAGACAATTGTTGCCACCCGCAAATAACGCGACGGCAGAAGATAAATTCCGCTGGCATACCCGTAAAAACATGTTAAATATTGTAGAAGATGAGGCCATTGAAATGGCTGTGTGTAACGAATTTCCTGGCGCTGCTCCATATATTAATTTACTAAATGATTCTGCATTTGATCATTTGCCTTCATTAGATGAAGCTGAATCCAAACAATCACGATTACAGGTGTATCAACTTGCATGCTGTATGTATGGAATCATTGGAAAAGTAAAAGGAACGTTATCTGACCCTGAATTGATTGAAGCGTTGGAACTTTCAAAACCAATATTGGAAGCAGGTCGTTATGCAGTAGATACAGATGATCGTTTAAAATACAGTGATCAATTGTATGAGATTGCGAAAAAATTTATGGAAGAAGCGATTCAAAATGGTGACCATGAGCAAAATCAAAATGGTCAACAAAAATCACCAAATCCTAAAGGCGACGACATGAAACAAGATGGAAAAGGAAAAGGAAAACGCATGCCTGGAAATCCTCAAGATTTTCGTAAGGGACAAAAATCATCTGGTCAACAAAAGTCATCAAAATCCCAACAATCCTCATCCAAAAGTCAAAAAGGTCAAGAAGGTCAAGAAGGTCAAGATGGTGATAATCAAGACTCAACTGGCGACGCTGGTGATCAAGATGATTCCAAACAACAATCGAAATCGAAAAAACAGAAGGAACAAAGTTCCCAAAAACAATCTTCAGAAGATATCGAACCTGATTTAGACGACACGGATTCAACATCCTCCAAATCAAAAAAACAAGATGATCAAGATGGTGAAGACCAAGATCAGGATCAAGGTGAAGACCAAGATCAAGATGTTGAACAAGATCAAGATCAAAATGAACAAGATGGAGAAGATGGTGAAGAAGATCAAGATTCCGATGATGAATCAAATGAGGAACAAGAGGGAGACGACGGTGATCCATCCAATGAGTTAAGTGAGTTAGAAAAAGAACTTCAACAAGAAATCCAAGATATTTTTGATGAGATGAAGAACGAAGAAGAAAATCAACAAAAATCACAAGAGCGTGAACATCGTTTGCGTGAAGAAATGGATAATGTGAAATATTCTAAATATCATGATGGATTTTCTGTAAAAACAATCACACCAAGTCACAATGATCCAGCAGTTATTCAATCGAGATATCAAAAACATGCGGAAGGCGTGAAGCCCTATGCGCGCTCATTGTCTCGTCGATTAATCAATTTACTTCGTTTCAATCAAGATGATCAATCCAAAGGAATGGCTTGGGGACATGTTGATGCTGCAAATTTATTCCGAGATGATCATAAAATCTTTACAGTTCGTAAGGACAAATCGGAACAAGCAGATTTATGCGTAATGGTTTTGGTTGATGAATCAGGATCAATGAGTCATCGTGCCTATTGTGAACGCGATCAAACACACAAAACGCGTACTGATTTTGCTCGTGAAGCATGCATCATGCTCGCTGAAGTTTGTCAGCAGTTGAATATCCCACTTGCCGTATGGGGTCATAATGTTCAAGGGGGTTCAAAACAAGTGCAAGTTCGTAAATACATTGATTTTGGTCAAAAAATTTCCGAACACAAATCAAGTTTAAGCTTAATGGATAATGATTCGAATACGCGTGAAGGTGTTTCTCTGAAATATGCTGGTGAATACCTCGCGCGTCAACCCCAAAAAGATAAGTTATTAATCGTCATCTCCGATGGGGATCCTGAGCACTCCTGTGGTAATCAATCACTAGGCGGAAAACCTGCCCGCATTGATGCATCGCTCGTGGTTGAGGAACTTGAGAAAAAACGTCAAGTATCCATCATTGGTGTTTCGATTGGTGATGGTCATCAGTCGATTCCTGAAATTTATAAGAATTACATTTGCATTCCGAGTTTGGATCAATTACCAGGTAAGATTTGCAAAATCATTGAGAAACGGATGTTTAAAGATCAAATGTAACACCTATAT
>CANHGK010000041.1 GCA_947460235.1 Paenibacillaceae bacterium | reverse complement strand
TTACCAATACGGTTAACCACCACGGAAGATAGGCAATTACTAATATGGCTAAAAACAGCAACAACACAAATTTCACGCCATACAAAAACATGGGAGTCGTCCCCTCCAAACGAAAGGATTCTTAATCTACCAAGTGAAAGTGACTAATACATCTGTTTTTTCTAGACAAAAATCTTTTATTTTCTCTAACGAAAGGTTGGCGATCGGATCAGATTGATTCAAGTCGAACCTTACAATTTTGTTGTCATTGGTGTTGTAAGGTGTTCTTTGAAACGACTTATCATTTAATGCGTTAAAATGCATTTTTTCAATAATTATTGACCGAAATCTAATTGTATGACACGCTGATCCAGCGGGTTCTAGTACGATTCGAAATGGAATCCATAACAGCCACTTCTTTGTTTTTCCGCTAACGATCAACTGTCCCAGATCGATCTGTATGGCCAACACCTTCACGTCATGTATTGTATTTACATTCAACTTCCGTATCAACCAAGCTTTTGAAACAGGTATTGTCACTTCCTGTGGGACTAATCTTTTTATTCCTTCCATAAATTCCATTTTGTTGTTCAACCTCCCTAAAACTCGTACGGTTTCCCATATAGGAATTCACTGGCCTGATTGCGGTGCTCTTTTGTGATTTGAGATCCAATCGTTCCAAGTGCTGCAGCAATCGCACCTGCATCATCAATTAATCCAACAAACGGCAAAATGTCTGGAACCAAATCTGTTGGTAGAACAAAGTATGCCAATGCACCCAGAGCGACACCCTTAACAATTAATGGAGTTCTTGAGTCCATCGCGCAATAATACAGACAAACCGCGTCGAATACGAATGGAATTTTCCCTGCAAACTCTTTCAGTTTTTCCGCGAAATTCTTTTTTACGTACTGCTCGTCTTCATTGATTTTTTCTTTTTGTGTGTCACCATTGTTTTGATCTGTCATGAGAATCGCTCCTTTGTGAATCGTGTTTAGGCATGCAAATTTCTTATAACAGGTTTTGAGTTTATTTGATCATTTTTTGGTTATCGTGATTAACTGCTTTGTTATTATGATAAAATAGAACAAACGTTCTTATTCGAGGTGGTTGATTCCCGTATGTTCAATGTGATCACGAATCCAAAACTAGCAGCCAATAATAAACGTTTCGAAAAATGGATTTTATATTTACAGAGCCAGGATGGTAAAAAGTCTTGTCCTCGTTGCAAGGAACATTTAAAGCGTAGTAAAGCGAAACGTTCACGATTATGTGAACGTATTTTCATTTGTTCCAATTGTGCATGGTTGGAAGTTACGGAATGGCAATTCTACGCGACAATCCCGGCGCCAACCTATAGAGAATGGGCAATGTTTGAAGACTTTCGGAGAGAATGCCATAAGCACGGAGTGAATTGGGATAGATAAAAAATCCTCTGTAAAATAAGGTGCACGCAAACGTTTGCGTGCACCTTATTTATTAGCTATTATTTTTGATTAAATAAACTGATAGTATCAGTGTTTCGTTCAAATGATATATCCACGTTCAGTTAACCGATTCGCCATTTCCTTCAACATATCGATTGCTAATTTCGAATAATCAAGACAATATGACTGTTGATATCTGCTATCTTCCTTTATACGATCAAGGCGTCGATGAAGCTCTTGTATTGATGCATATACTTCCAAAATATGTCGCTGAAGTTCTATGATTTGTTCGTTATTTGTCGAACGCATACGTATCGAAGTTGGTACTATCTTTACCTTTAACTTTCTTGATCCATAATTCCTCTTGATTTTTTTCAATAAAAGCACCTCATTTTTATGTTTTAGCTTGTAAAGATGTGACTCGTTTCTTATAACAGCTTTTAACCGTTTTAAAAGATTCACCTTACGATAAGGAAATTATCGTATGTTCATGAGTTCACCTCATAAGCGTACATTTTTGTTAACGAGTTGGCGCCGCCAAATAATGCAACCATACGTTCTAGTTACAAGCATAATAAAAAAGACGTCCCCCTGTTTGTAAGGAGACATCTTGTTCTGGGTCTAATTTGGAATCACAAACTCAAACGTAGTTCCAGTGCCGAACACCGAATTCACAATCATTTTCCCGCCGATTTTCTCTACCTCTGCTTTTACCGCTGCCATCCCAACGCCCCGGCCCGACAGCTCACTCACTTCATCTTTGGTACTAAAGTCATCTGCAAAAATAAATTCAATCACTTGTTCCGGTGTCATCGATTCGGCTTCGGTTGGTGTACAGAGACCTTTTTGAATCGCTTTCTCGATCACACGGCGCTGGTCAATGCCGCGGCCATCATCCGAAATGCGAAGCGTGATTGTGTTATCTGTTTGGATGATGTGGCATTCAATCCGACCATACTCATCCTTGTCATGTTCAACTCGTTCGTCGATGGATTCAATGCCGTGATCGAGGATGTTTCGGAATACATGAACGAGCGATTGTGTGAATCCGGTATAGCGAAGTGGTTCGACCAACAGTTCACCGCCAACAATCTCCAATGGATGAATGAACTTTTCAAGACCAGTCGCAAGTTCCGCAACAAATGCAGGATATGTTTCAAGAAGCGAGCGGAAGGGTTTTTGATGCAATTCAGCTAAGATTTCATTTGCTTGCTTCCGTTCCGATGGGTTGTTAATCACTGAGAACAATCGCCGTTTTACGTCTTCCAGCTTGGTATCATCAATCGCAATGGTTGTTTTGGTATCAAAGAATGCATCACCGAGAGCTTCTCTTAAAATCCCTTCGTCCGGTTCTAGTGCATGAAGTAGTTGTTTCGAATTCAGTAATCGTTCCAAATCACGACGATCAAACTCGGCATCTGCCAATTTGGAGAGCTGCTCTTCTAGCGCATGCAAGAACTGCCCCATGTGTACAAACTGAAACTGTGCAAAACTTCCTTTGAAGGTATGCACTTGCCGAAACAGATGATCGAACGCATCCAGCACCGTTCGGTCATCGCTCAGCCACATCATGATTTCAACGATGGCGAACTTGCGATAGGAAGTGATGGTTTGCAGCACATCATTACGATTTTGAACGGCCTTTACAATCATTTTCATCGCACGTGCTTCTTGATCGAGCTTCGATTCAAGTTCGCGTTTTTCTGTGATGTCGGTGAAGATGACCATACATGCCGGCTGATCGTACTTCGAGATCATCTTATATTGCAGAGCGTACGTTTGATATGCGATGTTGGCTTCGGCTGGAAGCAAGGAAAGATACGTTTCTTGCAAACCAGAGTCTCCGGATTCGAACACTTCATCAAAAATTTGATGCAGGAATGTATATTCATTTGGGAATGTGATCCCTACGAAGTCACGCCCAATGAAATCAAGCTTCCGGTAAATGAAGTTCATTTCTGACGAGAACTCCGAGTGAATACACAAATCGGATCCAAACGTAATGATGCCATGACCAGAGTTGTCGAGTAAATACTGAACCTGATTACGGCTTTGCTTGGCGATTTCAGATTGCGCTTTCACTTGATCAAGCAGGTCCGCCACAAAGTTCATCGTACGACCAAGTGCTCCGATTTCGTCCGATGAATTAAGTTGAACTCGCTGAATTTTGGTTGCGCCGTGCTCAACGGAAGCAATTGCGGTTGATAGTTGGTTGAGCGGGCGAGTAATGATCCGCTGTGCGTAAAAAGATATAGTCATCGAAATTATGGCGATGAATAGAAAAAGTAAAGATGATATTAATACTACTAATGAAATACTTACAGCATGAACATTCTCGAGTGATGAACTGTAAAATATATACCAATTATTAATTTTAGACTTCGCATAACCAACAACGCTCGGTATACCATTTAATTCTGAGTAATAATACCCGCTGGTGATATTTGCTTTATTTTCAAAATAACCAGGGTTTGATTCTCCAACAAGATTCTCATCTTCGTGATAAACAAAATGATTGGTCGAATCAAGAATATTCCAATGTCTATCCTGGGTTGAAGTTTCTTTAACATCAAACAATGAGTCAAAATAATGAACATTAATTTCCATTATCATAACGTAAGGCGCAGTTTTATTTAATATTTTTTGGGAATAAACAATTGCAGGTGAAGTATATCCTTGATTCATAATTTGATTATTACTATTCCTAAAGATTAACGAATCATCCCAACCAAGCAAAAATGGTAGCTTTTTTGCACCAGCCCATAAATTTTTATCTTTACCAAACATAATATTCCAAAGTACACGCACGTTAGATTCTGTCATTTTCCAAACTCTAACTTCTGAAGAATGAGAAGCCCAAGCAACTTCAATAGGTAAAAAATCCGCCCAAAGTTGAGTCCCTCTAAAGGATAATAAATCATTTTCATTTTTAGCATTACTCCAAATAGATATCTGATTTACGAAACGATTTGTTGAAGTATATGAAGTTAATATTGGTTCGGGGATTTTTACCAATTGATCACAAATTGGTAAGTGAATATTTTTAATCCAGTTCTCTCCACATTTGTTTTGTTCAATTTTTGTAAATGTATCAATTAATTGCTTATCGTTTATAACCTGAATGGATATTGATTGAATTATTGATAATTTTGCGTCAACACCATCTCTAGCAATCTCCACGCTTCGCTGCATCGATTCCGCATATTGCTTCACCGCATTTTTTTTCACATACTCTAGTGCCCCATAACCAATCAAGCCCACGATCAAACTGAGTGCCAAAAAACAAAACAAAAACAGTTTAGTTACGAGCTTCATTTTGATCCGCATGGGTTCACCTTCCAAAAACAGTATGCTATTTATTATTCGGCCCAAGAACTGGAAATCCTCGTGAGTTCAATCGGGAAATCAGGATTACTTTAATAGGGAAATAGATCGAACAACTTGAAATAATTCATAAAAAAAGACGCATTTGCGGATACCACGAACACATCTCATTCTCTTAAAGTATTAGGGTCACATCACGAAACTGAATAATTAACACGTTAAAGATTTGCAATTAAACCTATATCCAGTCCGTGTAAAGAAAAAAGTAGAATAATAATCGGGTGAGGATTTGAGATACCTTAGGCATATGACATTCCTATTCGTGATGTGAGCCCTTAGAGGGAGTTCCAAAATCGAAATTGCTTATGCCGAGTAAAAATATAATTAGGTCATTAATAAGTTTCCCGCATAATTACATCAGCTTAGCTGGTACTTCCTCAACTTAATAAATTTTTATTTTTCAGTTTCGTAACAATATAAGATCCGAAAATCGGATCTTATTGCTTGCAGACGTGGCTCATTATAATCCGAAATATTCATTCAGAAGTTGATTGCTTATGATATGTCTATTTCGAAAATGATTTAATAATTTAACAATACATACTTGAATCAATTTCATAATTCGAAACCCTAGTGTTCATCAGGAATTTCAGGCATTTAAAAAGGAGTACCTCCCCAAATCTCGAAATAGTTAAGTGACCAAACCAAACTTAACGAGATGAGGTGTACTCCCAATGTCATATTTACGACAAGAGAGCTTGTTTACCCTGCAAGAATTATTCGAAATGGATCAAAAAGATCGATTTGAACTCATCTTTGCAACGATCGATATTACACCTGCGCTAGTCTTGCTTCGGAAATCAACGCGCCGTGGTCGGACAGAAGTGATCAACTATCGTGCGATGATCTACTCGTTGATGGCACAGATTGTGGAACGAATCCCGTTTGTTTCGGATTTAGTGAAGCGTCTGAAATCCGATGTTGCGTTTCGTTGGTACTGCGGTTTTTCATTGAATGATCGAATTCCTTCGGAATCTTCGTACACGCGTCTGGTTACGATGCTGAGTCAGTCCAACGTTTTGTCTTTGTTGTTCAATCAGCTGGTCCTCTCGGCAATGAACGAAGGTTTTATTGCCGATGATGCCATCGCCATTGATACGACTCATGTTCAGGCACGCGATCAAGCGCCGCAAAAAAAAACGAAACCAATAAAAGTACCAAAGAAACGTGGTCGTAAATCCAAAACAGAACAAGCAACTTTGCAAGAACAGAACGCAACAGAAGATGGTGCAAAAGGAATCTATGAAAAACAAATCGCAGATCAATTGGACGAATCCGTCGATTCGCTAATTGAACAGATGCCAATTGACCCGAAATGGGGCATCAAGTGCAATAGTCAAGGCAAAAACGTTTTCTGGTTTGGCTACAAAGTTCATCTTGCGGTCGGAACGAAAAGTCAGTATGTGCTTAGCCAGATACTTTCTTCCGGAAATCTAAATGACGGAAAAGCAGCAATTCCATTACTCAAACAAATCCAAACTCGGTTTCCCAACCATGTCATCCGCTATGGAATCTTGGATGCCGGATACGATCATGAACCAATCTACGCACAGTTATTACAGATG
>CANHGK010000040.1 GCA_947460235.1 Paenibacillaceae bacterium | reverse complement strand
GGGTATTCGCCGATATTCATGAATAATGATCCAAATGGTGAAATTATTGGGGTTATGGTAAATGAAATATCTAACCAATTAATTATTGATCGCACATGGAATATGCTACAAATTTTTGCACTTCGCGGAGGTTTCTTGCCGTTCTTAATCCCGATGATCATGATTTTTATCTTCATTCGAGGGACAATCAAACCAATAATTGAAATTACACATCGTTTGCGTAGGATGGCCGATGGCGATTTGACCGTTGATGAGGTTGAATCCAAAACTAACGACGAAGTTGGAGTGCTTTCTAAATCCTACAATGCGTTGTTATCAATGCTTAGACGAATCATTTTCGATGTTAAGAAAACAGCAATGTCTGTAACTGCGAATACGAAGGAAATTTCAAACGGCAACCAAGAACTTGCCATGCGCACAGAAGAATCTGCAGCACAACTCGAGGAGTTTACTGCTACGGTTGAGACAATGGTAAACGCAATTAAAATCAGTGAAGAAAAATCAGGTAATACAGAATCTCTTGCAAAAACAACGCTTAAAATTATTTACAACGGAAATGATTTGGTTGCAAAAATGCAAGACGCAATGGCACAAATTATTAAATCAAACAATAGCATTTCTGATACGATCAATAAGGTAAACGATATTGCGTTTCAAACGAACTTGCTCGCATTAAATGCCGCGGTTGAAGCTGCACGCGTTGGTGATATGGGTCGTGGTTTTGCGGTTGTTGCTTCTGAAGTTCGAAGTCTTGCAGGACGTTCTGCAGAATTTGCTGCTGACATTTCTGGATTGCTTAAAGCTAACGAAGAAAAAGTTAATTTCGGTAATCAAATGATGATTAAAATGCAAGATGCTTTTTCAGATATCGTTAACAATACCGAATCTACATCCAAAACGGTTGGAGACATTGCTAGTTATATTAAGATTCAATCTCGTTCTGCAGAAGAACTAAAACGCACAATTGATGAATTGAACAGTGTGACCCAACAAAATTCAAATCTTGTTCAAGATATCGCAGACAATAGTCAAACAATGGCAGGCGAATCCGAAAAAATGAATCGCCTTGTCGATGTCTTTAAATTTTAATCGAACATAAAATATAATTGTTCAAGCTCCCCTTTCGAATTCGATCGGGGAGCTTTTTACGTCGTTGAATTGCGAGCACATTTTTTTTTCATTTAACGCAACGATTTATAATCATACGTCATGAAACATTCATAACATCTAGAGATATCTTGTATATATATTGTATAATATAAGGGTGTTAATGTATAATTATAACGAGAAGTATATCGTGATCTTATACAAAATACGGGAAGCGGTGGATAATTTGACACGTTCAAAACGAATTGGTGCTTGGCGCAGGATTTGGATGATTGTTTCAATGGCCATCGTTTTTTATTTTGAAATTCTTGTATTTGAAAAACGTTCGAATGCAAAATCAATTCGCGAACAACGAATTGATTGGGATCGGCTTTTAAAATCTCAGGCAATTCGTTTTCGTGAAACCGCAATTCAGCTTCAAGGGTTACTTGTAAAAGTAGGGCAATTCTTAAGTGCGAGAGCGGATATTATGCCCGAATCATTTACGACTGAACTAAAATCGTTGACCGATCGCGTTCCGCCTATGGATCAACACGTTGCGTTTCGAATTCTGCGTGAAGAGTGGGTAACCGATTATGAAATGGTATTATCTTCGATTGGTGATCGTCCTGTCGCATCCGCGTCGATCGCGGATGTGTACCGTGCAAAATTAAAAAGCGGTACGGATGTTGCGGTAAAGATTCAACGAGACGGAATCGAGGGTGTCATTAGAACGGATTTTAAGGCGATCCGTATTGTGATTTGGCTAATGAAACGGTTTACTGATTGGGGAAAATGGACGGATCTAGATCGTTTGTTTTATGAATTAAAAGAAACGATGTCTAAAGAACTTGATTTTTTAGTTGAGCGAAGACATGCAAGGCAATTTCAAAAGCAACATTCAAATGATACTGAATTAATTATCCCACATTATTTTGATGAATTTTGTACGCATCGCGTACTCGTGATGGAATGGATGGATGCAAAACCAATTTCGGATTTTGAAGCAATTGAATTAACCGGATTGGGCATGGTTGAAATTAATCGCAGGTTGACAAGACAATTTCTCACTCAAGTTTTAGAACATGGTTTTTTTCATGCTGACCCGCATCCTGGAAATGTGCTACTAAGGCATGACGGAAAAATTGTTTGGATTGATTTTGGAATGATGGGAATGATTTTGCCTGAGGATATTGTGAATATTAGGCGATGCATTTTATCACTTGTTACCAAAGATTATTTGAAAGTTGTTGAATCGCTTGAAAAATTACAATTTTTAAATGAACGTGCGGATCATAAAAAATTGGCAATCGTCATTGATCAACTATTAGATTTATATTTGTCCAAAAGTCTTCAAACCGTTGGACTCATAAATATGCAAGATATTTTATTTGATTTAAGAGAATTTGTACAAAAACAACCAATACAATTACCTGCACAATATGCGTTTCTAGGGCGAGCTTTTAGTTTAGTCTCTGGAGTGATGAGTGATATTGATCCAAATGTTGATTTTGTTGAATTAGGTAAGCCAGTCGTGACCAAATGGGTGCAGGTGAATGCTGTCAATTCAATTGATTGGCGTGCAGTTGTAACTTCACTTCATTCATCTTTTGAACGCTTCAAACAATTACCAGAAGAATTCATTTCTTTTTTGCGTGAGCCGCGTGAACGTGCTTTACGTGCCGAATTAACTAAGGCATGGGAGCTTAAGTGGTCGACATATGAAAAGCAGTTGATGGCTTGGAGTGCGATGACATTTTTCATGTGGATCGGGTTGTACGCGATTTGGAAATGGATTGACCCGGTTTTATCGCTTTGGTTATCAGTTGCATTCGTTTGGTGTGTAGGATTTGTGTTTCGGGCATTTAGGCAATTACGTTCTCTTCATAAACAAAGGTTCAATCAAAAGGAGGCATGACGATGCAAGAGGAACAAGTACAACGAACTTTTCATGAACAAGTTGAATCGTTTCACTTTCAGGTGGATGGATTGAAGGATGGATATCGGGTAACATTCCGATCAGATGAGGAGTCCATCAAAGAAAACCGGCGAGTTGGCGCTGCGGCTGTGAATTTGGCCCGTCAAGCAGAGAAGGCAGGTTGGAAGCTTCCTTGGCCAATTCGTATGTTATTATGGTTTTGGGATAAATATAAGATAACGGAGGGGAATAAATGAGTACATCAATTTATGATTTTGATGTGATTGGTTTGGATGGTTCCACGATTAAGATGGAAACGTTTCGCGGAGATGTTCTGTTAATTGTAAATACGGCTAGTCAATGCGGATTTACGCCACAATACAAACCACTCCAAGAATTATTTGATCAATATAAAGATCTCGGGTTAAAAATTTTGGGGTTTCCTTGCAACCAATTTGGGGCTCAAGAACCAGGTGGAAGTTCTGAAATTGGACAATTTTGCGAATCGAAATTTGGAATTACATTTCCGATGTTTGAGAAAGTTGATGTCAATGGCGATCACGCAGATCCGTTATTCAAATATTTAACGGAGCAAGCTCCAGGTGTTTTAGGAACAAAAGCGATTAAGTGGAATTTTACGAAATTTTTAGTTGATCGGAATGGAAAGGTACTTCAGCGCTATGCTTCTACAACAAATCCACTGGAAATCGCGAAAGACATCCAAAAATGTTTAAATGAGGCTTCCGCGCATCTTGCTTGAATTTGCACGCACATGATATACTCTTTAGGTGAAATCAATAATCACTAATTCAGAGTGGGGAAACCCACTCTTGTTTTTTGCATGGAAAGGGTGGTCTCCGATGGACGCCGCGCTAAAAACGCTGGTGGAGCAGATGCTTGCGCCAATTATCGCGCAAGAAGAATTGGAATTGGTTGACATTGAATATGTTCAAGAAGCGGGCAACTGGTACTTGCGCGTGTTTGTTGATGCCGAGGGAGGTATTGACATTGATGTGTGTTGCCGGGTGAGCGAGTTTTTGAGTGACGAACTGGACAAAGGTGATCCGATTTCGAATGCTTATATGCTTGAGGTTTCCTCGCCGGGAGCTGAGCGGCAACTTAAGAAGCCGCTAGACTACGAACGCGCCCTTCAAAAATATGTTTATGTCTCCACGTACGCTCCGGTTAATGGTATTAAAGAACTGGAAGGTACGTTAATTTTTTATGATGGCACCAAATTGGTTGTCGAAGCTCCCAAGAAACGTTGGGAAGTCGAACTTGCAGCGGTTGCGCTTGCGCGTTTGGCGATTAAATTTTAATGATGTGATCTTTAAAGGGGGTATTCCGTTCAAATGAATATGGATTTTATCAATGCACTTGACGAAATCGAGCGGGAGAAGGGGATTGCGAAAGAAGTCTTAATCGATGCGATTGAGGCTGCGTTAATTTCTAGTTATAAACGTAATTTTAATACTGCTCAAAACGTTCGAGTTGACATTCATCGTCAAACCGGTTTGATTAAAGTATATGCACGCAAAACCGTTGTTGAGCAAGTGAGCGATCAGCGCATGGAAATTACGCTTGATCACGCGCGCGAATTTAGTCCCCACTATTCATTCAACGATATTGTTGAAATTGAAGTGACACCGCGGGATTTCGGTCGGATTGCTGCTCAAACTGCAAAGCAAGTGGTGACGCAGCGTATTCGCGAAGCGGAGCGTGGCTTGATTTTCAATGCATTTGTTGAGAAAGAAGATGAATTAGTCAACGGACTCGTTCAGCGAATTGATCAACGAAATTATTATATCGGACTTGAGAAATTAGAAGCGATGCTTCCGATAACGGAGTCAATGCCTACGGATAAGTTGAAAATGGGAGACCGCGTGAAGGCGTATGTGACGAAAGTCGAAAATACGACAAAAGGTCCTCAAGTTGTTTTATCCAGAACGCATCCGAATTTACTTAAGCGTCTGTTTGAATTAGAAGTGCCAGAAATTTATGATGGCGTCGTAGAAATTCGTTCCATCGCACGTGAAGCGGGTTTTCGTTCTAAGATTGCTGTTTATTCTAAGAATGAAGATGTCGATTCTGTCGGTTCTTGCGTTGGACCGAAAGGTATGCGAGTTCAGGCGATTGTAAATGAACTTCGCGGTGAAAAAATTGATATTGTTCGTTGGTCGGATAATATGGCGGAATACATTGCGAATTCACTCAGTCCTTCTAAAGTTGTCGAAGTGACACTTCAAGAATCTGAGAAAATTGCTCGTGTCATCGTTCCTGATTATCAATTAAGTTTGGCAATCGGGATCAAAGGTCAAAATGCACGCCTCGCTGCAAAATTGACAAATTGGAAAATTGATATCAAAAGCGAATCCCAAGTTGGCTTGCCTCCAAGCACACAGGCTGAATCGTCTGCTGAATTGGAACAACGATAAGGCGGTGATCGTATGAAACCGCGTAAACAACCGTTGCGCAAATGTGTGGCCTGTCAAGAAATGATCGTAAAGAAACAACTAGTTCGTGTTGTTCGAACGCCAGAAGGAGCTGTGTTAATTGATCGTTCAGGTAAAATGAACGGTCGCGGCGCTTATTTATGTGGTGATCCGGAATGCGTTCGAATTGCAAAAAAACAGCGTTCTCTAGAGCGGTCATTGAAACATTCGATCGATGCTGAAATGTTTTTGGCGTTAGAAGAATATGTATTGACGTTAATCGAGGCGAATTCAACGAATGGAGTCGCCAATGAACAATAAACAAGATAAATTTTTATCTCAACTCGGGTTATGTAAACGTGCGGGAAAATTGATGTTAGGTGAAGATGCTACGCTTATCGCCCTGCGTGATAAAAGCGCAAAATTGGTTATTTTAAGCGAAGATGCATCGGAATTAACCGCGAAAAAAATCAAAGATAAATGTTTGCATTATCATGTGCCATTGATTCAGAGATTTGACCGTTATACGCTTGGTGGATGTGTAGGCCAGGAAGCGCGAGTCGTACTCGTCGTGATCGATAAAGGTTTTGCACGCATGTTACAACAGAGCACCGAAATCCCCACGGAGGTGGCAGAGGATTGAGCAAAAACGACCCGAATAAAGAAAAATTGCGCGTTTATGAATATGCCAAGCAACTGAATATGAGCAGTAAAGAAATTTTGAAAATCTTAGATCGATTAAGTTTACCTGTCGCAAATCATATGAGTGTTATGGAAAATGACTCTGTTGACAAAGTAGAATCATATTTCCGCAATATTAAAGAAAATGCTGCAGTAAGACGTGCACAAGAACAAAAAAATATGGCTGCAAAGAGCGGATCCGCTTCAAATGCAGGAGGGAATAACAAAGAGATGAGCAACAATAAGCCAACGCCGCAAAATTCGGCACAGGCTCCTAAACCGAATCAAGCATCGGCACCGTCAAAACCTGCCGCTCAAAATCAGGCAACAGGTCAGGCGAAACCGGCTTCACCGGCTCCAGCACAATCGAATGCTTCAGCTGTCAAAGCACCTGCACCTTCGGAACCTGCCGCTCCAAAACAAGAAGCACCTGCTCCTGCACAAGTGCAAGCGCAAGCAACACCAGCACCAGCACCTGCACCAAGTGTTCAAGTGCAACAGCAAGCAGTAACGGCACCTGCACCAGCACAAGCTTCACAAGTGCAACCAATCGCAACGCCTGCATCAACTCCGGCTCCAACCGAGCGAACTGGTGAACAAGCGCAAAGCAATCGTGATTCTTCACCGCGTCCTCCTCGTGAAGGCGGATATCAAGGAAACCAAGGCGGCGCACCTCGTCCACCTCGTGAAGGCGGATATCAAGGAAACCGTGACGGCGCACCTCGTCCACCTCGTGAAGGCGGCGGATACCAAGGAAACCGTGACGGCGCACCTCGTCCACCTCGTGAAGGCGGCGGATACCAAGGAAACCGTGACGGGGCACCGCGTCCTCCTCGTGAAGGCGGCGGATACCAAGGAAACCGTGACGGGGCACCGCGTCCTCC
>CANHGK010000039.1 GCA_947460235.1 Paenibacillaceae bacterium | reverse complement strand
GTTCGTCCTGAGCCAGGATCAAACTCTCCATGATGGTGTTGATATCCTAAGGTCCTAAGACCTTTAAGCTCTCGCTAGCGTTTTTATTGCTCGATGATCTCCGCTACGATCTCATCGTTTCTCTCTTACATTCAGTGTTCAGTTTTCAAGGAACGATTTTTTCGCTTTCAATTAAGCTTGTATGCTTTGTTTTTCGGCGACTTTTTGAATATAGCATACGTTTAATAGCTCTTGCAAGTCTTTTAAGCTAAATTATTAATGTTTTTATTTTCTAACTATTGCGTGAAATATTCGAGCGCAATTTTAATAATCGTTGAAACCATTGATAACACTAGCATCAAAGTAATATATCCCCTTACAAGTAGCCACCAAATCTGAATTTCAAACCTCAATGTCACAACTTTTTTTCTTATCAATTGCCATATAAATCGAATGAAAATCTTTCCGAAACGTATCCCCAACGCAGCGGCGAACATAAGGACGAAAATTTGAATCAATTCTGATATTCCCACCAGCACCCAAGTCGTAATTGATAACTCATCATGTGAATCTGACATCATTTTGATCCAAAACCCCATATACATCCCTTGCATCGCCATAAGAAAAATGGGAACGACCGAAAATAACAAGCCACAACCAATTAGAAAGACACAAAAAATAATAAAACTCACAAAGGAATCATTAATTATATACGAAATCGCACTCATTGAATCGGTTATCGAATTTTCAATTTGATTTACGGATGTTAAATATTCCTTGTAATAACTATCAATTTGAACTGTGTTTATTAATCCATAATATATCCCAATACAAAAAACCATTAGAGCTGCAATGAATTCATGTCGAATTATTTTCAATTCAATCCAATAATGTTTAATTTTATTCAATGTTTAACAGCCTCCTCTTTCATCATATTCCATAAATTTCATCATATAGTTTGACACAGATATTAAATTTCATACAAGGAGGAAAAATATGCAACCGGACTGGATAAAAAAGCGACGGGTCCTTTTACTCGCAACCGCAAGTGTAATGGCGCTTTTCACAATTGGTTGGAAAATGTCCGATCAAGTTCCCGCATGGAAAAACGACCCTGGAAATCCGATTGCAATTTACAAAGTTCAAACGGCCAAACCTGTTTTAGCTTTGACTTTCGATATTTCATGGGGTGAAAAAAGAACACTTCCAATTCTTGAAGTTCTGAAACATAAGGGTGTTAAAAAGGCGACATTCTTCCTTTCTTCCCCTTGGGCGCAATCACATCCGGAAATTGTTAAAGAAATTCAAGAAGCAGGTTTTGAAATTGCAAATCATGGACACAAACACGTGAATTACAGTGAACTTTCTGATAAGGAAATCGCTCAGCAAATACAAATGTCCGATGAGATTTTAAAAAAGGTCACAGGGACATCACCAAAATTACTCCGGTTGCCAAACGGTGATTTTGACAATCGCGTACTTAAAATCGCCTCGCAAAACGGATACTCTGTGATTCAATGGGATACAGATTCACACGATTGGATGAATAAAGGCGTCGATTCGATCATTCATCGGGTTGTGAGTAAAGCTCATGCCGGAGATATTATTCTCATGCACGCAAGTGATTCATGTAAACAAACTCACTTAGCTCTGCCAGTTATTATCGACAAATTAAGAGAAAAAGGACTTCAGTTTGCAACTGTCAGCGAATTAATTCATATCACCGATCCTGCAATCCAAGTCCCCAAACCAAAAGCTAGCCCGTAACTGAATCGTTCCGGGTTATTTTCATTTTTTTGGATGTCAAAAAATAGGGCAACATAATTAATTGCCATGCATTACACAAAAAAATCGGTAAAACAACAAACCAGATCAGTGCATTTTGATATGTTTTAAATGCATAAAATGCGCCGATCACTGTTGAAACAATCATATAAAAAAAACCTGGGACCCACGCATTTGCATTTGTCATTTTTACTTTCATCCACACTACTAAAAATGTGCCCAAAATTAAAATAAAAGTCCAGTCCAAAAACATCCAAAAAGGCATACTTTGATCCGGAAAGCGGACCCAACGTAAATAACCCAAGTCAATTCCCGTTATCAACACAAGTATGACTTGTAAATATTTCCACATCCATGTTCCTAATAATGAGGTCGCGAAATATTGTATAAACTGATAAGAGAAAAACAATGCTTGACTGACGACGCTGAATAACAAGCCAAGCAATAACAAATATGTTCCTCCCAGGCCGGAATTTTCGAATCCGAAAAACGTCAATAGATCCGCTCCCCGAAAAATAAACGCTACTAAATATGCCGTGATGACACCTATCACTAAAGTGGTTGAAGATAACGCCAGCCAACTTTTAATTCTCAAAGCAAACCCTCCTGATTGTTATACAACCTGATGACTAACTTTTCCACAGATGTTCTTTGCAAGTTCTAAATATATTTGACCTGTCTCATGAGTCTCTGGATATACAGAAGGTGCAGCCTCTGGGTCAAGTGGCGAATACTCTGGCAATCCTAATGGCAATTGTGCTAATAGAACCGTATGCAATTCTTCAGCTAATTTTGCGCCGCCACCCTTTCCAAATAAATGCTTTTTAGAACCGCAATCATCGCATTTTACATATGACATGTTTTCAATTACACCTAAAATTTCATGTTGTGTATGAGTTGCCATGCTACCTGCACGTGCAGCCACAAACGCAGCAGTTGGATGCGGTGTTGTTACAAGTAAAAATTTACTTTGAGGAATCATTTGGTGCACGTCAAGTGCCATATCACCTGTCCCTGGCGGCAAATCGAGTAACACATAATCTAATTCACCCCACTGAACATCCGTTAAAAAGTTACGCAACATTTTGCCGATCATAGGTCCACGCCAAATAACAGGAGCATTATCCTCGACAAAACACCCCATCGAGATCATTTTGATCCCCAACCGCTCTAGCGGTTGAACTTTCTCATTGATCACTTCTGGACGCTTATTAATACCAAGCATGTCCGGAACGCTAAATCCGTAAATATCTGCGTCTATAAGCCCTACTTTTTTTCCTAACCTGGCCAATGCGACAGCTAGATTAATCGTTACTGTTGACTTGCCTACGCCGCCTTTACCACTTGCTATCGCTAAAAACGTTGCACTGCTATGCAGAATATCGGCTCCACCAACTGCATGTCCGATTTTCGAATTATTTTGTACGGTGGGTGTATCCTTTTTTGCTTCTTGTACGCGAAAGCGGACGTGAACTTCTGCAATTCCTTCCGCCTTCAATTTTTCTTCAATTTTTAATTTTAATGAATCTTTATTTGCTTCTTCCGGAGAAATGACAACCGTTAATGAAATATGATCAGGTTTAATCATAACATCTCGGATTTGTTCTGCATTTATAATTGCTGATAAAACAGCATTAACCGTATCTCGTTCAATCACGTAAAAAAACACCTCTTTCTTTTTGATTTTTTATATTATATCACAACCTAATCTCCGCTTCCCAATTCGACTTTTTCCTGTGTTTCCTCGTATCGAATCAAGCCTCTGTAAATCGATTCCGCTAGTTTTTGTTGATACTCTTCTGTTATTAATAAATCTCGCTCACCTGGATTCGACAAAAAGCCAACCTCTACAAGCGCATTCGGCATATTCAACACTCGAAGCAAAAATACGTTTCTAATACTTTTAGCTTCACGATCGGTATTCTCTAATTGCTTTTTTAATTCTTCTTGGATCGTTTGTGCGAGAAATTTATTTGCAGGAATTTTGTCATTATAAAAAGTTTGCGCACCACTCCACTTTTCCGAAGGAGTTGCGTTTAGATGTACCGATATTGTGAAATTCGGTCGAATCGACTCGATTCTCTCTGCCCGCTTAAACAAATCTTCCATTTTTCGTTTGCGGATTTTCTTTGTGTTTTCATCTGCAAGATCCTGATCGGTTTCCCTTGTCATTACAACAATAGCACCACTTTGCTCGAGTAGATCCTTCAACCGTTGCGATATTTTTAAGGTGATTTCTTTTTCTAGGTCCCCTTGTTTTGAACTCGAACCACCATCCACTCCACCATGTCCCGGATCAATCGCGATGATTTTCCCCGCAAGTGGGTGACCATCCAATTTCCAAACCGGCTCAATCCATGCGCTAATGCTGATTAATAAAAATAAGAATACAATACCTAATACAATTCCCATTAATTTTAAACGATCTGCAGAAAATCTTATTAACAATGGTCGCTTTATAAACATGAAAAATCCCCCATTCAAATTTCGATGAACTTATCGTCCACGTCATTTTATGAATAGGGGAATTTATTTATGATTACTAAATTAGATTCCTGCGCCTTCTGTCACAACTGTTTTTCGAATACCTTCAATCAAGATTTTAGCTACTTCAGGACGAGAAAATTCTTCCGGCGGACATAGACCATCACGTAGCATCTCACGTACTTTTGTACCGCTTAAATGCACATGATTTTCTTTATCATGCGGACATGTCTTGCTAGATGCCATATTTCCGCACGCTTTACAAAAGAAACTATGTTCGAAGAATAATGGTGTAATACCAAGTTCTGCTGAAGTAAAGTTTCTGAAAATATCCTGAGCCTCATAAGTTCCATAGTAATCACCTACACCAGCATGGTCACGTCCAACAATAAAGTGTGTACACCCATAGTTTTTACGAACTATTGCATGAAAAATCGCTTCACGTGGTCCTGCATAACGCATAGCAGCAGGGAAAACACCTAGGAAAACTCGGTTTTTCGGATAATATGCATTTAATAAAGCGATATAACTTCTCATACGCACGTCAGCAGGAACATCATCACTTTTTGTTTCTCCAACAAGTGGGTTCAAAAATAATCCATCAACGATTTCCATTGCTGTTTTTTGAATATATTCATGTGCACGGTGAACTGGATTACGAGTTTGGAATCCAACAACGGTTCTCCACCCTTTATTCTTAAAGTTCTCTCGAGTTTGTGCTGGGTCAAAATAAAACTCTTGGAAACGTTCTGGTTGAGGTAATTCAATCACATCAATTGGACCACCAACATAAATGTTTGAACGTTGCATTAATTTTGCGACACCAGGGTGTGCAATATCTGTTGTTTTATAAACATTTTGCGCTTCAAGCAATTGATCCACTTCATAAATGCTTTCAACCGTTATCACTGCATAATCAATTCCATTTTCGCCAGTAAGGACAACTTTTTCACCGATTTGAAGTGTTTTCGCTTGTTCCTCACTAACAGCAAGCGTAATTGGAATACTCCACACTAAGCCATTTGCAAGACGAATGTTTTGAACCACCGAACGATAATCCGCTTCATTCAAGAACCCTGTAAGCGGTGAGAAAGCACCAATTGCTATACAATTAATATCTGATAATGCCCATGCATCAATCGTGATAGATTTCAAAATCGGTAATTGTTGCTTTAATTCTGTAGTTAGTTGACCGGATGCGCGGCGATTTATTAATTGTCCACCATGCGGAGCAATTGTTTCTTGTTCAATCATGATCGTTCCTCCTGATGTTTTGGATAATTATTTGTGTAAACCACACTCTGTTTTTTCATGGCCTGACCAACGTCCAGCACGAGGGTCTTCCCCTGGAAGCACTTGACGTGTACATGGTTCACAACCAATTGATGGATAGTAATTATCGTGAAGAGCGTTGTAGATTAAATTATTTTCGCGAATGTATTCCCATACTTGTTCAGTTGACCAGTTGCAAATCGGGTTGAATTTAACCAATCCGAATTTTACATCGTATTCTGCTTTTTTTGAATTTGCACGTGTTGGCGCTTGATCACGACGAATTCCGGTAATCCATGCATCATATTTCGAAAGAATTTCTGTTAAGGGTTCCACCTTACGAATATTACAACACGTGGACGGCTCTGACTTCCACAATTCTGGTTGGTGTTTTTCCGCTTGTTCTTCCAACGTTAACTTTGGAATGACACGAACAAACTTTTTGCCATAATGAGCTTCCATTTTATCACGTGTTTCGTATGTTTCTTTGAAATGAACGTCTGTATCTAAATAGAAAATGTCTGTTTCAGGGCTTATTTTATGCAGCATATCAACCAACACAACGTCTTCTGCACCAAAACTACAAGCAAACGTAATGTTCGGAAATTTCTCGACTGCAAGTTTTAACAACTCAAGAACGGAACCCTCTTCAAATTTCTCCGCGGTCTCAGCAATAAATGATTCTTTTTCGATTAAATTCATTGTAATAGCCTCCAATATTTAGTTTCATAATTAAAATTATAGGCGCAATGGTTTGCACGGTCAAATGTACAACTTGTGAAAAAACGAAAAACCTCTCCTGCGTGAACGCAGAAAAGGTTTTGAGGCACAAAACGTTCGAATTAACGTTTTGAGAATTGCGGCGCACGACGAGCTGCTTTCAAACCGTATTTTTTACGCTCTTTCATACGTGGATCACGCGTTAAGAACCCAGCGCGTTTCAAAGACCCGCGAAGATCTGAATCAACTTTAAGCAAAGCACGGGAAATCCCGTGACGAATTGCTCCTGCTTGACCACTAGTTCCGCCTCCATGAGCGTTTACTAATACGTCATATTTGCCAGTTGTTTCTGTCAAATTCAAAGGTTGTTTAACGATCAACTTTAATGTTTCCAATCCAAAATAAGAATCTATTTCGCGATTGTTGATTATGATTTTACCTGTACCTGGAACCAAACGGACACGTGCGACCGAATGCTTCCGACGACCTGTACCCCAATATTGCAACGATGCCATGGTGTCGCCTCCTTCCGTAATTAAATACTATATTAGCCGCGCAAAGTCCATGCTACTGGTTGTTGCGCTTGATGCGGATGTTCACTACCCGCGTAAACTTTTAATTTTAATTTCAACGTTTCGCCTAAACGATTCTTTGGCAACATACCATGAACTGCCATTTCAATGACGCGATCTGGTTTGTTTTGGATCATTTGAGCAGCAGTGAAAGTTTTCAATCCACCTGGATGACCTGAATGACGTTGATATAATTTGTTCTGCATTTTCTTACCCGTCAAATTAACTTTCTCAGCATTAATAACGATAACGAAGTCACCGGTATCAACGTGAGGAGTAAATTGAGGTTTATGTTTACCGCGGATGATTGTAGCAACTTCACTAGCCAGACGACCAAGTGTTTGACCCTCTGCATCCACGACGTACCAATTGCGCTCGATTTCATTAGGCTTTGCCATATACGTGGTACGCATGTTTTCCCCTCCATTTCGTACCCAAATAAAAAAGATGAGTTGTTTTAATTTCATACAGTATGAGAAGCGCATACCCGTTGTTCTTCACGGGGGCTGTGGGTTATCCGTGAAAGACACAACAAAATGCATTATATCATACACATCGCTAACGTTCAAGTGGTTCACTCACTGTTGAATAAATCATATTTGACAGACCATAGCTGGAGTCCATAAGCAGGCACGGTTGGCGCGGCTGATGTCCTATTACCATTCTCCAAAACTTCTCTGACCCATTCCGCTGACTTTTTACCTTCTGCTACTCTAAGTAAAGTTCCAACGATAATGCGTACCATGTTGTGCAAAAAGCCGTTTCCACGTAATTCAAAACAATATCCGTTTTCGATCTTGTGTATATCACAATTATAAATCGTTCGAACATTATTTTCTTTTAAGCTTCGCTTCGCACAAAATGCCCGAAAATCATGAGTACCCTCGAGCACTTGCGCCGCACGCCGCATTTCAATTTCATCAAAGGTTCTTGGAAAATGATACTGCATGTGGCGCAAAAGCACGTTTGGTACAGAAGAATTTGTTACATAATATCGATACGTCTTCTCTACTACAGAATAGCGAGCATGAAAATCCTGCGGAACCTCAATTGCTCTGCGCACTCGAATATCATCTGGTAAAAATCCATTTAATGCAAATGGCCATCGTTCCTCGGCAAGTAATCGGTTCGTTTGAAAACTAACCACTTGACCGTGCGAATGAACACCTGCATCGGTTCTGCCCGAACCATGAAGGATGACTTCATGATTCGTGATTGATTCAATTGCAGCCGTTAATTTTCCTTGAATCGTAGTTTGATTGGGTTGTGATTGAAATCCCGAATAGGCTGTTCCATCATAACTTACGATTAATGCAATATTGTGTTTCACGGTTATACATGCCTCCCGGTGCCAAACGACAAAAAAAGGGCAATGGCAGAATCAAAGACTCTGTTCACCCTTTTTTCGCAATTATGCACGATCAACGAGTTCAAGATATACCATAGGTGCGCCGTCACCGCGACGATTACCTAATTTCAAAATACGAGTATATCCGCCCGCGCGCTCCGTGTAACGAGCTGCGATGTCGGAGAACAGTTTTTGGATCGCATCTTGCTCATTATTTGCAACTTCACGACGTACAAATGCCGCAACTTGACGACGAGCATGAAGATCGCCACGTTTTGCCAACGTGATTAATTTTTCCGCGATGGAACGAATTTCTTTCGCTTTCGCTTCAGTCGTTTCAATTCGTTCATAAATGAACAAATCCGTTACGAGGTCACGAAACAACGCCTTGCGGGCGCTAGAGTCACGTCCAAGCTTTTGCATGGTAGTCCCTCCTTCAGAACAAACTTATATCTTAGTCTTCGTTACGCAAGTTAAGACCCAATTCTTGAAGTTTTTCTTG
>CANHGK010000038.1 GCA_947460235.1 Paenibacillaceae bacterium | reverse complement strand
TCATGCTGATGAAGAATGTTCAAGTTTAACTGGTTGGGCCACCATCTTTGATTCGTCGTACCGCTCGATTGTGGGCTCGTTGCACTTCCGTGGTGGACCGGGCACTTGCCCGTGTTGGCATTGTCTTTGGATTCCATCGATCATTTACCTCCCTTATTCTCAAGAAAATAATAATTCAAATTACACTTTACTTATTCTACAAAGATTAGATATCCACCTACAATATCAATGATTTTTTATGATCATTAGGTGAACGAGGAAGCTTGGTCGGTTAGGAATGCATAGGATATTTTGAAAATCTAAATTTATCGTAGGAGGGATTGGCGTGTCATTAAAACATAGTAATGAACATTCAAAACGTAGACGATGTCATCCGAAAAAATTGACCAGAGTAGTCACGATTGCAAACTCGTTAGCTCAGTCGCAAAACGGGAATTATTTTGTCGGTCAAACGCCAGAATTATCGATGAGCAAATCGACGGCATATGGTGCATTGTTTAACCCAGAAGGATCAGAAGTTGATTTGTTTGTAAATGTGTTCACGATTACCAACTTTTCGGATATTCCTTTGAAGGCTGAAATTTGGATTGATTCCACTCCGCCAGGAATTTGGCTGGAATCGGATCTCGTTACCACGACGAATACGTCAATCACACCAACGCCAACCTCAATGGTTGAATTAATCTATTTGGAAAATTCGGCGGCGATTACGACTGGTGTCAATGCGTTTGATCGAGTGATACCTGGTAAATCTACGATTGTTGCGGAAGAGGATGGGAAATATATTGTGCCACCGAAGAAGTTTTTTGTGATTTCATTAACGCCAACCCTTACAGGACCAGTTACTGCATCGATCGCCTATGGTTGGTTTACGCGGAAACGGGAAGATTGTAAAAAATAGAATGAAGTGCGGAGGGACATCAACCGTCATTAGTGCGGTTGGTGTCTTTTTTTGTTGTGGGGAATTTTTTATAAATCGTCTTTCATTAAAGGATTCGATAACGCTTTATATTTTCGATTTGAATCATATTCGTTCCAATTCGGGATTTTCGTATTCAAAAGTCGTATGCGTTTTTGAATGCAATATTGGTTATAAAAGCCATAGTAATGAGTGAATTGTGCTTGATTCAAAAAAGTTAATTCGAATCCATACAAAAACTTCGGTTGATGTTGGGGTGTTTTTCGTTTATCATCCACCCATGGAATTTCACCAAATACTTCGTAAAGATTTTTGTTATACTTGAATGTTAATCGGTAGAAATTTTGTTTGTCTTGTTCAGGGGTTATTGGTAATTTCCCCATTAAGCCCATTCCAAGAATACTAAAATCTTCGATTGTTACGGGGATTTGTTGCTTCTGTGATTTTTCAATGCCATCTACTGAAAATAAATACAATTCCGCTTCGATCGGTAACGGCAAAAAAATACGCTCGTGGTTTCGTCTTTCCATGCGAATCACTTCTTTCGTTACAACAATTTAAGTTCTACTTTGAATAAAATTCGGGTTTATGGGAGTTTTTCCTTCCGGTTCATGCGGAAGATTTGCTTCAAATTGCACTGATGTTTGGCCTGTACTTTGCAATGGTGAGTGAGAAAGTGAAATCGGGTTAATACGATTTATATGATTGAGGTGACCTGTTTTGATTCGGATAAGTAAGAACTTAATAGGGGTTTTTAGCGCTATCGCGATTTTGTTAGTTGGTTTATTTCTATTATATAAAACTCCATTTTTTCAAGAAAAAATGGAGACGGATGGTACACGACAAGTGGTCGACGGTCACATTACGATTTTGCCTTCAGATGAATCGAAATCCAATTCGAAGTCGAACATCACCTCGTTAGATGGCGAGTGGTTGTTTTATTGGAATCAGTTATTGAACCCGTCTGACTTGGTGGAGAATAAGAAGTTACAACAACCTCAGTTGATGAAAGTGCCGTCTGTTTGGAACCGACCGTGGAGTTTCCGTGAATCCTATCCGCGATTTGGTTTTGGTACCTATGTGATTACATTGCATTTCAACGATGCGGAGGTTGGGAAAAATCAGGCATTGTTAATCGAAGGAATTGGTTCTGCATATCGGGTTTGGATTGATGGACAAATGGCTGGGGAATTGGGAGAAGTGGGTGTCGATGCGAAGGTAGAAAAGCCGTCGATCAGATTGAAACTTTTTTATTTCACTCCCCGTTCAAAAGATATGCATGTGCTCATTCAAGTTTCTAACTTTTCATTTCGTGACAGCGGTATTTTTGGCAACGTGGAAATCGGTCCAGCGGATGAAATGACCATCTACTATTTTAAGCGATATTTAATGCAAGATATCTTGATGATTGGGATTTTCTTCGTCATTTCGTTGTTCGCATTGATCATTTATGTGCGACGGAC
Source organism: Paenibacillaceae bacterium (assembly GCA_947460235.1). Classification (GTDB taxonomy): domain Bacteria; phylum Bacillota; class Bacilli; order Paenibacillales; family CANHGK01; genus CANHGK01. The sequence continues at coordinate 6,734 of CANHGK010000038.1, read as the reverse complement.
CCAAGAACGGTTAACCATGTGGTTGGGATTGTTGAGTTTCTTTTTTGCATTGCGAATCATATTGTTTAACAAGTTATTGTTGCATCTAGCGATTCCTGGAATCAGTTGGGAATTTGGTCTACGGATACAATATCTCAGTACGATTTTTGTGATGGCGTGTTACTTTATGTTAATTCATACGTTTTATGTACGAGATATCCATCGCTATGCGATTCGTTTTTTTGCAGTGGGTTTGTTATTTTTCGTCGTGAATATATCGGTGACCCCAACCGGATTGATCTCACCAATTATCTTTTTACAAGTAGCGCTCATTATCGGGAGTCTGTGTTATTATTTTTGTTTCCTTGGCATTTTAACCATTCAACGAAAGCGGGTCGGTGCAATCGGTAACTTTATTGGAACGATGGTGGTCATCGTCTGTATGGCGAACGACTTGTTCAATGTGTTGCATCTCGTGAATGGTGTGCTCCTGATTCCCTATGGTTTTCTGTTCCACTTTTTGATTTTATCGATTTATATCACGAAGCGTTACAATCAACTGTTAGATGACAATATTCAAATGGCGGTGGCACTTCGAGAGTCAAACGTTCATCTTGAGGACAAAGTAGAGCAGCGAACAGAGGAATTGTATGCAAAAAATCGGCAATTGAATCAATTGAATCGAGACCGGGCAATGATGATGTCGAATATCGCACATGATTTCGGGTCGCCAATCACGGCGATGCAAACCTATTTTTTGATGAAGCAACGTGAATTGGATCGAGTCTCCAATCAAGATCCAATGATCGAGCGGATGTTATCGAAGTTGATGTTTATGCGTCAGTTGACGACTGGCTTGCTGGAGTTGTCGAGATTGGAATCGCGCAAGAATGAATTTGATTTCGAATCGTTTTCGATCAAACATTTCGCGGAAGGGATTTTGGAACTGGTTGAGGACGAAGTGTTGGCGGGTTCGATTCTAGCCGAATGCCAGGTGGATTGGTCGGAAAAGGAAGCAGATACTTGGTTGGTGAGTATCGATCGACATCATTTGAAGCGAGCTTTTCAAAATGTATTGGAGAATGCCGTGAAGTTTAGTGCGGAATTGCCTTGTCGCGTAAATGTGCGACTGTCTATAAATGATCATCTGTTGGATGAGAAGTTACTGCCTACGGTACGAATCGCGATCACCGATGATGGCATTGGGATAACGGAACAAGATATGCCGTTTATTTTTGATCGTTTTTATAAAAGTGATGCAGAAATGAAGGGGAGCGGCCTCGGGCTCGCAATTGTAAGAGCCATTCTTCAGCGGCACGGTGGGACGATTGGTGTAAAAAGTCAAATCGGCGTCGGTAGCACATTTACATTGGCCATTCCGATTGAACGGGCAATGCGCAATGCATCATCCGATATCGTTACGGATTGATCAGGTAAGCTTGCAAAGCTTGAATTGCATCTTTGCGGGTGTTTACATTGAGTTTAAAATAAATATTCGCTAAATGGTTGCGTAAGGTGCCGATGGTGATGAAACTTTGTTCAGCCATTTCTTCTATTGTGAGTCGACTCGTTAAGAGCAGGATAATCTCCTGTTCTTTTTTTGTGAACAAATCGGATGGAAAACGGAATGTTGCGGGTGTGTTCGATTCTTCATATGCATGTTCGAGTAAATAGCGAGATAATTTGGCTGCGATCGGTGCGGCAATGACAAATTGTCGATTGATCACGTCACGAATGTTTTGAAGCAAAGGCTCTAGCGCCATGCCTTTCAGCAAATAGCCATTCGCGCCATAAGCCAAGCCCTTGATGATGTATTCTTTTTCCTCAAAAGTTGTCAGGATTAAAATGGGCAATTCAGCATGGAGCGCACGGATTTGTTTAATGCACTCAACACCATTCATGTTGGGCATTTGCATGTCCAACAAGACGAGGTCGGGCGTATTCGTTCGAAGCCATTCGATCGCTTCGTGTCCGTTCGTTGCCGTGGCAATGGGATGGAGGTCGTCTTCCGCATCGAGTAGTGCTTTCATATTCAATAGAAACAAATCATCATCATCTACGAGCAATACGTTTGAAATCTTCAATCCGTTCACCACCTTACCCAAAGTATAATTAGTTTAGCACACATGGTATTCATGCTTCAAAATCATGATATTTTATCACTGGTTTATGTCGGTGATTCACTCTATGATTGAATTATCTATGTCTATGTGATTTGAACTGGGTTCATGTGATAAATTGTTTTGCGATGAACGGAGAGGAGTAATAAAATCATGAAATTTTTTATGAAAATATTCAAAATGAAATTTTTAAAAGTCATGTTGATGTTTTTGCTTGCGATCAATGGGTTCCTACCGTTCCTTCAACCACCTCCGGTCGCTCACGCGGCTACGTTATCTTCTGGGGATATGGTTGTGTATGGGATTGATGCGGTGAATAATGATTTTTACTTTGCAACACTGGTAGATATCCCTGCTGGAACGGTTATTAAAATGACCGATCGTGCGTGGTATAACCAGAATGCTTTTACTACATTAACGACCTATGATGGCCTGGTTACCTGGACGTTGACGAATGCCATTTCCAAAGGGACTCTTTTTAGGCTTGGCCTACCGGGTTTATCTGTGGTTGCCTTAACGGATTTATCATCCAATACGGATATTTCGAGCCAAATCGTAAGTACGGGTTTCTCGGTAGCAGATCCGATGGGTCCAGCAGGGGATAATTTGTTTATTTATCAAGATGCGAATTCAAATCCGTATTTCATTTTTGGAATGAATAATGCGGAGTCAGGAGTAGATACATCAAATTGGGGAACAAATATTGGAATTTCGGCTCCTTATTCTTCAAAAATACCATCAGGTACCAATTCACAGAATGCGTTAGCGAATGGCACAAATGCAATCGGATTGCCCGGAAATACTGACCAGAAAGATATAGTTTTCTATACAGGACCGGTGACAATTACGGATGCTTCTACCTGGTTATCTCGCATGACGAATGGTTCGAATTGGACGGGGAGTGACACGTCGGGTAGCATTTCGTCGACGATCTCGAATTCATTATCAATCGGAACCAATACCGCGCCAACATTTATCGGAACGACGACTACGTTAAGTGTCGACCAAAATGCTTCCGCTTCAGATATCAAGTCATTATTACACGTCAGTGATGTGGATAGTAATCAAACCATCACGTGGTCACAGAACATTGCACCAATTCATGGGACGTTATCGTTTGCTAGCGCAACGGCCAGTTCGGGTGGAGCAGATCTGACGCCAGGTGGAACCATTACGTATCAACCGACGACGGGGTATATCGGATCTGACAGTTTTACGGTTCAAGTGAGCGATGGCATCACAACGGCGACGCAAACCATTACGGTTACCGTGAATGATATAACGGCACCTACATTGTCGAATTTGGGTAGCAGTTCCATTACGACGACGTCTGCAAGTGTAAGTGGAACCAGTGACGAAGCGGGAACCTTATATTATGTAATTACCACGAGAGCAACAATGCCAAGTGCGGCGCAAGTCATTGCTGGGCAAGACGATCTTGGATCTGCGGCGATTCAGTCCGGCAGTACGTCTGTGACCGCAACCGTAGCGAGTAGCTTCAATGTAACCGGGCTTTCTAATGGCACGGCATACTACGCATATTTTGTCGCAAAAGATTCAGTCAATAATTCGAGTTCAGTGGGGACAATTACTTTTGCAACACTTAGCACGAATGTGAATTTAAGTGCACTTACTCTTTCTACGGGGACATTAAGTCCAACATTTGCTATTGGGACGACGTCGTATACAGCAAGTGTCAATTACAACACAACCAGCTTGACGGTTACCCCAACGAAGGAACAGAGCGGGGCAACGATTCAAGTGCAAGTGAATAGTGGTGGATATAGCAGTGTAACGAGTGGCGTAGCATCTGCTTCATTGAGTTTAAGTGTGGGATCGAACACAATCGATGTCCGAGTGACGGCAGAAGACGGGACAACGTTGAAAACGTATTCGATCACCGTAACCCGCGCAGCCAATGCTGCTCCGGTGGCTAGCTCGGTATCGATCAGTGGAACCGTTCGAGTGGGTCAAACCGTTACAGGGAATTATACCTACTCGGATGAGGATGCAGATGCGGAAGGGACCAGTACTTATAACTGGTATCGCGCAGATGACACTTCCGGTACGAATCAAACGGCAATTAGTGGTGCGAATGCCACAACGTATGTGATCCAATCTGCGGATGTCGGGAAGTATATTCGTTTCCAAGTAACGCCTGTTGCTAGTGCGGGGACGGTGGCAGGAACTGCAGTTCAAAGTTCGAGTGTGCGGGCATTGATCGCAACGAGTGCGATTTATAGCCATGACAGTTATGGCTTTAGTGGAGTCATCAGCACTCCTGCTGCAATTACAACCCCTTTGATGAATGGATACAAAAGTTGGCCCAGTGGATTTGTAAAAACTTCGTCTGCATTTGCAAGTGGGGTTTACGATGGAACAAACGTCTGGTTAATTCCATACCGGGCTGACCGTGTGATTAAATTGAATACAAGTACCGGCGAGATGACTGGATACAATAGTTGGCCGTCGGGTTTTACACGAAACTCTGGTATGAACTCAAACGCATTTATGGGTGGGGTATTTGATGGTTCATCCATTTGGTTGGTACCAAATGATGCGAATCAAGTGATTAAACTGAATCCGAGTACTGGTGCGATGACCGGGTATAGTAGTTGGCCATCGGGCTATTCAACTTTAATGGGTGCCGCCTTTAGTGGAGGAGTGTTCGATGGCAAGTCCCTTTGGATGATTCCTTTAAATGCAAATCGGGTGGTGAAAGTTGATGTAAGTACCGGTGCGATGACCGGATATAATAGTTGGCCGAGCGGATTTGTAAAGTCGAGTTCTGCATTTTACGGAGGGATTTATGACGGGACGAGTATCTGGATGGTGCCATCAAATGCTGACCGGGTGATTAAACTGGATGTTACTACTGGTGTGATGACAGGATATAATACTTGGCCGAGCGGGTTTACCAAACAAACTTACGCTTTCAATGGTGGGGTATATGATGGTACGAATTTATGGATGTTACCATACAATGCAGACCGAATGATCAAGATGAATCTAAGTACAGGGGAAATGACCGGTTATAACAGTTGGCCCAGTGGAATGAATATGACTTATGTAGCTGGAAATATGTTTACTGGTGGTATTTACGATGGCACAAACATCTGGGCGATCCCATATAATTCAAATCAACTTGTGAAAGTGAATCCAACTACTGGAGAAATGACGGGTTATACCAATTGGCCAAGTGGAGTTGCCAAAGCATTGAATGGGTTTTGGGGCGGGGTCAATGACGGAAGAAATTTCTGGATGATTCCTTACACTGATACTCGTGTGATTAAAATATCGAATGTGAACTCAGCACCAACGGATATTACCCTTTCCACAACGACGATTGCAGAAAATAATGCAATGAATGCAACCGTCGGCACGTTAAGTGCAAGTGACATCGATGTTGGGGACACTGCTACGTTTACCCTCGTCAGTGGAACTGGTGATACCGATAATGCGAGCTTTTCGATCAGCGGCACTTCATTGAAAACAGCTTCTAGTTTTGACTTTGAGACGAAGTCAAGTTATTCCGTGAGAATACAAGTAACGGACAGCGGTAGTGCGACTTACGAGAAGCAGTTCACGATCACAGTGACGGATGCGAATGATGCACCGACGGATGTTGGATTAAGTTCGGCGACGATTGCAGAAAACAGTTCAAGTGGCACAACGGTAGGAACGTTGAACAATACAGATGTAGATACTGGCAACACCTACACGTATATGCTCGTTAGCGGAACTGGCGACACGGACAATGCGAGTTTTACAATTAGCGGGACGACGCTAGAAACGGCAGCGAGTTTTGATTATGAAACAAAATCGAGTTATAGCATCCGCGTGAATGTGAATGATGGATCGAATGATTACGAGAAGCAGTTCACGATCACAGTGACGGATGCGAATGATGCACCGACGGATGTTGGATTAAGTTCGGCGACGATTGCAGAAAACAGTTCAAGTGGCACAACGGTAGGAACAATAAGTAATACGGATGCAGATAGTGGAAACACCTACACTTATACACTTGTGAGCGGAACCGGTGATACGGATAATGCGAGTTTCACGATTAGTGGGACGACGCTCGAAACAGCGGCGAGCTTTAACTACGAGTCGAAATCGAGCTACAGCATTCGTGTGAATGTGAATGATGGGTCGAATGATTACGAGAAGCAGTTCACGATTAATGTAACGGATGTGAATGAGGCACCCACGGATATTGGATTGAGTGCGTCAAGTATTGCAGAAAATAGTTCGAGTGGTACAACAGTAGGCACGCTGAGCAACACGGACGTGGACAGTGGAAACACATACACGTACACGCTCGTGAGCGGAACTGGTGACACTGATAATGCGAGTTTCACGATTAGTGGAACGACGCTACAAACGGCAACAAGCTTTGATTATGAAACGAAATCGAGTTACAGCATTCGTGTGAATGTGAACGATGGATCAAACAATTACGAGAAGCAGTTCACGATTACGGTTACGGATGTAAATGAGGCACCGACGGATATTGGATTGAGTACGGCGACGATTGCAGAGAACAGTTTGAATGGAACATCGGTTGGTACGCTCAGCAACATAGATGTGGACAGTGGAAATACCTACACGTACACGCTCGTGAGCGGAACT
>CANHGK010000037.1 GCA_947460235.1 Paenibacillaceae bacterium | reverse complement strand
GTTGAATGTGCCGCGCGAACTTTGTCTAACATCCCATCGCCAGCTTTATTTGTGAACACATCGAATTTAATATGCTTCACGGCATCGATCCGGAAACCGTCAAACCCAACGCTATCAAGCATCCAGTTCATCCAGTCTTTGTGGTAATCTAATACCCACGTTTTCGTGAAATCAAGATTCGCATACATTAAGAAGTCAAAGTTTGCGAATTCAGAATCAATCGGCGTATTCCATGATTGACCGCTAAACAAGTAAGCTGCACTTGATTTACCAGCAGCATCCCAGTCAACACCGTTGAACCAACCTTTATCTACTTTATAACTCCAACTTGCCGGTGCACCTGCAGGAGCGTCAACTTTTCCAATCCGAGCTGGGAATACCGATTTTGTATATGCTGAAATGGATTTGGAAGCGCCGCAAATATTGCGATTACCCCACAGTTCACAAGGAGATGCAGTGACCGTTTCTGTCGTTTCAACCGCTTTATGGTTGATCACCACGTCAGCGTATGCCGCAATTCCGTTCGCATGCATCGCAGCGATTGCAGCATCGAGTTCAGCGCGTGTTCCATATTTTGTAGAAATTTTCGCTTTGGCAGAAGCACCTGCACCGCCAATGTATTTACTATTTACGGATGCCGGACCATTGCTAGCATCATAAATTTGATGATCCGAAGTAAACGTATCATATTCACCGAGGTCATACATGTCATAGGTTCCATAACCGACGTCTAAGTTACGTCCATCGGATTTGACGGCTGGCGGCAACCATAATGCCGATACGCCCATTGCAGCTAACGATGCTGCATTTGCTTTTACACGATTCCAATGATCCATGTCGTTCGGCACATACCACTCGAAATATTGAACCATCGTTTGGTTCACCGGCGTTGCCGCCTTCGCTTGTTGTACTGCCGTCATGCTGAACATTGGAATGAGGCTAGCGATCAACGCGATCGCAAGCATGATGCTCATTCGTCTTTGGATGGTGAGACTCATAAAATGTTCCTCCTCTACCCTTTTCAGGGAATCGTTTAATGGAACATCCTCTTGGTCACGAATTCCTGACGCAAAAAACTCTGCAATCAGCAACCTGGCTGCCATCGCTCGACATACGCTGTCTTACGGAAGGTCCATGGCTTTGCGTCCCTAGCTTTCGCACGAACAAGTGTAGAGCACTCGTTCTTAGGTTTGCCTTTGTTTCTACAGAGGATGTTTTAGTACATCATCTTGTTGTTTTTCATGATGTAATTAACTGTATACGCTTACATGTCCTAATATTACCCATTAGTACCATAAACGTCAAGCTTATTTTTTAATTTTTTTAACTTTTCAAAATTTGTAAAGATAAAAATGTGATGACCGGTAGTCACATATGCGCGCAAACGACAAGCAATGAATAGTCATCGCAACAAATAAATGACTACAAGTCAACTAATTGCATTTTCCCTCGTGTAACCTTTAAATGAAGTTCAATTCTCGCAATTAATTCGGTCTTGCTAAATGGTTTGGTAATGTAGTCGTTTGCACCAGATTGAAACCCGCGCACAATATCTTCGTTTTCTGTTTTGGCCGTTAATAGAATGATGGGTAGTTGCGTAGCAGGATACGTCTCGCGAATCAATTTGGTAACATCATAACCTGACATTTTGGGCATCATCACATCAAGTAAAATGAGATCTGGGAGTAACCCTTGTTTGATCATCGCAAGCGCCTCAACACCATTTGCAGCAGTGGACATTTTAAAATCATATTGACTCAGATGATTAACGAGTACATGTAAATTAATTGGTTCATCATCAACAATCAAAATATGATTTCCACTACCAAAGGAATTCATAAGCAGTTCATCGATTCCCCACTCGACGTCAATTACGTGATTGTTGCTCACTTCATTGATTGGATGTATTTCAACGTATTCATCAGATTGACGTGCAAGCGGAAGCGTAAATGTAAACGTTGATCCAACACCGATAGTACTAGTTACATGTATCGTTCCTTGATGTAATTCAATTAATTGTTTTGTAACCGCTAATCCTAATCCTGTCCCGCCATATGTCCGCTCGATTGATCCATCCAGTTGTTCAAATGATTTAAAGACATCCTCTAGTCGATTCTCAGGAATTCCTATTCCAGTATCCGTAATGGAGATTAAAAGCATATCTTCATTACGAATCGAAGATATCGTGATGGTTCCCGATTCAGTGAATTTTATCGCATTCGCAAGCAAATTATGCAAGATTTGTTGCACTCGATTTTCGTCTGCCAAAACCAATGGCTGCTTATATCGATTAATCTCATTAATGATTTCAATTGATTTATGCCCCAACATGGAACGAAGTAGCGCAATTGTCATTTCGAGTACAGGTCCAATTTGCATTGGTTTGCTACGCAGTTGTAATTTATTGTTTTTAATTTTATTAAAATCCAAGATATCATTTACTAAATTATTCAATCTGCGTCCGGATGCAACAATTAATCTCATGTTCTTTGCAATAACCTCATTAAGTTTACCGCCTACACCATCAAGTAATGACTCCGCAATTCCAATGATCCCATTAAGCGGCGTGCGCAGTTCATGGGAAGTATTAGAGAGGATTTGATCTTTCAGTTCATTCATACGCTTCAATTCAGCAGATTGATGTTCCAATTGTGTATTACTATTTCTAAGTTCATCAGCGGTTGACTGTAAATGTTGATTAAGCATCACAAATCGGTTGAACAACAAAAATGTCATCAGTGAGATTGCCACCAGTAAGATCAATACGACCACGCTTGTCCAAAGTGTAGCTTCGACCTCTGAAAACAAACGACTTGTTGGGATTAGTGTAACCAATTTCCACTTAGTAACTTTCGAAGATTCAATGACTACCATATATTCAATACCTTGCGACTTTATAAACTGAATGGGTTGAGAAAGATCATTTAACCCTTCCATCTGAAACGCGTCGGTTAACTTATTAGCTTCCGATGAAAATACAATGTTGTTATGTTCATCGATTACATCATAAAAAGATCCTTCACGAAATTTCACTTGATCAAAGATGGAATCGAACAATTTCAGTTTTACTTCCGCAACAAGGACGAACTTCTCACCGCCTTTAGACTGCAGATTTTTATATGGCGTAAATAAGGTAATCGTTGGTCCTTGATAATTTAATATATTCTTCGTATCAATATTTTGCCTTTTTAACCATCCATTGATTAGCGTTGGCACCCAATAATCGTTATCGATGGATTGAATTTGGTTAATCAGCTTATTATTTGTCTCGTCAAATGCAAATGAACCATCTGATCCATTGGAAGAACATTCGAATCCGAGCGCACCACTTAGAATGGAATTGTCAATTCTTCGTTTAATTGATTCAAGCCCAACAATACGTATTGATTTCATGTGTTGATATGAACTACGATACATATCTAATTGACTATTAATTTGCTTGCGCTGATCGAAAAAGTTCTTTTCTTCGGCAAATGGGTGTTCTACAGATTTCAACATTGATCGGAATTGTGGATTATAATTCACTTGCCCTAACAATCGACTTACTTGATTGAATTCAATATCCATTCGTTCAACGAGTTGTTTAACCGTCTGTAAAGTCGCGTCAGACACTTCGTTTCTGATCGTATCTTTAGATGTCACATATGAGGAGACACTGCAAATGATTACAGCGATTAATATAACAAAATAAATGATGAAGAATCGCTTATGATTCATTTTAGTTGTAAAGAGTGTCATATTGTCTCGCCTCCTCTTTAACTAAACATTGACAGTTCGGAAATTCAAAGCGGAAGCTTGTACCTTTTCCTTTGTCAGAAGTTACACTCACCTTTCCACCCGCCTCTTCCGTGAATTGCTTAACCGCTGCCAATCCTGATCCTCTACCTGCATAATCATTTGTCACATCCATTGTGCTTACATCATCGACAAACACATATGTCAAAATCGTATCATCTGTCATTTCAGTGATCTCTTTTCGATTTAATTCGTGCCGAGTATGAAGAATTTTCCTCAACTTTCGTGTGTCAATTCCTGCTCCATCATCACGAATCACCATCCAAAACCCATGGTTTGGAACCACTCCAAATTCAATGTCGATGCGTGCATCAAAAGGTTTCTGTTGATGCACACGAACTTCTTGGGTTTCTAATCCGTGTTCGACAATGTTTCTAAATATATGAATTAATGAATCGGAAAACTTTTGATATGAATCCATGTCAATACAAAATATCTCGCCTGACATATGCACCGTAGGGATTGCTTTCCCCCGGCGTTCTGCCAAATCAATGACATAATTTTTATAACGTCCAACCAATTCCGTTACAGGTTCATAGTACAAGTGCTTTATCTTATTCACTACTTTTGGCTGCATATCAAATGACCATTCCTTCGTGACAAATGATTCAAGAAGTACCAAATCACTACGCAGAATGTTTAGCGCAGGTTCTTTGTGGAGTGGATCATGACCGATTAATTCAACCAATTGATTGAATTCGTTCGACACAAATGACAAGATTGGATTTTTATAAATCCACGAATGAATGTTTGCATGGCTGGTTTCATCGCTTGAGATCATCATATTTAATTGTTCTTCAATGGTACACAATTGTTTCGCAGTATGCTCAAAATGAACTTGCATAAAATGACCTCGAAATGTATGAATCGAACGCATCATCGTGTGTAACCACTCAAAAACTGGAAGTGACTCACTCGGTCCAAACCAATCATGATTCGCAAATTGAATATACATTCGTAGTAAGTTTGTCACTTCTTGCTCATGTGAAATGGCATATACAACTCGTCTCAATCTGGATTGTTCTAGTCGAACTTGTTCAGTCATTCGCCTTGATTCTGTTACATCGGTAACTACAATCATCATTTGAGCATCTATTCCAGCAATGACAGGAATCATCTGATAGTGTATCTCGACCGTTCGTTGATTCATCGACATTTCATTTGGGAGAAGTTCAATCATGATGCCCACATGATCAGCATCTGGCTTTTCAAAAATCGTTTGTAAAATCGAACGAACCGTGTTTGCCTGCACTTGATCATTCTCATAAATGAGCGCTGGGAACTCTACGGATTGAATGCATCGCCCAAAGATCCTTTCGCATGCTAAACTATATTCATTTTGAATGATTAATCCGGAATTAATCATCATAAACCCTTGTTCCGAACGATCGAACAATACACGTACCGCTTGAGTACGCTCATCAACCGCAATTTGCATTGACATATTCCAATTAGCCAATTGTAAATGCGTCTTCATTCTAGCGATTAACTCATGCTTCTGAATTGGTTTCGTTAAAAAATCATTGGCGCCAACTTCAAATGCAGCTACTAGGTCATCTGCCTGGGTTTTAGCAGTTAACAATATAATTGGCAAGCGATGAATTGGGTATCTCCAGCGTATTTGCTTCGTTACTTCATAACCATTCATCTCAGGCATCATCACATCTAATAAAATTAAATCAGGAATCAAGCCTTCCTCTATGCGTTTCATCGCTTCTGTTCCGGATGATACGGCAATAATCTCGTACGGCTGTTTGACAAGGTGATTAATTACCACTTGAAGATTGATTGGTTCATCATCAACTACTAAAACTTTAAATTTCGCGTTGGACATTCCTTCCAGTTCATCCGACTCTAGTTGTAACGGAGTGAATGCCATCGCCATCTGTTCGTATTCGATCGAACGCGGAGATGAAATCACAGGATTCAATTGATCATTCATTGAAGTTGGTTGATCACTTTCACTGAGTGGTAAAATTAACGTAAAACAACTGCCAGATCCATACGTAGATCTCACATTTATTGCACCACCATGCATTTCTACAAGTTGTTTCGTGATCGATAACCCTAATCCAGTTCCACCAAATTTACGTGACGACGAACCATCTACTTGTTCAAACGCCTTAAAAACTTTCATTACATGTTCTTCACGAATCCCAATACCACTATCTTCCACTTCGACGTTCAAAAAGCTACCAGAAACAAATGCACGAACTTCCACAAAACCACGTTCCGTAAATTTAATCGCATTGGATATCAAATTATGCAACATCTGTTGAAAGCGATTTTCATCCACTAAAACAGGTGGCAACACATCAGAAATGTTCATTCTAAATTCTACGTTCTTTTGAATAAACAATGGTTTGAGTAAAATGGCTGTTTGTTCCATCACGCCCTGAATTAAAATTGGTTTTTTAATGATCGGTAATGTCTGATTTCGAATCTTTGCAAAATCCAATATATCATTCACAAGATTTAATAATCGACGGCTACTTACTACAATCATCGATAAATTTTTTGACGCATGCTCGTTTAACGCACCACTGACACCATCGATTAACGATTCAGCGATTCCAATGATACCATTTAGTGGTGTACGTAATTCATGTGACGTATTTGCCAAAATTTGATCCTTTACCGCATTTAATCGAATTAATTCACTAGACTGACGCTGTAACACTTTGTTAATAATCGAAAGTTCATCTTTTGTGTTTTCAAGTTCGGAGGAATACGATAATAAATTAGCTTGAATACGCTGAAATTGTCGAATCACCAAAAACGTTAATATAAACAAAATTAAAAATGAAAAAGTAATTATAACAAACCATATTAAATTTTGATTAACTGATTCATACAATTGGCTAGTCGGTATGCTGACAACTAGTTTCCAGGATGTATTATGTGAACGTTTCGTTAACACAAGAAAATTGTCGTTATTTTGCTTAATGATTTGTTGCTCCTTATTGTTATCATATTGATCCATGACGAGTGTTTGACCAAAACGCGCTTCATCTTTGCTATATATAATTTGATTTTGGTCATGAATCAGGTAAACCTCACAATCATCACCAAATTTAATATCCTTAAACAAATCCTTAAACATCAACATTTTTAATTGAATTGCTTGTAAATAAGCTTTGTTATACTTAGATGAAGAATTGGTCAATATTCTCAACAACGCAAAAGATGGTCCCTCATAGTTTAGTATATTTTTATTGTTCAGATTATGTTTTCGAAAAATACTATTGTTAGAAGTCGGAACCCATACCAGTTGCTTCCCACCAGTAAATATCTGATTAAAAATCAATTTATTTTGCTCATCAATCGACGGGTTTATATTACTCCCTGAAGTTTGTAAGAAGTGAATTCCTCGATCAAATTTTTTTTCATTCATAAATTCTTCATTTACAAGAACGATCTTGTTAACATATTTATTTGAACTCGCATAAGTAGACAATTTGTCCATAATAAATTTCAAGTCATTTTCTCGAATCGCACTTGAAAGACTCATATCATTCATCATTTGTACTTGCTTACGAATATCCGGATCATAATTAATCTGTTGTGCCAATCCCTCAACTCGCGAAAATTCATTATCAAGTTGATTCACGGATTGAATCATTGATTGTTCCGCAGTCTTCGAAACTTGATCAAAAATTGCTTTCCTCGCATTTTGATCCGATATCCAACTTGATAATCCTGCAATCAATAACACAATAACAAACGCAATAAATATCCACTTAACTGGTAATGTTTTCATTAAATTAAGTTGCATAACCATCACACCCTAAATTTATTAATAAAACAATACATTCTATGTAAACAATAAAATCACCTGTAATTTATTATCATTTTTAAAATATTATCCCAAACAAAAACCCCTCATGATTTCACATTATTACGTGAACCATAAGGGGGTTTCTATTGATTTACTTCACATTCCAACTTGCGGTAACAAGCGCCGGATTCTTGGCTGAAACCGTCATTGTACGATTACCCGTATAGCCTGATTCCCATGTTACAGTACCTGCAGAATTGATTTTAATAAATTTGTAATTCACCGTTTTGTTTGCAGGAACGGTAATTTTACCGGTCCATGTGTTGGAAGAACCTACGGAAGCGCCAGTTACCGACAATTTTGTTAACGCAGTGCCGGATGAAGCCCATGCATTGTAATCTCCTGTTACTGCTACAGTATCACCAAATGCCGTGCTGATGTTTCCTAAGCTAAAGCTAATCGATACCGTTGCCGCTGGAACAGGTGTAGCTATTGCTGCCGCTGGAGCAGCAGCTGCCGCTACTGACGCCGCAGGTACACCAGCAACTACCTTACCATCCGTTACGTTAACTGTTGAGTTACCGTTAAACTTGTAGTTCAATCCACCATTACTATCCCAAGTTGTTCCGTTATTAAAGCATGCTTCAAGCTGAGAAGCATCTGGAATGGTTATCGTGGCTTTGTAATATCCAGTAACAGCATCCAAATCCATTTTAGTTCCTGGAGCAACCGTCCAGATCAAATCTTTCGTATTGCGGAAGTGAATGTTCGCACTTGCAAAACCTGTTTTTTTGTAATACACCGTAACGGTTTGGTTGGTTACAACTACAGGTACTGCTGGAGCAGGCGTTGCAACTGCAGCAGGTGTCGATGTCGCAGCAGGAACTGGTGTAGCTGTTGGCGCAGGCGTAGCTGTTGGGGCAACAGTTGCTGCTACTCCAGGACCGGATGCAACATAGTTCGGTGCCACGTAGCCTGGTGCTTGAATAGCTGTAGTAATTGAACTGTTGATATAAACTGAAGCATTACCTTCAGAGGCGAAGAATGACCAACCACTTGATGGTACTACTACAGTTTTGGAACCCAAAACGTTTTTGAATGTTTTACCGATGTTAGCAGTACCCATATACATCCATTTACCAAGTGAACCATCATTACAGTTTGCATTATCACAAATAACTGTTGCAGACCCAGAGTTCGCGATATCACTTACCCCTTCACGAGAGAACCCAACGACGTCACCATCATCAAAATAATCGTTTTGTTTACCGTAAGATGCAGCGGTACGAGCGATCATTAACTTCTTGATCGTATCCATCAAGTTTCCTTTTACACCGTTGCCTGCTCCCAATGTACCATTCGAAGCCGTTGCAGGACGATTGTCATACCCATACATGTCTGCATAGAACAACATTGGAACACCTTCTGCACGATTCAAGATATACGCATAACCCATTGGTTTTGCCCAGTCGGCTACTGGCGATAAAAGCGCTTGACCGTATTGTGTATCATGATTATCTACGAATGTGACTGCGTTCATTCCATAATTCAAGTTTGCAAGATTACCTGAGTTCAAATTACGAAGGTCGAACCCACCTTGACCAATCCCGTAGAATTTGAAATGTAACGGAACGTCAAACAAACTCATTTTCCAGTTCGAATAGTTCAAATAATTTTGCAATGAACCGAGGTCACGATTCCAGTACTCGCCAACTGCAAAAATATTTTTCGTTGAATGTGCCGCGCGAACTTTGTCTAACATCCCATCGCCAGCTTTATTTGTGAACACATCGAATTTAATATGCTTCACGGCATCGATCCGGAAACCGTCAAACCCAACGCTATCAAGCATCCAGTTCATCCAGTCTTTGTG
>CANHGK010000036.1 GCA_947460235.1 Paenibacillaceae bacterium | reverse complement strand
GTTGCTGTTGGTGCTGGTGTATCAGTTGGAGCCGGTGTAGCTGTTGGTGTAGCTGTAGCTGTTGGTGTAGCTGTAGCTGTTGGTGTAGCTGTAGCTGTTGGTGTAGCTGTAGCTGTTGGTGTAGCTGTTGGAGCCGGTGTATCCGTTGGTGTAGCTGTTGGAGCCGGTGTATCCGTTGGTGTAGCTGTTGGTCCAGCCACTGGAATCACTTCGACATTAT
The DNA here is from genome assembly GCA_947460235.1 of Paenibacillaceae bacterium. Taxonomy (GTDB): domain Bacteria; phylum Bacillota; class Bacilli; order Paenibacillales; family CANHGK01; genus CANHGK01. Next base: position 11,967 of record CANHGK010000036.1, on the reverse strand, counting down.
CTAATTGTAAAGAAGTACTTCCAGGTGAATCTACATAGAAACCAACATCAATTTTTTGATTAGTTACTGTTACTTGTGTTGTGTATAACGTATAACCGCCTGCATTAATTGTTGTGAAGTTTGAAGCTCCGCCAAAATCTTGAACTTCCATACGAGCTGTAGTAGGAGCCGCGCCGTATACAGAAAGTTTAACTTGCGCATTTACTGTGTATGTTCCGTTAGGAATACCAGTTTTTACTTGGTGAATACTTTGTTTGTAAGCACTTGAACTCCAGAAGTACAATTTATTGCTACCGGACTGAGCATCCGATGCGTCTACGCCGTAAGCTTTCGCTTGATTTGTTGGATGCCATTCCGTCCAACCTGTGATTGAACCTGTTTCAAAACTACCGTTGTCTAAAATGGAAACTGGTGCGCCGGAGTAAATTACTTGTTGATCAACATAATATGTTGCTGCTCCGTTAAAAATATAATTTGAACCGTTTTTGTTATCCCAAACATTTTGACCGTTGTTAAAAGCTGCTTTTACTGATGAGCCTACATTTGGTACTGAAATTGTCGTTTTTGCATAACCATAAACTTCTGAATCCGTCAATGCTACGCCTGGTGCTGTCGTCCACGCACCGTTATCCACTGAATAGTGGATGTATGAATTCACACTACTTTTCTTGTAATAAATTGTTACCGAAGAACCTGGTGAAGCAAAAGCTAAGACGTTCAAAACTGACATGAGGACCAATGCAACCAATGTTGTTGCTGTCCATTTACGAAACATTTTTGTAAACATTTCTAAACACTCTCCTTAGATTTTAAGTTATTAATTCCCAATCCCGAAAACTTTTTTGAAGTATTTATTTTTTGTTAAAACGTTTTCACCTCCGAAAATAAAATTCAAAAGCATGTTGCCGGGAAATAGGACAAGAATTCGCCCGTGCCGAGGATTGCGCAAACGATTGTAATTCATTGCGCAAGGTGGAGACAAGAATAGATCTTGTTAGGATGGACAAAAAGTGGATCACCGAGAGGAAATTATGAGCTGTAGTAACGTGATCTTTCTATGCAATCGTTTGTCATCACACTCGAATAGTACCACATCATTTATAATAAATCTAGTACTTAAACACACAAAAGATCAATTGTCACTTTACCTTCACAATTCAAAAAAAAACGACTCCTCCAGTTTTTATAAAAAAACCGGAGAAATCGCATATTTATCGCTTATTTAGATTTACCAACTCGTGCAAATGGGACGGTAAAAGAATCAATATCCGCCCACTCTTTCGAAGAATTCCAGTCTTCTACACCAGGCGAATCAGATACCGCTGGATCTCTCGGCATCGTATCTAACGCAGAAAACTCACCTTGATGAAGGAATAGACCAATTCCTTTCCCTTCAATATCTGGGTTACCGAGAGCAGCAAGCGGAATTTTCATTTCATAGAATGAATCATGTGTCTTGTCATGTCCAGCGGTTAAGAAATCGATGACTTTGGAGCCATCGCTTAGATCATCAACATCTTTTGCCCCAAGCAATTTCGTACCAGCATAGCCTTTACCGACTTTAATCTCTATCCCTGCCTCAGTGATTTTTTGATAATTCGGAGTTTTCACCTTATCATCGACCACAAATTTTCCATCAACAGCTTTTGAGAGGAAACCTTGCCACAAGTTGGAAGCCATATAAATTTGGTAGTCTGGTAAATCTTCACCTGTCCAGAACGGTTTCTTACCGTTTTTGCCCCACATATCCGTGCCCGATCCTTCACCTGGGGTCGTATCAATTGCAATAGACTGAAGAATCTTCTGAACACGAACAGGTTCGTTTCCAGCAGAACCTGCATTGCTTGGATCAACCACATCTGTCACGTCCACATACTGCCAAGCAACATAAAGATTTTGATCATCCCACGCCGCCCAAAGTCCGGTCATGTCCATTGGTACTTCATGTAATGTCCAGTTCTTTCCGAGTGTCCGAGGATCGTCGTTAGCTACTCCACTAGCAATCATATTCGCATCTGTCCACTCACCATTATTGGTACCATCGATGGTAATTGGTGCAGAAACTTTTTTGCCGAATGTTTTATTTACAGAATACAAATCACTTGGCGCAGCTGTTACCGGTTTCGTCGTTGTCGTCCCACCCGATTTCGGAGTTGCTGTTGCAACCGGTTTCGGGGTTGGTAAATCTACTGGCACTTCAGTAGGTTCTGGTGTTACTACTACGGGCTTCGGTGTTGCAGTCGCTTTCGGTGTCGCTGTCGGTCCAGGTGTAATGACGGGTTTTTGCGTCGCTACCGGAACATTGGTAGTGATCACTTTAGGTGTTGAAGGTACAACGTAAGTCGTGTCATCTGGAAGCTCCAACGGGATCGTCGGAACGATTGGTTTCAATTTTGGAGTCAGGGAAAGGTTCGGTAGTGATGCACTTAACACGCCATTCGCAATGGTGACATTCTTATACTTTCCGCTGATCGTATAGTTCTTACCACCTGCATCGTCCCAAAGATCATAACCATTGTTAAAAGAAATCGTTACTGCATCATTATTTGAAACCACAAACTCAATCTTATAACAACTTCCTTTTACAACTTTCATCGCGCGGCCGGGAAGTTCTGACCATTTGATTTTATTCGTCTTAAAGTACGCATACGGTTTCGCAAATGAAGACCAATAATAAACCGTAAGTTTATGATACGCAACTTGCCCTGCATGCACCGTCGATGTCACTGGCGTCGAAAGCGGAATTCCCGCACCAACCAATCCAACTGCAACGAGCGATATCATACCCTTTTTTACATTCTGTGAAAACGCTTTCCAAATTGACATAGTTGAATGCAGCCCACTTTCTTAAGTCGCGATTACTGAACATTGTTCACTCTAGCAGATTTTGATAGCGCATTCAATATGCATTTGAACATTAGAACAAAAAAACCTCAACTCCCATTTTTAATGAAGTTGAGGCCTGCTTTTTTATTCTTTTGACATGATATGTGACTGTCTGTATTCACTTGGAGACATACCAGTTACTTTACGGAACACGCGTGAGAAATAATTCGGATCACGATAACCAACTTGGAAACACACTTCCTTCATACTGATTTCGGGAAGATGCATCAATTGTTTTGCGCGATCAATACGTAAATTCGTTAAATAATCAATAAACGTTTCACCAACTTGGGACTTAAACAATTTACTCAAATAAAAGGGATTCAAGTGTACCGTATCCGCTACGCCCTCTAAGGTTACTTCATCGGCAAACCCTTCATGCAAAATCATCCGAACTCGGTCAATCACTTTCGTATGATGTTGGACGCGTTCTTGACGGATGCGGTCTATCAATTGTTTCAAACGTTGCTTCGCCCAAGAATCGATCCATTCCACATCCACTTGATCAGGCAATGAGACCGTACCATCAAACGGAAATCCCATCCGAAAAAGTTGTCTGGAAATGGCATGGAACAATCCAATTACTTCATTACGGCAAATTTGCTCATTGCGTTGCGTTGCTCGCGCCAAACGACCGAACATTTCTCCGAACAAATGAAGTGTTTGTGCCTCGTCCATTTGATTCATTGCATCCAATAATCGTTGCTCTTCCTCTACGGTAAACCCTTCCCAGCGCGATTCAATACGAATGTCCGCATAAAATCGAATAGAAACTTCGCTAATCAAATCAGAAGCGACTAAAACAGCCTCTTGATAGGATTGGCGAAAGTTATGTATTCCCGAGTAACAATTCCCAATACCAATGACAGGTTGCCATTCTAATTGACGTTCAATGACGCGTTGCAGTCGTTTCGCTAGATCGACCGCTTCATTACGATACGTATTGATTGCACCTTCCCATGGCAAAAACAACGCCATGTGGTTCCCTAACAACGGGCTCACAATGCCGTTACGTTCCGTTTTAACGGATGAACGGACAGCCTCATAGATCGCTTTTTTCTGAATTTGAAAAGCAGACATATTCTCTTTTTCTTGAATTGGAAAACTAATCACCATCGTATAGACATTCGGCGCGGTAAAACCAATTAATTGAGCCATTTGTTGTACATCAAAATCATGCGTTGAATCAATCATCATCAAAAGTGAAAACTCATTTTCAACAAGTGGCATAACTTGCTGCCAACGTTCGCGGAGTGAAAGTTCTTCCTCACGCTTTGCACGTTCTTCGTCCAACTCTTTCATCAACTGCTGAAGAATTTGAATGATTTGATCTTTTTTTGCTGGTTTCAAAATATATGCTTTGACGCCTAACTGTAATGCTTCTTTAGCATATGAAAAATAATCGTACGCACTTACGAGCACAACTTTACTTAACGGCAAATATTTGCGGATTTCCGCAATCGCCTCTAACCCATGAATTCCTGGCATCTTAATATCCATAAACAAAAGATCAGGGCGCTCCGCCTCAGCAATTTGAATTGCTTCACGTCCGTTTTTCGCTTGAAAAATCTGAAACATACTTCCGAACGAATCTTTAATCATTCGTTCAATCCCTTCACGTTCCAATGCTTCGTCATCTGCCAACAACAACCGATAGCGCATTTTTTACACCCCTTCTATTATTCTTTATTACGATAAGGCAAAGTCAAAATAATTGAAGTCCCCATATTTTCAGCACTTTGAATCTTAATTAACCGGTTTAACGTTCCTTCATCTGCATCTTTTCCATAGAAAAGCACAAGGCGTCTAAATACGTTCTGCGTGCCAAGACCGGTTGAATTACGCGTGCGGTTCGAACCAGAAAATCCTTTAACAGTTGATTCGTTTAATGTCAGCATCGACTGTAACACTTGTTCCGTCATACCGGCACCATTATCCGAAATCGTTATTTGAACAAAACTAGGAAAACGTTCAACAATTAACTGCAACTCTGCACCAGACTCCATCGATTCAATCCCGTGCACGAAAGCGTTCTCAAGTAATGGTTGCAACGTTAGGCATGGAATCAACTGATCCAGCGCATCATCGTCAAAAACCGAAATCAATTTCACACGATCTTGAAATCTAGCTTTTTGAATTGCAAAATATTCCGTTGCATTTTGCAATTCATCACGTAACATGACCGGTTGATCAAGCCTTCTTAGATTATATCTGAATAAATTAGAAACGGATACAGCTAATTCACTCGCTCTTTCTGCACCTTCAATATAAGCCAATTTCGAGATGACATTTAAGGTATTAAACATAAAATGCGGATGAATTTGACTTTGCAACGCTTTTAACTCTAATTCCTTAACCAATTTATCTTTTTCTAAGTTTTCAACATTTTTGACAAACAATTCTCGTAAATTTTGAACCATGTGATTAAATGACTCATAGAGACTGCCAATCTCGTCATTGGTTTCTTTCTCAGGCACCGGATAGTCTAGCTTTCCACTTGCAACCGCTTGAGCTGCAACCGCCAACTTATTTAGTGGACGATTAATCGATTCAGTCAACCAAAATGCAACAAATAAACTTAATAACACACTGATCACAAAAAGCGCAACTCCATAACGATTTAATTCAAGCGTGAGCGATAAAATCCTGTCGTAAATCGATTGATCTAAATTTAACTCTTCATAGATTAGATCAGATGCTTCATCGTTAATAAACTGCTCATTTTGCTTTAATTCAGCCACTGGTATGCTTTGAATTGATACTTTTGGATCACTTAACTGATGTTCAATTTGTTTTAGCAACTTCAAATAGGATTGAACCAATTGATACAGATTTTTCACTTGAATATAGATCGGTTCCTGTAAATTAAGCTTCGTTATTTCCAATGATAATTCTTCGAGTTTGTTTCGTTGCAACGTATAGTTAGCTTTGACTCCTTCATTTCGGTCGCGAATATAAACTTCCAATTCATTGGTCGTTTGTTCGACAACTTTGATTACTTGTCTTTCGATCATCATACGATTCAACACATTATGATAACTACTTTGAATTTTAGTAGAACTGTTGTAAATAAAAAACGCTACCATATTAGCTAAAATGACCAACACAGGAATGAACACCAGAAGCTTTTGTCTGATCGTCATTTCAATCCCTCCTCTTGAGCGATGAGGGATTTTTTCGTGAATGATTTAACGGATGTGTAATGATCTGAGGGAGTCAATTTCCCTTCCTGTTTATCTGAAATCATGCGCACGGCATCGAATCCCATTTGATATGGTTGTTGGACCAAAACACCTTCAATAATCCCTTCGCGAATCCCTTGAAGTGTTTCTGGTGATTCATCGAAACCATAAACTTTAATGTCAGTTCTCCCCAATCTTTTTAATGTCTGGGCAATTGCAGGCGCATCGGTATTACTTAAACCAACAATTGCTTTCAGATTAGGGAAATCGTTAACCAATCGTTCTGTTTGAGCGATCGAAGCCACAATTGATAAATTGGATTCGTAAACATCGGCGATTGAGTTGCCCATTCCAGCCAAAACAGAAGCAAAACCATCCAATCGCTTCATTTGCTGAATTGATGATTTACGCTCAACAATCACTCCTACCGAAGACCCCATGCTGATCGAATCATTAACCATCTGTCCCAGAAACATTCCTGCACCAGTCTGATACGAACCAACATATGCCGAACGAATCGTAGATTTTAGATCCGAATCAATGGTGATGACGGGTATCCCGCTTCGTTCAGCGAGCCGCACCGCGTCTTCAAAAACTCGGCCTTCTGTGGCACGCACGATGATTGCATCTACATGTGCAATTCGGTATCGGTTTACAGTAGCGGCTAATTCTTCTTGTTTGTCTCCAGGAACATCTTTGAATTCAACCGTGTAACCAAACAACTTCCCCGCTTCAAAAGCACCTTTATGTATGTTATTCCAAAATTCATCTTGTGAATCAATACCGATGAGGACAACATGCGGCTGGTCGCCGCCTTGAACAACCGATCTACCGTCATTACTGACCAAGCTACCAATCGTTTTGTCCGTCCAAAAAAATTGAACAATAGTAATGATCAAGCATATCACTAAAAAGAGTGCCGATAATAACCATAACCTGGTCCACCTCGTCAAAACTCTCATCTCCTTGCATAAACGGAATAAAAACAGTTTAACGTACTCAGAGAAAAGCAACAATAAAAATAAAATGCATTACTTACATATAAGAAAGTGGGTCAATCTCAATTCCCAACGCTTTGATCGCGACCAATCTGTAGATTTTTCAACCTCCATACTTTTTTGTTGTTCCACGCAGTTACGTTACCAAATACGTAAGATTCATAGTCGTAACTATCATTGAAAACAAAAAAAAAAGCCTGCTGAATCGCTCAACAGGCTTTCAAAACACGGTATATGTTTTTTGAAAATGCGGTCGATGGGATTTGAACCCATACGGGTTGCCCCGCCACCCCCTCAAGATGGTGTGTCTGCCGTTCCACCACGACCGCAAAAAAATCGACTGACAGGTTTGAATTATATCGCTTGAATCGTTTAAAGTAAAGTCTGTCACAAAAATTTTTGTTTATGTCAGCTTTTATGCCAAACGCCTATTTTCTTTTTATTAAATTTCAATTACTATAAATGTTATAGAATCTTACGTAGCGAAAGGTGATTACCATGGAGCAACCGATTTCATTTTCTCAAACCTTACAAGGATTTCCGGTCGTACAACGCCAAGCACTTGAAATTTATCCGTTCATTTCATCTTATGTCGAAATGAAACAACGGATGATTGATGACATTGAATCTGTTGTTAAGCGTTACGAAAACAAACGCATAAAAGAAGAGAGTGCATATCAAACGATGTCTCCGCTTCGCCGAATTTTTGCAGGTAAGAAACCGGATCATCATGTTGCTGTTGAATATATTCATTATGTTCGTAAACCGATGGAACAAGTTCGCCGGTTGAAAGCTGAAATCGAAGCTGCCGTAATGATCCAAACGCAAACATCATCAAGTGATTGGGTAATCGTACCCGATGATTTCGAATCATTTATGACAAAATAAGAAACCAAAAAGAACGCTACCCCACGTAGCGTTCTTTTTTTATTTCCAGCAAAATAGATAAAAAATCCGTAACCTCCCCCTGGAAGCTACGGATCATTGCGTCAATTATTTACTTATTCCAGTTTCTGAAGATTTTTCTGCTGTCAATTCTACGACATCAATAAAACTTCCTGCTTCACTATACGCTGGAACGCCATGAACCCCAACATCCAAACCAATCATTTCCTCGTCACGACTCACACGAATTGGAATGAACTTGCTGATCAACTTAAAAGTACCATACGAAAGTACAAACCCCCATACACAAATCAACACTAAGCCAAGCGCCTGAACGCCTAGTAAGTAGAAGTTACCATCTTCCAACAAACCGCCGTAATCTCGGCCAAGCAAATCTTTTTGCGCGAATAACCCTACGCACAACGTGCCAATACTTCCACTTACACCGTGAACTGGAAATGCTCCGACAGGATCGTCAATGCCTTTTGATTCAAGCCATTCTGTCGCAAGCACCATACAAATTGAACAGATAACTCCGATTAAAATTGCAATTTCACTACTAACAAACGCGCAACCCGCAGTAATCCCAACCAACCCTGCAAGTGCTCCGTTAATTACCATTGGAGGATCTGCTTTTTTATAACGGATTGAAGTAAAAATAATCGCGACCGCACTCCCTGCAGCTGCAGCTAACATTGTCGTAACTGCAATGTGACCAATGGACGTGTTCGTTGCACTCAATGTCGAACCCGCGTTAAAACCGAACCAACCGAACCAAAGGATAAACGCACCAACGGAGGCAAGCGGCAAGTTTGATGGCGGAACGACATTGGCACGACCATCTGCAGTAAATTTACCGATGCGTGGTCCAAGTACAATCGCAGCCGCTAACGCCGCAAATCCACCCAATGCATGAATCACTGCAGAACCTGCAAAATCCACCATTCCGAGCTTCCCTAACCATCCACCTGTACTCCAAACCCAGTGACCAGCAATTGGATAAATCAATCCAGTCATCACAATCGTAAACCAAATATAAGCATTAAATGAAATTCGCTCAGCAACAGCACCGGATACGATCGAAATAACCGCAATAACGAACGCACATTGGAACAACCAATATACATCGTTCGTAAACGTAATTTTCGTCACTTCTTTAATATGTGACAAATCTCCACCCATAAAAAATCCGCTACCACCAATAAAACCTGCAATATCTTTGCCATACATCAAAGCGAACCCGAATGCGAAATACACTAGCGCACCAAATGCGATGTCCACAAAAACCTTCATAATAATACTTACTGCATTTTTCTGACGAACAAAGCCTGCTTCCAACAATGCGAAGCCGCCTTCCATCAACATAATCATTGCTGCCGTCAAGACGACCCAAATCGTGTCAAGACCGCTCACAACCTGATTCAATTCCATCTTGTAATTTCCCCCTAATAAAATTGTTAACTAATGTTAACTTTTACAACATACGAATTATAAGATGATTTGAAATACAGTGTCAACTAATCTTACGCGAACAAAATAAAAAAGCACCCCGATCCGAGGTCAATCCCTCAAACCGAAGTGCTTCTATGAGCCATGTAGGACTCGAACCTACGACACCCTGATTAAAAGTCAGGTGCTCTACCAACTGAGCTAATGGCTCTTGTGCATCCGTTTTCACTTATCTGATTATACGCACCGACAAATTCCGACACAAGACATTACATAGAAAAAGCATGATTAAACCGTGAACGATTTGTGTCAAACATTTTGTAACGTTAATGTTCCTTTGCAGAAACCACAGCGATATCGCTCGACGCGAAAAAAACGTTTTCGCAGTTGTTGCCGGGCACATCCATTGCAAAGCACACGATACTTGTAAGCTTCAATTTTGCGTTTTCGCATTCCTTCTGCCGCGCGAGGCAGTGCAGAACAAAATCTTGTCCCGCCAACTTTCACCAAAAGCGCCTTGAATTCCACATCGCGATGCTTGTATCCACGTTTTTGTTGATGTAAGTGATAATGACAAAGTTCGTGTTTAATGATTGCCTCAACTTCGTGTTCGCCAAAAGACTCCCAATGACTCCAACTGATTTCGATTTTCCCGGTTTTCGGCATGTATCTTCCGCCGCACGCTCGAAGTCGAGTATTGAACGAAGCTAGGTGCCGAAAAGGCCATGAAAAATGCCTCAAAGATATTCGTTCAACCCAGTGTTGTAACTGCTGATCATCCACACAATCGCCCTCGTTTCGTCACGAAGTTTCATTGACTTTCAAACCGTGCAAACGGTAATATTAATAGATAATTGTAATCATTACGATCATATTACGTATTTTTCGTAATTCATTTTAGGAGGAATCCACCGTGTCAGAGACAGCTCAATTACCACGTGTGCCCGTGACCGTCCTTACGGGTTTTTTGGGGGCAGGAAAAACTACATTATTAAACCATATTTTAACCGCAGATCACGGTGAAAAAATCGCTGTCATCGTCAACGAATTTGGTGAAATCGGAATCGATAACCAATTGGTAATCGGCGCCGATGAAGAAATTTTCGAAATGAACAATGGATGTATCTGTTGTAATGTCCGCGGGGACCTAGTTCGTATTCTAAATGATTTGAAAGCATCTAAACAAGGTGATACTGATCGCAAATTGGTATTTGATCGCGTTGTGATCGAAACAACGGGTCTTGCTGATCCTGCACCTGTTGCTCAAACATTTTTCTTGGAGCCTGCAGTTGAAGAGTTTTTCTCGCTAGATTCAATTGTAACGGTTGTTGACGCTCGCCATGTCAGCCAACATTTGGATCATGGTCACGAAGCACAACACCAAGTGGCCTTTGCAGATGTCATTTTGGTTAACAAAACTGATTTAGTTGAAGAGGAGCACTTACTTGCGCTTGAGACTCGTTTGAAAAAAATGAATCCAACTGCCAAATATCACCGCACTCAAAAATCCGAGATTTCCTTGAAATCAATTTTGGACCTTGACGCATTTAATATCGAAAACAAACTTGAAGTAGAGCCTCATTTACTTCACCACCATCATCACCATCACCACGATGATGAAGTTAGTTCCTTCGTGATGACAGAAACTCGTCCGATGAACATGAAGAAAATCGAAGATTTCTTCAACGAGTGGTTGAGCGAACACGGAGAAGACACCTTCCGTTACAAAGGGATCATCAATATCAAGAATGTAAAACAACGCATTGTATTCCAAGGAATTCATATGTTATTTGAGGCATTGCCTGATCGCGAATGGCGTAAAGAAGAAGAACGCAAAACAGAAATCGTTGTCATCGGTCGTAACTTGGACGAGCAATGGTTCCGTGACCGCTTCGCGAAATGTATTGCAAAATAATTTTATCAATAAATAGGAGACGGGCTACCGCGGACAGTTTTTCTGTCTACGGTAGCCCGTTTTATTGTGGGGGGATTTTGTTACGAAGATCTGGCTATGTTTCAAAGCTTGGTCATTGTCTGAAACCAATCGCTTATGGAGCAGGAGTTGCAGTTGGTGCAGGAGTTGTTGTAACAACCGGCAATGCAGCAATTGCTTTCTTTAAAGCTTCAAGATCAGCAAGTTTTTGTGTTAATTGGTTTTGTTCTACAACTAACAATGCAGCAAGAACGGTTTTAATTGCCTCTGCATCTTTTGCTTTCAAAGCATTTTCTAACGTTTTTTCAGCAACTTCTTCTGCTGCATGTAACGTTTTTTGTGCATCAAGCGTCGCTTGGTCTGGTTTTGGCAACAAATCTTTTTGACCTTTTTGCAACCCTTTCAATAATGCATCAAATTGTTTTTTTACATCTGTTGCTTGTGTAAAATATGCAGTCCATGTTGCGACGGTATCTGAGGAATATGTGTTTATTATTTTGAGTAATTTAGCAGCTTCTTCACCCGTTTTTAATCCACTATTATCATTTTCATTCCCTTTGTCAGGTTTGGATGACGGTTCTGGTTTTTTTGTAGGTTCTGGTTTTTTTGTAGGTTCTGGTTTTTTTGTAGGTTC
>CANHGK010000035.1 GCA_947460235.1 Paenibacillaceae bacterium | reverse complement strand
GGGACGAAATCTTTCAGGACCCGGTCATGACCGCAGCGATGGTCGATCGGCTCACTTACCAATCGTATATTGTGAATATGAATGGCAATTCATTTCGAATGAAAAAAACGAAGGAATGGATTGCAGAACAAGCAGAATAAGCGGAGGCATTCGAATTGGAAGAATTGAAACAGAGAGAAAAAGAGTAATATGAAAAACGTGCAAAACAAGAAGATGAAAATCCGTTTTAATTGTTGAAAGAGCGAATGAAGAACGATTCATTTTCGAGGAGATAATCTGCTACAAAGAGGAAATTTCTTGAATGAAAGTGGTGCACTTTTCAGCTGCGATTTGGTGCACTTTTGAATTGACAATTACAGTTGGTTTTGATTCACATTCTGACGGATTTGTTTGACGAATCCCTATCAAAAAAATATACTGAAATTACCATAGATGAATACCCATCGGGTACGCCTGCTCCAGAACGGTTCGGGTTGTCATAGGAATCTGTTGGCTCTTTGAGAATTGCATATTGATGACGATGATATGATCATTTTCTCTAGATGAAAACTCAATGACAACCATATCAAAAGGGAAGTGTTCATAGGTCTCTGTTCTTTTCAGCTAAGTGATATCAGCACTTCCGCATTTACTGCGCGAATTGCAGTCATAGGTCTCTGTTCTTTTCAGCTAAGTGATATCACACCATAAATCATTCTGATTCACGCAACCGTCATAGGTCTCTGTTCTTTTCAGCTAAGTGATATCTTGAATTTTGGTTTTCCCTTATCAATAGTTGTCATAGGTCTCTGTTCTTTTCAGCTAAGTGATATCCGTTCGATATGGTTGTCATCGATGAATTGTGTCATAGGTCTCTGTTCTTTTCAGCTAAGTGATATCTTCGATGGCATTGAAAAAGCACGTGAATGGGTCATAGGTCTCTGTTCTTTTCAGCTAAGTGATATCATCCCAAACAACGGATGAAAGCCAATTTGGGTCATAGGTCTCTGTTCTTTTCAGCTAAGTGATATCCTCTGGGTCATGCTTTGTTTTATCATTTTCGTCATAGGTCTCTGTTCTTTTCAGCTAAGTGATATCTGGTTTAGCGTGTTTCGACTGGCGAACACCGTCATAGGTCTCTGTTCTTTTCAGCTAAGTGATATCTGATCATAAATAAAACCCAGTAATGTTGCATTATCACTGGTTTTTTTATCATGTCATTTTTCAAAAAAACAATTTTATACTCATTAAAAAATGATTTTTGAATCTGTTTTTTAAAAATATTATCGAAACTTCTTCCGGACTTCATGCAAAACAGGGAATACATTCCCAAGAACATCGACTCTAAATTTTTCTATATTTTTTACTTTTGATTTGGTGGCAGCCCTTAAATCCGCGTTACTCTGATAGCTATCATTACTGTATGCAGATTTCAGATACTACAATTGATGTGTAATATGAATCGTCGAATAATATCCTTCTTTCACCGATCCATCCTCATACGTTACCTTCACATAATCATTCGTCATCAATCGGAATCGAAACTCGAAACTCGGATCCAACAACTCGCCGAGCAGTGTGATCGCAGGCAGTTGATCTCGAATCGTATCCGCGACATACATCGGGATGGCGTGCCATTTCCCGTTGTTAACAAACCAATCCGTAGCAATCATTCCGCCAGACACTTGTTCAACAAATCGAAACTCATCGATGCGTATTCCACCACGTAACATGTCGTCCCCCAATTCTTCGAACATCGGAACCGCCTTCACTTTCTGCCGCACATTGACCGTCTTGATCAATGGACCCAAGATCGGATTTCCTTGTTGATCCACTTTCTTGCACATTTTTCGTGGAAACTGCTTAAGTACAGCATCCCGTTCCTCTTTGGATACAGAAAGCAATCGCAGATAGTACTTCCGAAGATCCGACTTGAGTTGATCATCATTTCCGTAAATGTTTGCTATCTTTTTTTCCAGCTCTACTTCATTTGAATCTATGTCAATAAATTGGACACGGGAAACCGAGAATTATGCCGCCATTTGAAGTTTGTAAAAATTGTTTTCAAATGTAACGGGACTTACATACCCAAGTGATCCGTGAATTCGTTTGCGATTATAAAAGAGTTCGATGTATCGAAAAATCGCCGTTTCGGCTTCCATCCGTGTTGCAAATCGTTTTCGGTAAATCATTTCACGTTTAATAATCGCATGAAATGATTCAATACTGGCATTATCGTAACAGTTCCCTTTTCGGCTCATGCTACTTTTCATTTGATGCTTTTCAAGCAAATTACGATAATCAAGGGAGCAATACTGACTTCCTCGATCAGAATGATGAATGACCCCAGGTTGGGGTTTTTGGTTGTGAACTGCTTTTTGTAATGCGCGAATCACCAATTCTTTGGTCATTCGGCTGCTTACTTGCCATCCAACAATTTTGCGTGTGCATAAATCTAAAACGCTCGCCAAATATAACCAACCCGCACATTAACGAAGTTAATGATGCTTGACTTCTCCAGTTCGGCAGTAGGTGATATCTGTTACCCATTTTTCATTTGGCTTATCTGAATGGAAATTTTGATTTAACAAATTCTCACTTACTGGCAACGAATGATTTGAATTAGTCGTTGCTTTGTATTTTTTAACGATTTTCGAGCGAATGCCATGTTCTTTCATCAGCCTTGAAACATGCTTTTGATGCGTTTTTATGCCTTTTCTGTTCAATTCCCGTGTGATTTTTGGTGCGCCATAGATTTGATCAGAATCATCATATATCGCTCGAATCTTCATTAAAAGATCAGCACGATCTTTGCCGCGTTCACTGGTTGGTCGTTTTAATCAGCTGTAATATCCGCTACGAGAAACTTGAAACGCATCACACATGATGGTTACTCGGAATGAAAATTCCAAATGCCATTTCTCAATGAGCGGATAATCGCACATTAACGAAGTTAATATGCCGTCAATGAGGTTTTTCCGTAAAGATTACTTCCGTTTATGAATCATAAACGGATTAGCATTGCCTTTTTTAAGATTTCTACTTGTTCTTCTAAATCACGGATTCGTTTTGCTTCTTTTCGTTGTTCTTTCAATTCATCCGTTTGTTTGCCTGATCCAACAAATGGAGTTGTGTCAGATGTTTTGGCTTGTCTTAACCATGCATATACCGTTTTAGATGATAATGAATAGTCACTGCACACTTTTGCAACAGTTGTGCCTGTTTGAACAAGTCTGATAATTTCGTTTTTAAACTCCGGTGTAAATTGTTGTGCCACTCGTTAACACGTCCCATCCATTCAATCGTTATTATTAATATGACTGTCTATGTTTGACGTGTCCAATTTAAAGTCTAACATCAAAAGTTAATCTAGCGGTCGGAACGAAAAGTCAGTATGTGCTTAGCCAGATACTTTCTTCCGGAAATCTAAATGACGGGAAAGCAGCAATTCCATTACTCAAACAAATCCAAACTCGGTTTCCCAACCATGTCATCCGCTATGGAATCTTGGATGCCGGATACGATCATGAACCAATCTACGCACAGTTATTACAGATGAACGCACACGGAATCATCGCATATAACAAACGGCGGGAACCAGAAATGGTAGGATTTAACGAACATTTTGCACCGACTTGCGTCCGGGAACATTCCTATCGATACGAGAGCTATGATCAGAAATACCAAAAGATAAAGTACGGACGTCCAAAAGAATGTTCCAGCTGTCCGTTAGCGCAGGATAGCCTGTGTCAAAAAGTGTTTAAGATCAAAATCACATCCGATTTACGAAAATACTGTGCTCCAGCTCGTGGAAGTGAACGGTGGAAACAGTTGTTCAAACAACGATCCTCCGTTGAACGAGTATTCGCTTACTTGAAACAGTATTTCGGGTTAAATCAGATTCGATATCGCACCGGAAAACGAGCCAAATTCCAAATTGACCTCATCACACTGGTGTACAACGGAATCAAACTTGCGGTAGATCGATTAAACGCTCGATTGGATGTGCTTGCAGCTTAATTTCAAAAAATCAAATTCATGATTTTCGGTGAATGAGTTCTTTTTCAAAAACTCGGACGGAGCAATTATGAAATTGATTCATATAAGTAAGAAATTAAAAAAAGCACTTCACGCGTTACCACGTGAAGTACTTATTTCAACAACAATTAATCTTTTCTTAATACAAATGATGAGCTTCCTTGTGTTGAAACATATCCAGATTTTTCACTCGTAGAAGTGATCGTATATAACCCTCTAGGATTTTGTTTGCTTGACCAATATATAAAATCCATCGAACCATTAGAAGAAGTTCTACCCGAACCAATCACAATTTGACCATTTGGATCAATCACGGACACATTTACGATAGCATTTTCGATTGGTACGTTTGAGCTCATAACATACACCTTGAATTGAACCTTATCCCCACGATTGTATGTCGATTTTTTAACCCACACAATGGTTTGTAACACAGGTTGTTCACTTGGCTTCGGCGAATAGGTCACGATTGGCGTCATACTTGGCTTCGGCGAATAGGTCACGATTGGCGTCATACTTGGCGTCGGCGAATAGGTCACGATCGGCGTCGTACTTGGCGCCGGCGAGTATGTCACAATTGGCGTTGCACTCGGATTCGGCGAATAGGTCACAATCGGCGTCGTACTTGGCTTCGGCGAATAGGTCACAATTGGCGTCGTACTTGGCATCGGCGAATAGGTCACGATTGGTGTCGTACTTGGCTTCGGCGAATAGGTCACGATTGGCGTCATACTTGGCGCCGGTGAATATGTCACAATTGGTGTCGCACTTGGCGTCGGCGAATAGGTCACGATCGGCGTCGTACTTGGCTTCGGCGAGTATGTCACGATCGGCGTCGTGCTCGGAATCGGCGAATATGTCACGATTGGCGTCGTACTTGGCATCGGTGAATAGGTCACGATTGGCGTCATACTTGGCGCCGGTGAATATGTCACAATTGGTGTCGCACTTGGCTTCGGCGAATAGGTCACGATTGGCGTCATACTTGGCGTCGGCGAATATGTCACGATCGGCGTCGTGCTCGGCGATGGCTTAATTGGTGTCACGATCGGCGTCGTGCTTGGCATCGGCGAATAGGTCACAATCGGCGTTGTGCTCGGCTTCGGCGAGTTGGTCACGATCGGCGTCGTACTTGGCTTCGGCGAATAGGTCACGATTGGTGTCGCAGTTGGCTTCGGCGAATAGGTCACAATTGGCGTCATGCTCGGCGTCGGCGAATAGGTCACGATTGGCGTCGTGCTTGGCGTCGGCGAATAGGTCACGATTGGCGTCGTGCTTGGCGATGGCTTTACCGTGACAACTGGTGTCGTACTTGGCGTCGGTGAATAGGTCACGATTGGCGTCGTGCTCGGCGATGGCTTTACCGTGACAATTGGTGTTGCGCTTGGCGACGGTGATGCTGTCACGATTGGCGTCGTGCTTGGCGCCGGCGAATATGTCACGATTGGCGTCGTGCTCGGCGATGGCTTTACCGTGACAATTGGTGTTGCGCTTGGCGATGGCTTTACCGTGACAACTGGCGTCATACTTGGCGACGGTGATACTGTCACAATCGGTGTTGCGCTTGGAGACGGTGATGCTGTCACAATTGGTGTATTACTAGGTATCGGTGTTTCATTAATAGTCGGTGCCTGAATTAGTCCATAACCATATAGTGCGTCCCTACCTGGATCACCTAAATCAATAGCGGTTTGTTGTAATTTTGCACGTAATTCTGGCGCAGTTAATGTTGGATTCGCTTGTTTCAGCAAGGCCAATAATCCAGATACATAAGGTGTTGCCATTGATGTACCGCTTAAGTATTCATACGTATTACCCATATACGTGCTCAAAATCATGTCTCCTGGTGCAGCAATTTCCACCTTATTACCAGTCGACGAAAAAGATGCTCGATTTAAATTTGAATCGACAGCAGCTACTGCAATCGCAGAGTCATATCTTGCTGGATAAGATACAGAATCACCTAAACCATCTGCTGTTCCCGCATTTCCAGCAGCAGCAACAACAAGTATTCCCGAATTATATGCTTGATCGACAGCTTGCTCCATACTAGTCGTTCCCGTCCAAGAACCTAAACTCATGTTAATGACATTCATTCCATTTGTAATTGCCCAATCAATCCCTGCGACTACCCCCGATAAGGAACCACTTCCAAAATTATCGAGGACTTTTACTGCGTATAACGATGCTTCTGGTGCAACGCCTACAACCCCAATATCATTGTTTCGCGCACCGATAATTCCGGCAACATGGGTACCATGTCCATAATCATCTTCGTATGAAGTCGTATAATCAACAAAAGAAGCTCCGCCACTAACGACAAGATCTTCATGCGTTGAAATACCGGTATCAATGATTGCAACTTTAATCCCTTTACCAGTAAATCCACCACTCCATGCTTTTGGTGCCTTCACTTTATCAATTCCCCAATCCGGGGATTGAGCAGCGGTTTGGAATTTAACATCCTCGTCTAGACAAGAAATGTTACGATTTTTTTTCAAATTAGCAATTTCAGCATCGGTTACTTCGATTTTTGCGATGGACAAATTACGATATTTTCGATGAATTTTTCCGCCTACTTTTAAAACACTCATATCGTCAACTGCATTTTTAAAACAAACAATCATGTTTTTGGTTCCCGTTGACTGCTGTACGACTGGATTCTCGGCAGCAACACCAACCCCTTGCAGTAACAACGAACTAATAAGAGTAAGCAAAAAACTGATACGCATGGTCTTGATAAGATTCATAAAATCACTCCACTACACTAGGATTGCTTACTGTGAAATTACACGATTCAACCAACTCGGTCATACTACACGTAAATTTGAAAAACCCAAATCAAATGATCAAATCTACAAAAAAACTCATCGTAGTAAGATCGGTTATAAAATGGTGTGCTATCGGTCCGGAACAAGAGTCACCCATATTTTTTCTATATAATTTATCGGTATTTCTCAATCGAAAGTGAAAGCATTGTCAGACTGAAAATTCAGATAATTGTCGATTTTAACACATTGTTCACATATCAATGTAAAAGCAACTTAACCACATTGAACACTCAAACATCATCCCCAAAAGTAAACGAGAGTTGATCTTCGTCCTGAGCTTCAGCAACTCGTTTCTTATCGGTACGCTCGTGTGAACCCTTGCGTTTTTTGGGAAGTTCCAACGGAGGAAGTGTCCGAGTGGTCGCCGTGGTCGTTGGGTCGATAAACGATTCATACACCTGTTTGCGCGCTCGTTGATTCGCCGCTTCCGCTTCGACCATTGGCGCAGGGTATCCATGTGTTAATCCATCCGGATGATTCCACGGTTCGAAAATAGCCGGGGCAGACAAATGCCGCAGTTCCGGAATCCACGTTTTGACAAATGCTCCATTCGGATCGTGTTCAAGCGCTTGTTTTAATGGATTGTAAATTCGCATATGCTGAATTTCCGTTCCGCGAATCGCTTGGATCGTGCTGGCCTGCATTTGGATTTGAGGATAATGAATGCCCGGTTCAAAATCTAAAAACAACTGCGCCAAATCGGTAGCTGGTCGCCGCCAATCCATCCATAACGTTTGCGTCACGAACGAAACCACCAAACAGCGACCGCGAAAATGCAACCAGCCCGTATGATGTAACTGGCGCATACACGCATCCACAAGCGGGTAGCCGGTTTTTCCTGTTAACCATCGTTGATATTGCGCTTCATGATGTACTCGGCTTGCATCTAGTCGTGCATCGGCCGATATGATGGCCAACTCAGGTTGAGATTCGAATTTCTGTACGTTTGCATCTCGCCAGCGGAGTCGTTCGCCGAAAATTTTCCACGAGTGCTGTTCACGTGCGATGGATTCATCTTGATATTCCTGCGCGGTTTGCAATACCGTGCGAAGAGACAAATTTCCGTAAGCTAAATATGGAGAAAGACGGGAACAAGATCGCTGCGATTCTTGAGGTTTAGACAAATTGTATGCATATGTACGATACCGATGATCCGTAAAGGATTGCATAAATGCCCATGCCAACTTTTCACCGCCGAGTTGTCCTTTTTGGATCATCGATCCGTGTATGGTTTGAAACGGAACATCGGATACCCGAGCGTACCATGCAACATGAGAGGACTTAGCAGATTCATTTTTCTCAACGAATTCCATGATCCATTGCGGTGGTTTGATCTGCGCGGGGGAAGGTCGAAGCGGTAAATTCATAAATTGCTCCCACTGCAATCGCCACTGGGTCAAAGGAAGCGGTGTTTTTCCTCTCGCAATCCCAGAGGTTGGGCTCTCGATCCACGAAAGTCCGCGCAAGTTCATCCAAGCCTTCACATCGCGGTCGCGTTGATACGTGTGAGGGCTCCCTGTTTCTTGATGTGACCACAGCGAAAATGCACCAAATCGACGAGATAGATCCTCAAGAACCTCCAGAATATCTCCTACGGCATATCTGATTTGACCTCCAATTGCAGGAAGTCGTTCTTCGATATCGATTAAGCTTTCGCGGATGAATTGTTCGTGACGCTTGCTCATCTCGGGATGTTGTGTGATCAATGGTTCAAACACATATAACAACAAGACTTGCCCAGCTAAACATGCACGAACGAGTGGTTCATGATCAAACAATCGAAGATCTCGCTTCAGCCAGACGACTTGAAACATTACAGTTCACCACCTGCTAATTTATCCAGCACATACTCCGCCTGTTCAAGTAACTCAGCTTGCGTGGGCTCCTCCATCCGCTTCCAAGCGCTAACGACCTGTCCCATCCGAGCATTGCGCGACAACTTTTCCTGGTGCCGATGAATAAAATGCCAATAGAGCGAGTGAAATGGACATGCATTTTCCCCGGTCCGTTTTCGCACATCATAGGCGCATCCATCGCAATAATCACTCATTTTATCAATATAAAGTCCCGATGAAATATATGGCTTCGAGGACATTTTCCCTCCGTCTGCATACAACGCCATGCCAAGCACATTCGGCAACACCACCCAATCGTAGGCATCCACATACATTTGGTTAAACCAATCCGATACTTCTTGAGGCCGAATTCCCGCCAAATTCGCAAAATTACCGAGCACCATCAAACGCTGAATATGATGACTATATGAATATTGAATCACTTCGGTAACGACCTGGTGCATGCAATTCATCTTCGTCTCCCCCGTCCAATAAAAAGACGGTAACGGATTGGTATGCCCTAGCGCATTCAATTGTGCATATTCCGGCATGCTGCGCAAATAGACTCCGCGCACATATTCACGCCATCCGAGGATTTGACGGATAAATCCTTCGACCGCAGCAAGCGGTGCTTTCGCTTCGCGATATGCATGTTCTGCTTTACGAATGACTTCAAGCGGATCCAACAACCCGACATTGATCACCGCAGATAGTAATGAATGCGACATAAACAGATTTCCAGTCATCATCGCATCTTGATATTCACCAAAGGTAGGCAGGCGATGCTCCAAAAAATGATCCAGCAATGCAGCGGCTTGCTGCCGTGTCACCGGCCAAGCAAACGAATCCAAGCGCCCTGGACAGTCCGAAAATGACTGTTCCACATCTTCAATTACTTGTTTCGTGCATTCATCCGGCGGAAAAAATAGTGCCGGCTCAAACTGAAGACCTTTTTTTGGCGGTTTGCGATTGTCTTGGTCGTAATTCCATTTCCCGCCCTCCGGTTTCTTCCCATCCATCAAGATGCTGAATCGTTGTCTAAGTAAACGATACACACCATCCAATCGCCACTGCTGTCCATCCGGCAGCAACGTCTCCCACTCCGACTCGCCCACTAAAAACAACGCTGATTCTTCAAACA
The DNA here is from genome assembly GCA_947460235.1 of Paenibacillaceae bacterium. GTDB lineage: Bacteria > Bacillota > Bacilli > Paenibacillales > CANHGK01 > CANHGK01. The sequence goes on along the minus strand of CANHGK010000035.1, from coordinate 4,560 downwards.
ACTTTACGTTTTGCGGACGATCTTCTGCAGCCCATCTTAGTACCATGCGGCGAAACCGATCTTCTGTTGGCACATGTATACAAACTTCACTCGGGTTCCATTCGGCGACATGCGCCGTCCATCCCGCATCAAATGTTTCTGCGGTTCGGTAATCAACTCGGTATCCATCACTACGCAATTCCTCAACAAAATGCGCCATCGCAGCATAGACAAATGCAATTTTCTGCTTATGATACGCCAACCAACCCGCACGAGACGCCGCCTTCACGATTAATATCGTATCACGACCGCGGTCCATCGTTACCAATGCTGGCATTTTCATACTCAATTGATGTCCAAAAAGCCAAACCGTCCGTCCGCCCATGCGAATCCCCCTCGAAAACTCGATATGAATATTATACATTATCTATACAGTTTGTATCGATATTTTCGGGTGATCGGCTCAAATTCCACACCATTCGAAGTTCATATTCGCATCATTACTGGAAACATGAATCTATTCTCGCAATTCAAGTTCCGCTCCGTACACATCAGAGGTGGAATGGCAGCGAAATCATCACCATCCCTTTGTGATTGAAATGGGAAACGGCACATTGGAACCAGAGAAATTTCGCTTTTATATGGTGCAAGACTATTTATATTTGATCGATTACGCAAAATTATTTGCGCTGTGTACGGTAAAAACGTCGCGGATGGATTGGATGCAAAAATTTGCGGGACTGCTGCATAGTACATTACATGAAGAAATGGCACTGCACCGGACATACGCAAACCGTTTCGGTATTCGAGAAGAGGAATTAGAAGCGGCTCAACCTTCCCCGATTACGCTGGCGTACACGAATTACATGTTGCATCAAGCGCAGAACGGTACGTTAGCTTATGTGATGGCTGCGTTGTTACCATGCATGTGGAGTTATTGGGAGATTGGCAAATCGTTAGCGACAATTCCAGGTGCGATCGATCATCACTTGTACGGAGAATGGATTGCCATGTACAGCTCCGAAGGATTCGGAGACTTGGCCAAGTCCTGCATACAGATGATGGATGAATTAGCTGCGGGACTCTCAGCACATGAGCTAGCCAATTTGGAATCTATTTTTTTGAACACAACACGCTTCGAGTATATGTTCTGGGACATGGCCTACCAGCAAAAAATGTGGTAACAAAAAATACACCGACACTTATCAGTTTTCATAACTGTAAGAATCGGTGTATTTTCTTCACGATGATTTCATATGCAATACATTCCAACGATGACCGTCTACATCCTTAAACACACAACCATACATATTCCCTACCATCTCATGCGGTGTGTGGGTACTCGTTCCACCCGCTTCAATCGCTTTTCTTGCAAGGTCATCAACTTCTTCTTTGCTTTGTGCGCCGACCGACAATAGCACTTCAACATGCTGCAACGGATCTGGAATATCAATATTGGTAAAACTCCTGAATGTCGGTTCATCAAACAGCATCACGACGACATTTTTTTCCCCAACATATAAACATGCAGAACGGTCTTGATTTCCAATGTTCTCATTAAACGTGAAACCAAGTGATTTGAAAAAATATTTTGATCGTTGTACATCACGCACAGGTAGATTAATCCAAAAGTCATTCATAGTAAGTATTTTCCTTTATTTTGAAATTTAGATTTTGTTAACGTTGAGACTACTTGTTTAAAACACTTATTGCGTTACATGAAAAATGAAATCATCTTTTGTGATTGCCTCGTTTTTCTCACGAGCAAGCGTGAGCATCCAATCGATAACAATTTGACGTGAATCATTCGTGTACACCTCTAAATTTTCCATCTCATAATAATACGGTTTATCTGCATTGATACTGGAATCTTTAGCAATCGTAATTTGCGGGTCTGCCGCGCCAGGCAGAAAGCCGGTTGTCCCAATCACGTTCGTAAATCCTTTCATCACATCATCCTCGCTGAATTTGAAGGAAACTGCTAAATTCTCATTCACAAAATTACATCGTTCCACTGTAACGGCCCCACAAAATGCCGTTGCCTCTTCTCCAAAAAAATTACGGAAGACATCAATATAACTGATCTGGCCTGGCTTATAATCGCCATCGAACGAGACATTATGTCCCGCGAATTGCGACGTATTTTGCGAGGTGATTTTCAAAGTATCATTACTGAATGAAAATTTCATTTCATAATCAGCGGACATCCAGTCATTGAACACACATCTCGGCGAAAGCCGCATCGAATTCCATAGATCCGGATTGTCTTTCCAAAACTAAACGAAGTTTCGGACGACTCTCATATCGGTATTGTCCAATGGCAGCGTTGCAACGCACGTTCGGTTTCGGTTCGCATGCGGAGTACCATAGCACAATCGGATATTTCCCTATGCTTCCTTCAAATAGTGTTGTGTTTGATGCTGCAATTGCTGGTTGAGCCAACAATATAATGTAAAGCAAGATGAAGCTAGACCATAAGAGCGGTTTGAATGTTCGCAAAAGTTTTTTACCATCAAATGAGAACACTTCATATTCCCCATAATCACTCGGAAGTGCTATATCTTGCATCAATTGCACCCCCTTGGCAGATCGATCCAAATCAACCGCCAAAACAGGTCCCAATCCATCCAACATTACAAGTCCATCGGTCGAAAATCGCTTTCCATTGATCAAAAATCGAATGGCAACCTCATTCCATGAACGTACATCTTCATCAAGTTCTTGGCTTAATATATCTTGTTTAAGATGTATTAGTTATTCATTCGGTACAAACGAAATCATTTGAACGATGTCTTTTTTTCCGTCACCATCCCAATCGAATATCACTTCTTTAATGTCTTTTTTCAGCTTCCCTGTTTTTTTGATTCGCTGATTACCATGCTCAACTGTATAAACAACGGAAATGGATTGGCTTTTATTAACCCATTTTAGCGGCAAAGTCACCTCACCTACCGGTTTGAAATCGGAAGTGGATGTTGAAATCGAAGATGAAGCATTCCCAATACTTACGTTCAAGACGCACCCATCGCAAATCAAGGAAAGCAAACCAAGCAACAAACGAATCATGATTTTCAAGTAGTATCACCCTTCATCAACGTAAGCTTATCAACATTACATAAAATAGGTAAGGCATCCACCGACTACATGAGATGGATGCCAAATCGAACGTATCCGTTTTTTATCGCGCGAAATCAACGGGATATAGGCTATAGCTCTTCACATGTCCAGAATCTTTCGTAATCCAAAGCGAAAAACGATCCCGGTGCTTGTCCAACATGATTACACTATTTTTATACGGTATGGCGCGATCACCCGTCCCATCAATAAATAAAATGGGACGCGGGTAAATTTGTTCAATTGCCGCTTGCGGTTCAACCTCACTCGCATCTGCACCAATAAAATAGGGATTACCGCTGCCACATCCGGACTTTGCGTTGCAGCAAGTAGCGAAGTAGCGGCTCCCATCGAATAGCCAAGCAAAACAATTTTGTCCGAACGATGCTCTTTCACGTATCGTATCGCCGCAAGTAAATCCAGTTGTTCATACTCACCAACGGTTGTTTGATCACCGCCAGATTCCCCACTATTCCGAAAATCAAACATATAAAAGTTATAACCCTTACTAGATAGCTTCTCAATGAGCGACATAACCGGTACATTATCTTGCAAGCGGTTGTTCTTATAACCATGAGCTACGATTACAGTTAGTCCATTCGATGTTGCAGCAGGAATGGACCAGCCTATCAGCGGAATACCATCTCGTTCGCTCGTAAATGATACATTCTCATAAGATAACCTGTATTTGCAGGCGTTTCTTTTACTGGATCTTTTACAGGGTGTGTCAAACGCCAACCTACCACAAATGAAATTATCAAACAACCGATGGCGATGAACCCGACAATTAGCAAACTCCAAAGCCATATTTTCTTTTTTTATCGTTTTATTTTTATTGGTTTCGTTTCCATTTTTTCATCGCTCAATTCGTCCCATTTAAAAGCTGGTTCTGACACAATCAATCCTTCTCTCCTAGATAGCTTTGAGATTAATCCTACATTTGTTTTGATATAAATTCAAAATATCATCACAGTATGATAGTTACCTTTCATGTAACCTTTAGCAAAAAAGACTCCTCAGCAACGATGCCAAGGAGTCCTATTTAGTCTTTACAGACTGGCCATATTTATACGTATTGGATTAGATCGGATTCGCTTTGATCGTAAACCAAAGGTCTAACTCATCGCTATCAAAATATCCCGCTTTTTTAGCGATTACCCGAATATCCATATCACTCGCAATTACAATTGGACTTGAATACGTCATCTGATCAAAGGTATAACCTTCTACCGTCATTGTGTAATAAATAATGGCACTTCCCGTTGAGGTGCTAAACGTGATCGCGGTTCCACCATCAATTTCGCCGGATGAACGGTTGGCCGTAGGTTTGGCTACCTTGGGCATTGGTGTTGCCGTTGGTGTTGCCGTTGGTGTTGCCGTTGGTGTTGCCGTTGGTGTTGCCGTTGGTGTTGCCGTTGGTGTTGCCGTTGGTGTTGCCGTTGGTGTTGCCGTTGGTGTAGCCGTTGG
>CANHGK010000034.1 GCA_947460235.1 Paenibacillaceae bacterium | reverse complement strand
TATGAATTGCCCATTGCCATAAGTAATATCTTGGAGTGCACTTGAACTCAAACCACCTTGATAATCCCAAGCAACTCCATCACCAGATGTGTGAATTTTACCAGTACTGCTGACTGCTACATATTTTCCAGAACCATAGGTCACATCATTCAAGGTTTCAGAACCTACAGGAGTTTCTATTAGATCAGTCCAAGTCGTACCATTCGTTGTCGATTTCAGTTTTACGTTGGAAAAACTATTCATAACAAAAGCGAACAAGCGATTATTAACCGTTTTCAACCTTGGAAAAGCATGTGATACTGTAGTATCAAATAATTTCGTACCAGATGACCATGTTGCTGCATCGCTAGAAGCGTATAAATTATTTTCTTTGCTAAACACGTAATATTGATTATTAAAAAATGCTGCACCTAAGAAATTTTCATTACTTATACCGAGCGAAACTTTGGTCCAATTTGTACCGTCAGTTGATGTTTGCACGACGGCACATGCTTGCGAAATTAAGAATCTATTATTCGCATAGATCAACTCAAATGAATATCCTGCACCAGCAGTTGTAATGGTACTCCAATTTACTAAATCACTTGAAGTAATTATTCTGTTCAAATTTGAACTCGTACAACTTGAGTTGTTATAGTATTCCGCAATGTAGTATTTTCCGTTAGCGTAAGTGATTCCAACAAGTCCGTTAAAGGATGTTTGAACAGCGGTCCAAGTCACACCATCTGTCGATGTAACAAACTTTCCAGAAACTGAGGATGTAGAAATGAAATTACCATTAACAAATTTTACATAATTGAGCGATGACGTCATGTTAGAAGTTTGTGGTGTCCAATTGATTCCGTCTGTTGAAGTGAGGATTTTCCCTGAATCTCCTGAAGCAACAAATAATCCATTCCCATATTCAACTGCCCAAATAGTACTTGTTACCCCTGACACTTGTTTTATCCAATTCTGACCATCCGAAGATTTGTAGATATTTCCTGCCGTTCCAACTGCAACGTATATCGAGTTTCCATACGAAACATCAAGTATGCCATCAAATGGCACTGTTGATTTCGTCCATGTTCTTGCATCGGCCTGTGAAAATGAAATTGCAAATACAATAACCATGAGCATACTAAACGACCAAAGCAATCGGTTTTTCATCATAATCCCTCCAAAATCTATTTTTCTCAATCAAATTATAGTTAATACAACGTATTAAACTAGTTGAAAACTTAAGATATTAGTATAAATCCAAATAAATGGTTTGATTCCATTTCTACTTCTATAATCAAAAATCAATTGGGCGTAGACGATTTCCTTTCCCGACGAGAGTCCCTATTACCAGTAGCTCTTCGGTCTAAACTCCCAATAGAAATGATGCAATTGGCATCATGTAAATAAATACGTTATATACTCAATTGGTAACGTAAAGGAAAATGTGCTTCACTTTTATAATAACGTTCAAAGATGTTTGACAAGTCCGTCTCCGAAATCCCCTGACCATGATCCGTGATCGCAATCCGGACTCCGCTGCGAAGGGTTTCCGCAGGTTGGGAAATTTCCATCCGTTCCATCTGCACAAGCACACGGCAAGGCAAGCTTTTGCTGAATTTGATCGCATTGTCCACCTAGTTCTGCAGCACCGGGAATCATCCACACATTCGTGCCATCATAGACACCGCCTTGAAAAGCAAGAGTACCTTTCGTGAACCCGCTCGGCCAACTATTATATCCCCGCATCCCCACATTGGTGATCAATGTTGGATTCGTGATTGTGCCGCTGTAACCCATTCCGTCCTGATTGTAGATCGTCGTTGCGTGAACGACCGTCCCCACTCCCATGAACCATAGCAATAGAAAAAACATAATGATAAACATTTTCTAATTTCGAATCCTACGCATTACATCACGCTCCATATTTCGTTTGATTTCCTTTGACCATCGAATGAATTGCTGCTAAACAACTTTTTTTTGAGTCAATACTAAATTACCCACCACATTTATGCGCAAACGTTTTCTTGGATTGGATGGGCATCGGATAAAAATAGTCCATTTTGAATTTACCTTATTATTTCTTGCTACAATGAGTGACAGCTGTCACGACTTTTAACGAATCGCACATTTATGGTACAATCAATTCATCATTTAGACACAATCATCATGAATCGCGGGAGGCTTGGAACATGAACGTATCGAGCATATTAGTCGTCGATGACGATGACTTGTTCCAATCCAGTATCCAAACCTTGATCGAGGAAGAAACGGATCTGCGCGTCGTGGCAACGGCTGCGAACGGCTTGGAGGCATTGGAACTCATTCGTGAGCACTCACTTGATCTGGTCTTACTTGACATCCAAATGCCCGAAATGAACGGCATCGAATGCATCCGGCACATTCGCTCCTGGAACCGTGAACTGCCACTTCTCATTCTCACGACCTTTGAAGAGCAGGAATACATCGTCCAAGGTCTCGCACATGGCGCGAACGGCTATTTGGTGAAAGGCATGGATCCCGATCTGCTGATCAAGAGCATTCGCGATGCGATTCAACGTCACTTTGTACTTACGGAACCGATTGCTGCGAAATTATCCAGTTATCTTCTGCAACAACAAAAAAGCGAACCCGTCTTTGCGGATTCGCCTCAAATTCCTACTCATATGTTCACCAAAAGAGAACAAGAAATCATTCAGCACTTGATCCATTTCGATTCCAATCAAGACATTGCCGAGAAGTGTGTGATCGCACAAGGTACCTTACGCAATCACTTACTCAAGATCTATGCGAAGTTGAACGTAGATAACCGTTTGGATGCCATTCATGCGTTACAACAACTTGCCCGCAATTCATAATCCCGGGCTCGTATTTATGGATTCGTTTTGAACTCGATTGGCAACGTAAAGGAAAAGGTGCTTCCTTGCCCGACCTGACTCGTCACACCAACCGTCCCACCATGCTGTTCAACAATTTCTCGAACGATCGCTAGCCCGAGACCACTACCTTTCGAATGTGCTTCACTTTTATAGTAGCGTTCAAAGATGTTTGACAAGTCCGTCTCCGAAATCCCCCGACCATCATCCGTAATTGAGATCCGGACGCCACTGCGAAACGTTTCCGCAGGTCGGGAAATTTCCACCCGTTCCATTTGCACAAGCACACGGCAAGGTAAGCTTTTGCTGAATTTGATGCCATTGTCCACATAGTTCTGCACCACCCGGTCCATTTGGCGCAGATCGGTCTGAACGATCCAATGCGCCCAATCTGCCATCTCCCATTCGCAGTCCAGCGCGACCAACACCTGCCCGTCCACTTCCCGCTCACGCACTTGTTGCTGAATCCGCAGCCACAATTCACCAACCGTATATTCTCCAAAATCAAATCGAAGCTGCTTCGACTCCAATTTCGACAAATCCAACAGATCGCGCGCCAATCCGCGTATCGTTTGAATTCTCGATAACATCGTGACAAAAATCTTATCTTTCTTCGAACCTTTCTCGTGTTCACGGTGCATCACTTGCAAATGCGTTTGAACGCCCGCCATCGGCGAACCAATATCATGCGCCACATTCGCCATCAACCGAGCCCGCTGTTGATTCAATTTGAGCAACTTAGCATTTTTTTCTTTTAACTCCCACGTTCGTTCCGCGATCTTTTCCTCCAACTGCGAATTCATCGCTTGAAGCACGCTCGTCATCTCTAAATTACTTTCATACAAATGCGCGTATCGATGCGAAAGATTGACCGCTTGTGCCAATAAATACACCAAAAGTCCGTATGGTGCCAGCAGTATCGTATCCCACACATGCAAAAAATTCATGCTGTCATTAATCGCTACGAACAGAATTGCCGCGACACCGACCGCATGAAGTGTTGCTCCCTGTCGTTTACGAACAATCGAAAGCACACCCACATAACCAATCAAATATGCGAAAATCAAAACCAACAGCAATTTTTGCGGAAAATACGTCGAAGTAAACGATCCCGTTGAAGAGAACAACACGTACAGCCAATTCAATCCAAGCACTACCCGCATCAACCATAGCACGCTCCGATGAAATTCTTTCGGATAAAAGGAATAGTTCAATTGAACCAAACTAATAACAGCTAAGATCATACAGCTCACTTGGAGCTTCATCACCATTTCCCAATTCGATAACGGAAACAATGTAAACACAAGCAACTTATTTAACATAAAATTCTGCATGGCAATCAACAAACTAACGAGCCCCAACCATAGTGCCTCGCGTTCCCTGCGATGCTTATAGAAAATAATGAACGAATATGCCGCAAACGTCAGCAACGCCCCTGTCAGAATCAGATCTTCCAACACTTTATTTCGGAACACATACATTGTCATCTGATCAACCGGCCCCAACACCACTTCGCCATAGATTCCGCTGTCGCGAAAAGACGCATTGGATACCTGTATCACCACACCCACCACATTCGACTGCGGTGTAAAGTGGATCATCTTCGGACGAATCCAAGGTGTTTCCTCTCCATCCTTCGTACCGATCAAACCGAGTTTCGCTACTTCTTCCCCGTTGATCCACACCGTATACGCAGACCCGACACTCTCCAGGAACAACACCATGCCATGCCCAATCTCCGCATCGCTCACCTGCAACTGAGTGCGATACGTCGCATAGCCGAACCGCGGCAACTTCCCGCCATCCGCTTGCTTCATATTCCACGGTTGTCCCACGGGCATCATCAACGGAGATTTCATTTTCGATGCCGACCGCGCAAAATCCGCCGGCGTCAACAACTGTTGCCAGTAAAATTCCCATTTCCCATCTAGATGCCGAATCCCCGGCGGAGCATCTGTTGCGGCATGCGCGCTGAAGGGCGCGAGGAGAGAACATATGATCATAAAGAAAAACAGAACCAATCTAATTATTTTGCTGCAACGACACATGAGAATATCCCCCTTATTTAGAAGAATGACTGTTATCCATTCTCTCATGTTGCAAAAGCGAAGACCAGTAGCGCCGAGGAAAAACCGACTAAGAGACAAAAATGCATCCGCTCAAATAAGCAAAATAAAAAAGAATATATTTCATCACACTTGAGAAAAAAATAAAAACATGAGATGTTATATCAGAAAGGTACACAACAACTTACATGTGTGTATCGTTCTGATTTTTTGAAACGAGGTTTTCAATATGAAAAACATTAACCGAATTGATCAATTAAAAGTGTTATTTGAAAATCATGGTGGTATCTTGAAAACCATCAATGTGATTGAATTTGGGATTCACCATTCTTTCTTAAAAAAAGCTGTTGAACTTGGTTTTGTTGAAAAAATCAAGCATGGTGTGTATCAATGGGGAGAAAACACAGTTCCAAGCGCATGGGACTTAATTTCATATTTGTATCCTGACGGGATAATTTGTTCACTTTCTGCACTTCATTATTATCGTTACATCGACCGGACACCAAATGTACTGCACTTGGCATTCGAGCGAACGATCAATAGAAAAAGACTAAAAAATAATCTCGTACGCATTGTCGCACATTTTGTATCCACCTCATTACTTGACATTGGCATCACTCTTGAGCAGATCGAAAATCATCAATTGAAGATTTACAATCGAGAACGAGTGATCTGTGATGTGATTCGTCATATGAATCGAATGGATCGTGAAATCGTTAATCAAGCCATCAAAAGTTACTTAACTGATCCCCAAAAACAAATTGCACGACTCAAAACTTACTCAAAAACGCTCCGTGTAGAAAATAAAGTAAATCAATTGATAGGAATGTGGTTATAATGGCAGATCAAGCGCAATCGATCTTGGATCGACTTAAAGCAAAATCAAAGCAGAGTAATGTCTCTTTTCAGATCATTCTTCAATTGTTTTTCCAAGAAGAATTTTTACGAAGATTGGCACAATCACAGTATGCTAACCGATTCATTTTAAAAGGTGGATTACTTTTGTATGGATTGACGAACTTCTCATCTCGTCCAACCGTAGATATGGACTTTTTGATACAACGATTATCAAACGAAGAAGCACTAATGAAAGAAATTATTAGTGAAATCATTTCACAAAACAATGATTTTATTCTACTAGAAATGGAACACATAAAATCGATATCTGAACACCGAATATATCATGGTTTGCGATTCCAAATGGTTGGTAAACTCAAGCGAACTAGCACACCTTTTGATATAGATTTAGGTGTTGGAGATGTGATCGTACCAAAACCCGTTCCTTTCTCATATCCTACTCAAATCGACGGATTCGATTCACCTTTAATCATAGGTTATTCCTTAGAATCCGTTATTGCCGAGAAGTTTGATGCAATTTTAGAACGAATGAGTTACACGAGTCGTATGAAAGATTTTTTTGATATTTACGATTTGTCAATCCGATATTCGTTCGATGGTCGTGTCTTGCAAGAAGCAATTACGGAAACATTGCGAAATCGGAGACGAATATATGAAAAACATTCGATGCAAGTTATAGAATCTTTTCAATCAGATGCTTTGATGAAAAGCAAATGGGTAAACTTTTGTAAAACGATTCAAATTAATCTCCCCTTCCATGTGGTGATCGGACATATCATTACGTTTTTGGGCCCGATTTTTCTTGTCATATTGAACGAAGATGAATTTTTTGGTGAGTGGACAATTGATGAAAAATGGAAGGTAAACAAATAGTTGTTATTAAAAACAAGTGATAAAACAATACAAAAAATGCATCCGCTCCAGTAGTGAAGGGATGCACATATTAAACGTCAATTTGCAGTTTTCATCATTTTCACATATAAATCAAGCGACACGTGCACCGCATCGATCACGATACGAATGAAATCATCGCAATCCCCCGTCATATGCGCCCAATCCAATGCCTGATAATAAGCAAGACGATTCTCTTTGCGAATCACCGTTGGCGGATATCCATTTTTCATCAATTCAAAATTCAAAAGTAACCGCGATGTGCGACCATTGCCATCAACAAACGGATGTAACGCAATCGCAACTTCGTGATACCACTTCATTAACTGTTCCATCTCTGCTGACAGCGCAGTAGAATCTGGTGGAATATGCTTAGCGCCGCTAATCAACACGTTCTGTTGTCGATAACTTCCCGCATCCCGATCGCTAATTCCCTTTAAAACGAGTCGATGTAAATTTTTGATTTGCCATTCCGTAAATGGTTCCACATTCCGAATGATTTCCTCTAAGTAATATATGGCTCCCAGATGATTGATGACTTCCAAATGCTCATGCAATGTTTTCCCGCCGAACGTAATCCCCTCTAGTACCACTTTCGTTTCCGAAAGTGTTAACGTATTCCCTTCGATCGCATTGGAATGATACGTCCACTCCAAATAGAGATGCTCACGCAATGTTCGGATCGTATGCTCAGGAAAAGGAAGCTTATGATCTAAGCAACTCTTTTTCTGATCGAGTTCCGTAAACATGTGATTCCTCCAATTCACTTCAACTCCATGATCAAATTCCAAATTTCATCATGTGAATCATTGTTCGGATAACGACCATTTAACACGCAATGGATTTTGCAACCGTCGCAAACCGCTCTAGATCGACCAAATGTTTTTCCACAATCGCCTGAATAATACCAAGTTGTACTGACTGATAATCATGAATCGCTACATTACGAAAGCCAACCATAGCGATCATTGCTTTCAACAACGTTTCATCGATAAGGTTTGCTTTTGACAATAATTCAAACGCCTCGCGGCTATGCTGAGGAATTCCTAGATTTTTTCGCGAAACCAAATGCATGGCCAAATCGATCGATGCCTCGCATGCGCGCTGAATGTTTAGTATGATCGAATCTTGTTTGGTCAAATCATTCAAATTCCGTGGCTCATTTGCATATTCCACACTCACCCGTTGCAAGCAACGGTAGATGGTTTCGAAGTACCCTTTTTATCGTAAAATAACTGCACGTTCCTCATTCAATAAAGCATATTCTTTTAGTGCACGCATAAACGCATAATCTTTTCTCACCGAATTTTGATCATAAAGAATTTCATAGTTGGAGAGTATCTGAACTTTGAAGACAGAACTTGCAAGGTCAAAGTTAATCAAATCAACATCCATTTTTAACAACATTGCCAATCCCTGTGCAATCATGAAACGCTCATAATGGCTATTTTGCTGGTCTGATAGATAGGAGATATCAATATCACTGTCTTCGCGAAGCGCACCTCGGGTAGCTGATCCGAATAAAATAATCGTTTCACATTTCAAATGTTCCGTTAAATACTCAACAATTAGTTTTTTTCGTTCCTCACTGAGTTGGTTCATTGACTGTGCCTCCTACAAGAAAAACATATTGTTTCTATATTCATCCTACTCCAGCAGTACATTTGGAACAAGATACACGCACAAAATAAAACGACCCTCGTTCGACGTGATTTCGAACGGGGGTCTCTTAACGCATTAATCATTCAATTCTCTACGTCATGCGTTAGAACGACTCATAATCATCTGGTTGATCGCGCTGAATAACGCTTTAATCGAGGAAGCCATAATGTCCACGTCGATTCCGCAACCCCAATACACGTTGCCATCTGTTGCTTTCACTCCGATATACGACACCGCTTGGGATTTCGATCCCATTTCCAAGGCATGCTCTTTATAAATTAGATCGCTGTATGACAATTCCAAACTCGTTTGCAACGCATTATTGATCGCATCCAAGCGACCGTTTCCAGAACCGCTCAATTCATGCACGGTCTCATTCATCCGAATCGTAACGCTCGTTTGGAAATCGTCGTCATCGAGCACACGGTACTTCATAAACTCGACCGGCGTTTTGATGTTGACATATTCCCGTTTGAAAATCTCATAAATTTCTTCCGGTTGTAACTCTTTTTGCTGCTGATCGGAAACATTTTTCACAACGTAACCGAAGTGCTCACGCATTTTCGCGGGCAGATCAAGTCCGTATTTCAATTGTAGCACATATCCGATGCCGCCTTTTCCGGATTGGCTGTTGATTCGGATGATGTCACCTTCATATTTTCGTCCAACATCGAGAGGATCAATCGGCAAATACGGAACCGACCAATAACGTGGATTCTCATCTTCACGCCATTTCATCCCTTTTGCGATTGCATCTTGGTGCGAACCAGAGAACGCGGTAAATACCAATTCTCCGCTGTACGGATGTCTTTCAGGCACGCGAAGTTTGGTCACTTGTTCATACACCTTAATGATCTCCGGAATGTTATCAAAATTCAATTTCGGATCGACGCCGTGCGAATACATGTTCAGCGCAAGTGTGACGATGTCCACATTCCCCGTCCGTTCGCCGTTACCGAACAATGTTCCCTCGACGCGATCTGCACCAGCAAGCATCCCAAGTTCCGCATCTGCCACTCCAGTTCCGCGATCATTGTGCGGATGAAGGGACAAAATGACATGCTCACGGTATTTCATGTTTTCGCTCATGTATTCAATTTGGCTGGCATAGACGTGCGGCATCGACATCGACACCGTCGCCGGCAAATTGATGATCACTTTATTTTCCGCTGCCGGTTGCCATACATCGAGCACCCGATTACAAATTTCAAGTGCAAACTCGATTTCGGTACCCGTAAAACTTTCCGGCGAATACTGGAATTGAAAATTCCCTTCCGTTTCCGCTGCACATTGCTTAAACAATTCCGCACCGTTCACCGCAATGGCTATGATTTCTTCTTTTGATTTGCGGAAAACTTGTTCGCGTTGCGAGATCGACGTTGAGTTGTACAAATGAACGATCGCTTTTTTCGTACCTTTCAACGATTCGAACGTTTTACGAATAATGTGTTCGCGAGATTGAGTCAATACTTGTATCGTCACATCATCTGGAATCAAATCTTGCTCAATCAGTGCACGCAAAAACGCAAATTCAGTCTCCGAAGCAGCCGGAAAACCGACCTCGATTTCCTTAAATCCGATCGCGACAAGCATTTTGAAATACTCTAATTTTTCATCGAGATTCATCGGTACAATGAGCGCCTGGTTCCCGTCGCGTAGATCGACGCTACACCAAATCGGCGCTTCTGTAATATATTCTTTGCGTGTCCAATTCAAACTCGTGACTGGCGGCATAAAATAACCGCGTGCATATTTTTCAACATTTTTCATGTTATTCAATCCTCTCATCAGTCGATACAACAAAAAAAGCCTTCCATCCCCTATAACAGAGACGAAAGACTAGGATGTCTTACGCGGTACCACTCTGAATTCATGTCGTCAAAGACATGCACTCTGCGAATGCAGATCAACCCCAACGGTTCATCCACCACTCTTCCTGAGATAACGGTCAGGTTCCGACACCGCCTAACCAAACCATCGGTTCAGCGGGTAACTCCAAGGTGAGTTCAGATCTCTTAGCGGCTGTTTCGCACCTACCAACAGCTCTCTGCGCGCTTCGAAAATCGTACTAGTCCTCTTCAACGTATTTAGGATATTCCGATAATAGACAAATGCTATCGCTTTTGACTTGCGTTGTCAAGTCAACCTACCTTCAGCGTAAACAAAAACTGCGTGCCATGTTCGCGATCGCTCTGTACATCCATCCGGCCGTGGATTCGCGCCACAATTTGCGCCACCGACGCCAACCCGATGCCCGAATGACCTTTTTTGGAGGTCACACCAACCTCCTGAATCCGGTGCAACATCTCCGTTGAAATCGGGTCCGCATTATTACCAATCACCAATTCCACCAGTCCATTGCCAACTCTTCGAGATCGCAACCAAATTTTCCGTTCATCTGAATTAACGTGATGACTCTCCAGAAAAGCTTCAATGGCATTATTGACCACATTTCCGATCAGCGTAATCATCTCCGTGCTGCGCCAATGTACATCCCGCAGTGGGTCCATCAGTTGAATAT
The DNA here is from genome assembly GCA_947460235.1 of Paenibacillaceae bacterium. Taxonomy (GTDB): domain Bacteria; phylum Bacillota; class Bacilli; order Paenibacillales; family CANHGK01; genus CANHGK01. The sequence continues at coordinate 3,601 of CANHGK010000034.1, read as the reverse complement.
CCAATTCAATGCCTTCACGTGCGCATTGAGCCATTTTCACCTGCAACAATGCGCTTAACAGCGGATGATCTTTGACCAACACCTGATGCATCGTGCGTACATCCGAAGCCAGTAACCCTAAATACTTGTCCGCCTCATCAATCGAACCACTGTGCACTAAACCTTGCAATACCTGGACATGGTTCACAAAATCATGCCGCTCAGCACGCAATGCGGTAAACAAGGTCTGCACTTGATCGAGTTGTGTTTCCTGCCATGTCAATAACTCTTGCTTCTGAACCAGTTGTTCCTTTGCATCCGCTTGTTTCATTAAAATGAAGATCATCGCAAACACCGCTGAAATCGCAGAAACGACCGAAACAAATACCGTAGAAGACACTTTCCCCTGACTTACCCAGATAAAATAAAAAAACAATTGCGAAACGATCACAACAATTAAAAGTAACAAACTGTATCGATATTTACGAAACTCGTCGCCGCGCTCTCCCTTGCCTGTCTCCACTTCTTGCTTAAACAATTTAAACCCTGTGCGCTGAAAAATCAGCAACAAAATCAACTTCACCAAGTACGCCGTCCCAGCCAGTTGCAACGTCGTCTCCACCGTGAAAAAATCCTTATTTACGGTACTTAAATCGACGCCTGCGACAAATGCCAAATACGCCGCGTACACCAATTCACTCAATACTTCGAACACTTTCGTCATGAGCACACCCGCGAACGCCCGCAGTCGGTACCTAGGCATAAACGCCGTGGTGCACACAATCATAATCAGCGTGTTAATCCAAATCCGATTTTCATCATAATCAAAATAACTATTCCAAATCGCATCCATCGAACCCATCAATAGTACTTGACTCCAAAACGCCAGCGGATATTTCCGAACGTTCCAGTTCACGAAGCGAAAAAAGATCAACATGCTCAATAAATTATCAACAATATTTAAGGGTAACCATGCTTCAATTCCCAAACCACTCATTCGTGCGGACCTCCATATTAATGATGAATAGAATTTCAAACATTGTTTATTCTATCAAAAGCAGCACAAAAGGCACAATAGATTTGGACAAAATTCTCATTTTTACTTTCACTGCTTAAACTCATAGTAATGATAAAAATAATGTGTACACATTCAGTAAAATCAAAAACATTTATATGAAGGAATTGCAAAATCGAAACAATGAAGAAGTCTTTAGAAGCATTGAAGAATCTGTACGGGGAACACTTTTTGTGTGAGTTAAGCACGAAATCGCCGGAAGAACTGAATAAAAAACAGGTGCTACTCCGGGATTTGTACCGAGTTTTCTCTGAGATGTGCGCGGGATAACATCTTGATCATAGTAATTTTATTTAATTATTTTAAATAGCTAACACAAATAACTATTCAGTTATTTTCGAAGGGAACGTAACAATGGCAAAAACGATGATTTGTACGACCTGCGGCCATGAGGGAAAGGCAAAACGGATCACCAAAGGAAGCATCTTAATCGAACTAATTTTGTGGATCGTTTTTATCGTGCCAGGAATCATATACTCCATTTGGCGGCTAACTACCAGATACGATTCTTGCTCCAAATGCAAACACGCTACAGTGATTCCGCTGGACACACCGATGGGTCAGAAATTCAAAAAGGAAATGATAGTGACTCCGAATGAGTAATGAAACCGTCGCGATTGAGTGTTGCAATCATCGTTATATGAGCGGTGCTTACGGGATGACCACGGGAAAAAACATGAGCCGATCTGCGAAAGAGTCATTGTTTTTTTGCTTGAGTGGCGGCACCGGCGCACCATCTAAAAAACGTAATGGCAAAAAAAGAGAAGCTAGGTTCCGATTTTCCGGATTCCTAGCTTTTTATTTAAATTGCTGCTGACCTTTAATATAGAAGAAACCCGTAGCACGTCATAAATGACATCTGAAAAACTACGGGGCAATGATACATTCGGTATATTCAAAATCCTTAGCGTGCTATTTTTTTCGTTTCGGGACTTGACCCCAAATATCTGGTATATCTATTTTCTCACAAGGCACTAGTTTCTCAAGTTCTCTGATGTAATTGTCAATTCATATGGCACCTTAAAAACACCAGGGACAGTACAGTGCTTGCTTCAATTCCAGAAAATAAATGACCGGATATACATTTTTTGAAGCCCGTTTAATCGTCGCTGGTTCCGAACTTCGGATGAATGATATAAACATTAGTTAATAAGAATCCGCACGTCTCACCTATCTTTATTTCGGTATCATTTCGGTACCGAAATGGAAAGTTTTCGGTAATGTTTCGTTGTGGATTTCGGAGCGCAGATGATAGGATTAATTTACAAGAAATTAATGGACAGGGGAATAGAAAGAATGCGAAAATGGATGGCAAAGAAATCTTGGATTGCAGTACTTCTGATGATTGCGATAATGGTTGGATTGGTGGTTCCTGCAAGTGCAGCCACTACGACCGCACAAACCATCGTGTATCAAGGTAAAACCTACAAATATACGATTTTGCAAGACGACTCTGGTGCTAGAAAAGTCTCAGTCAATGATGGTTCATCAACATCCGTTGCTACGTTTAATAAAAAAACCAGCTCCTACACCGTTTCGAATGATAAAGGTGTGTTGTTGGCAAGTGGTTCAACTTCAGGAAATGGAACTGGAATTGCACTTGCTTCAATCACTGCTCCACAAGTGGCATCATCGGCGCCTACTTCAACCCCTGCGGTTATACGCGTAGATGGTGCAACCAGTCAATTCTCTTCTGGTTACAGCTATTTAGTTAACAATGTATTTAACACTACGCTAAAAAAATACGAAACAAAATGGCAAGTGTGTATCAATATATGTAAAACACCCGGTCCTGTAACCATTGGGTCGACGCTAGACACGGAATTGAACATTTTTAGAACAGATATTGCTACGATGAAAACGCGAGAAATACAGATGATTTCAACTGGCGTTGGATTCATTTCGTCTGGAGCAGTAACAGTACTAACGGCTACAATAGCGACAGCTGGAATCGGCACTATAATCGCAGCTCTTTTAGCAATAGGTTTCCTTGCAGCCATCATTACTGTAGCGGTCGACTGGTATGCATCGCGAGTCGATGCAGGATTTCATTTCAATCGAATCTTACAACTTTAAGAAAAAATCAAAGGAGATATGGAAATGACTCCACTTTTTAGTTTAATGTTAGCGATATTGCTGACGGGAGCAATACTAGGCATTCTAATTATAAGAAAAGCAACCGTTCACACGAATCGACCATTGCAGTTTTTAGGAAGCGTGATTACAGCAGGAGCGGTGATTGCTTTTGGATTGTTAATTAAATTTGTCATCATCGGCTAGCCAATGGGGCTGTCCCAAAAGGTCGTAAAAATTGAACTTTGGGATAAGCCCCTTCACTTTTTTGAGAAAATGAAAAAGAAACCTTACTTTAGTAAAATGGAAGTGTCGAGCCACCATTACAACCAATTTATCTTTTGAACGCTGGGACGAAATCTTTCAGGACCCGGTCATGACCGCAGCGATGGTCGATCGGCTCACTTACCAATCGTATATTGTGAATATGAATGGCAATTCATTTCGAATGAAAAAAACGAAGGAATGGATTGC
>CANHGK010000033.1 GCA_947460235.1 Paenibacillaceae bacterium | reverse complement strand
TGATTCGCGCAGGTTCGATGTTGGTGGAAGACGCTGTGAAATTGCATATCGATGCAACGGTTACTGAACCGCTGAAGATTAATATCTATGTTGATCCCGCAACAGGTAAAGCGGAAGGTACGTTATATGAAGATGACGGATCAACCTTCTCATTTGAAGAAGGTCAATTTAATCGAATTCATTTTACGTATGAAGAAATGGATGGTAATGCAACGTTTATCTACACGTACGAGCAACGAGGTTACCATTTTGACGCATTACCATGGGTTATTCAATATAAAGGTACGAACATATTGGAAATCACACCTGACCAAAATACAGGCATATTTACGTTGAAAGCACAATCTTGATTGACGGGATTGTGCTTTTCTTTTTAGGTTAATGATAAAATTTCCTCAAACGGAGGTGTGATATGAGCAGTAAATTAAGGTTTCGTTTTATTGGTTTAATCGGAATTATGCTCTTAATGGTGATTTATGGTGCTTGGTTAAAAGATCAAGATAGTAATCGACTTATGGTTAACACTCAATCACAAATGATTGATTTGCTTCGTTCATTGAAATCTGTTGCAACAACAAATCTTCAAGTGAAACAATGGCTCGAAAATATAACAAAACATCATCCGGTATGGCGCATCACTTGGATTAATAAGGATGGAGGCGTTAAATTTGATAATGCGATTGACCCTGGGCTACTGGATAATCATTTAACAAGACCTGAAATTGTAGATGCATTAAAAAGTGAATACGGAACATCTATTCGAGAAAGTAATTCTTTACACCAACAGTTTTTATACACAGCGGTTTCTTTGGGGAGTGAAGGAATTGTTCGGTTGTCAATTTCCAAGATTGAGTTAACTAGTGAAGAGCAAGATTTTCGCGCACAATTGCTTGCAGTTCTTGTTGTGTTGTTACTTATTTATTTTTTGCTCGAAAAAATTGCCTTTCAATGGACGAACCGAATGCCGAATACGATCCGCACAATTCGCGAATGGACAAACTTTAATTTTTTGACCAGACTGGATGTGATTCCGACAGAACCAGTTGCTCCGTTAGTTGTTGCACTTAATCAGATGGCTTCCAGTGTGCACGAACAAATGCGCATGCGTTCAGTACAATTTGCAAGATTACAAACGATAGTAGAATCAATGCAAACGGGTATCGTTCTTTTAGATGAACAAACCAAAATCGTACTCATGAATGATGCTTCTGAACAATTTCTAGGATTTTCATATAAGGGTGCAAATGCGAAACGATTCATTGTAGAAGTCGTGCCATACGAAGTGGTGCAATGGATTGATGCTGCGATGTTACATCGGAAAACAGGGGAACATGAATTACATGTTTACTACCCCGAAGATCGCATTTTGTTTTTTAGAGTCATTCCATTACCAATGTTGCCAGACGGAGAAGCAGCACTAATGTTATTGATTCAGGATATTACACCACTAAGACGACTGGAACGGATGCGGTCAGAATTTGTAGCGAATGTATCTCATGAATTAAAAACACCGATTGCGGCGATTCGCGGATTTGCCGAAACATTATTATCTGGTGCCAAAGATGATCCGGAAATATCAAGTTCATTTTTAACAATTATCATGGAAGAGAGTGAACGTTTAAATCGATTGATCAATGGAATTTTGGAATTGTCACGTTTGGAATCGAAGCGAGTACCGATGCAATATACGCGGATCTCGTTAGTGGAAACCGTGCAAGCATCGATGAATGTCGTTCGTAATGAGGCTGACTTAAAAAAAATCGCGCTAATTGATGCGATACAAGAAAGTATATATTTTGAAGCGGACGAAGATCGAATTCGCCAAGTTATGATTAATTTGCTGTCAAATGCCGTTCATTATACACTTGATTCAGGTAAAGTAACGGTACAAGCTTCGATCCAACAGCAAGCCGATGGATTGAATACCGTGAATATTTCCGTGACGGACAATGGTATAGGAATTCACCATGATGATTTGCCTAGAATTTTTGAGCGGTTTTATCGTGTTGATAAAGCACGGAGTAGAAGTTCAGGTGGAACCGGACTTGGGTTATCAATTGTTAAACATATTATCGAATTGCATCACGGCACGATACACGTAGAAAGTAGACAAGGAAAGGGAAGTCGTTTCGTTGTCATCCTACCGCTCGTTCAATTGCAGGAAAAGGGAGATGTATTAAGATGATTCCTAATATATTAATTGTGGAAGACGAACCGACCATCGCAACGTTGTTGTCCTATAATTTAAACAAAGAAAATTTCAAGACCACCATCGTAAATCATGGTGGCGAAGCGTTTCGCGTTGCAATGGATACATCTTTTGATTTAATTCTTTTGGATATTATGTTACCTGGTTTAAACGGTTTTCAATTGCTTGAAAAATGGCGACAAGAAGGTATGGGCACGCCCATTATTATTTTGACCGCAAGAAATGCGGAAGAAGAAATTGTTCAAGGTCTAGTAAGTGGTGCGGATGACTACATGACCAAACCGTTCGCACTATCGGAATTGCTTGCACGTGTGCATGCCGTGCTACGCAGGACCCAATTGTTCACTGGTGGTGAAAAACAACCGGTAAAATCATCGGAGCGTGAAGAAATTATACAACTCGGGGAACTAAATATTTATCCCGAAAAATACGAAGTTCATCAAGGGGGGAAATCAATAACACTTCGACCGAAAGAATTTCAAGTACTTTTGTATATGACGAAGCGAATTGGGAAGATTATTACTCGTGAAGAATTGATGAATGACATTTGGGGATTTGATTACTTTGGTGAGCAGCGAACTGTGGACGTACATGTCAGTTCTTTGCGCAAAAAACTTGAAATGAATCAACAATCCGTCCAAATTGATGCGGTCCGCGGCGTCGGATATAAATTAATTGTACGTTAACATTTTACACAGAGTTTACATTGGGATAATATTAGCTTAATATTTCATTGATAAGATGCTTACTGAGAGTGAAAACGAATGCACAAACAAGGGAGAACTTTTACAATGAAAAAAACAGTAAGTTTGATCACTAGTTCAGTAATGGCACTAATCGTGGCAATCGGATTGACTGGTTGTGGTAGTAGTTCAGATTCATCAAACGGTTCGCTAAGTGGAACAATTCGTGTAGACGGTTCTTCCACAGTATTCCCAATCTCACAAGCAATAGCTGAAGAGTTCATGGCAAAAAATTCAGGTGTTCAAGTAACGGTTGGTGAATCAGGTACAGGTGGCGGTTTCAAAAAATTGATTGCTGGCGAAATTGAAATTGCAGATGCATCTCGTGAAATTAAAAAACCTAAAGATGGCATTGCGTCTGAAGCAGGTAAGGAAACAGAACTTGAATTGCTTCAAGCAAAAGGCGAAGAGCCATTGTCGTTTCCAATCGCATTCGATGGAATTACTCTTGTCATTAACAAGAAGAATACATTTGCAACTGAAATGACAGTTGATGAATTGAAGAAAATATGGCAAAAGGATAGTACGGTAAAAAATTGGAGCGATGTTCGCGCTGGTTGGCCGAATGAAGAAATTAAATTGTATGGACCAGGAACAGCATCTGGAACGTTTGACTTCTTCACAAAAGCAATTAATGGGGTAGAAAAAGAATCTCGTGCAGATTACACGCAATCCGAAGATGATAACGTATTAGTTAAAGGTGTTCAAGGTGATGAATTCAGTCTTGGTTACTTCGGATTTGCTTATTACGAAGAAAATAAAGACAAACTCACTGCAGTAAAAGTGAAATTGGATGATGCTACTGCTGCAGTTGAACCATCCATTGATTCGATTAAGTCCGGAGCATACAAGCCGCTATCTCGCAAATTATTCGTTTATACGACCAAGAATGCGTTGAAAAAACCTGAAGTGAAAGCATTCCTTCAATACTATAATTCACCTGATGCACAAAAATTGATCGATTTTGTAAAATCTATTCACTTGCCTGCAGAAGATTACGAAGCCAACTTAAAATTATTGCAATAAATAACATACAGCACGCGTCGTTCCTTCTTTGGGACGGCGCAATTGCTTGTTTTATGGGAGGATACTATGAACGCATTCAAACGCAAAAAAAATTGGTATTCGTCGGATCGGGTAATGCCAAAAGTATTACTCGGATTTTCATTAATTTCAATTTTAACGACGTTTGCAATTGTATTTATCTTGTTAAAAGAGTCAATAACGTTTTTTAGTTCGGTGAGTGTTTATGATTTTTTTACAGGATTAAAATGGGAGCCATTGTTTGCAGAACCCAAATTCGGTGTTGTTCCATTGATTTTAGGAACGGTAATGATCACCTTTTTTTCAAGTATTGTTGCCTTACCGGTAGGACTTGGTAGTGCTATTTACTTAAGTGAATATGCACCGGATCGAGTGCGTACCATTGTGAAGCCTATACTGGAAATTCTTGCAGGGATCCCAACGATTGTGTACGGATTTTTTGCATTGACGTTTGTTACACCTATACTACAAAAAATCATTCCATCAACGGAAGTATTTAATGCGCTAAGTGCATCAATCGTTGTAGGAATCATGATTATTCCGATGATATCGTCCTTAAGTGAAGATGCAATGATGGCTGTACCGCGTGCGCTTCGAAACGGGGCATATGCTGTGGGATCAACAAAATTAGAAGTTGCCATTAAAGTCGTTGTTCCAGCTGCATTATCAGGCATTATTGCTTCCTTTGTTCTCGGGCTATCCCGTGCAGTTGGAGAGACGATGATTGTTGCGCTTGCTGCGGGACTGCAACCAAGAATTTCGTTTAATCCTTTAGAAAGTATTGAAACGTTAACTGCCTATATTGTTCAAGTCAGCGCAGGAGATATCCAATATGGTTCTGTTGAATATTTAAGTATTTATGCTGTTGGGATTACATTATTTGCAATCACATTAGGCATGAATTTATTAGCAAATTATATTTCAAGTAAATTTCGGGAGGACTACGGCGGATGAAAAATTTTGAATTGCAGCATATTCAACGTCGGAAACGATCGAATCGGATCATGCACATATTATTTTTGTTTTCTACAATGATCGGAATTGTTACATTGGGAATATTATTGGTGCAAATTATTGCAAAAGGAAGCGGTTGGATTTCACTTGATTTCTTCACGCATTTTTCATCACGCTTCCCGGAAAAGTCAGGGATCAAAGCTGCATTTTTCGGAACGTTATGGTTAATGTTGATTACTGCTCCGCTTACGTTTATTATTGGAGTGTCAACAGCGATTTATTTAGAAGAATATGCGAAGAATACATGGTTAAGTCGTTTTATCCAAACGAATATTTCCAACCTCGCAGGTGTGCCGTCCGTTGTGTATGGACTGCTTGGTTTGACAATTTTTGTTCGGTTATTTGATCTTGGGCGCAGCCTCATTTCAGGTGCATTAACGATGACTTTACTGGTGCTGCCTGTCATTATTGTTGCGGCTCGTGAATCATTAAAGGCGGTGCCGAATCATCAACGCAATGCATCCCTCGCGCTTGGAGCGAATCCGTGGCAGACGATATTACGCGTTGTATTACCTTCTGCAATGCCTGGGATTTTAACAGGATCAATTTTATCTTTATCGAGAGCAATTGGGGAAACGGCGCCGCTCATCGTAGTTGGAGCTGCTTCATACATTGCCTTTGTACCGAACTCACTTTTCAGTGATTTCACAGCGATGCCGATTCAAATATATAGTTGGGCAGGTCGTCCAGAAGAGTCGTTTGGACAGTTGGCGGCAGCAGGTATTATTGTATTATTGATTATGCTTTTGGGGATGAATTTGATTGCCATTATGCTCCGCAACAAATACCAGCGTTCATGATCTGAACACTGCAGGAGGCTTTTATACATGATTGATATTCAATCGTTGGATTTATTTTATGGAGAGTTTCATGCTTTAAAGAATGTTTCGATGTTTTTACCAGAAAAATCGATTACAGCATTTATTGGACCATCTGGTTGTGGAAAGTCTACATTATTGCGCACATTAAACCGAATGAATGATATGATTAAAACGGTAAAAATTAAGGGAACAGTTACAATTCATGGAAATAACATTTATGAACCAGAAGTGAATGTAGAATTGCTACGTAAACGAGTTGGTATGGTGTTCCAACAACCGAACCCGTTTCCGAAATCAATCTATGATAATGTTGCTTATGGACCGCGAATTCATGGTACAAAGAAAAAGTCAGAATTAGATGACATTGTTGAGAAGAGTTTACGTGATGCAGCACTTTGGGATGAAGTAAAAGGTGATTTGAAAAAATCAGCTTATGGTTTATCTGGAGGTCAACAACAACGTTTATGTATTGCTAGGGCATTAGCGGTAAATCCTGAAGTATTATTGATGGACGAGCCTACATCTGCGTTGGATCCCATTTCCACACTGAAAATTGAAGAATTAATTCAACAATTGAAAGAGAAATACACGATTGTTATCGTGACGCACAATATGCAACAGGCTGGTCGCGTATCAGACCAAACGGCATTTTTCTTGAACGGTGAAATGGTAGAGTTTTCAGAGACAGATACAATCTTTTCAAATCCGGTTGACCAACGAACAGAAGATTACGTGACTGGACGATTCGGATAAACTAACTAGGTTGAAAGCGGGGGTCTTCCATGGATAATCGTGCGAATTTTCATCATTCAATCGAAGAATTGCAAAATGATATTTTGAAGATGGGCCACTATGTTGAAGAAGCGATTAATCAGGCTGTCGAATCTTTAATGACCCTAAACGACACATTAGCAGAACAAGTCGTTGAAAATGATGATTTAATTGATAAAATGACGTTGAATGTGGAAGAACGTTGTCTGCGTTTAATTGCATTGCAACAACCGTTAGCAAGTGATTTGCGTACAATTGGGGCCGCGTTAAAGATCGCAACCGATCTTGAACGGATTGCGGATCATGCCGTTGATATTTCCAAAACTACGATTCGCTTGTCCGGGGAAAATTTAGTAAAACCGTTAATCGATATTCCTCGTATGGCGGAAATTGCGAAGGAAATGTTGAAAGAAGCATTGGAGTCTTACACAGAGCGCAATGTGAACCGTGCGGCAGCTCTTGCAGTTAAAGATGATGAAGTAGATAAGTTATATAGCACAATATTTCAAGATATTGTACAATTGATGGGAAGCGATTATAATCGTAATCGTCAATTGACGCATTTGTTGATGGTTGCACAATATTTGGAACGGGTTGCGGATCACACCACGAATATTGGTGAAGGCGTAATCTTTATGGTAAGTGGTAAACGTAAAGATTTAAACCTGTAATCCATTGAGGGAGTTGCACATTGTGAATGTTTTATTGGTCGACGATATGACATTGGTTGGACATGTCATTGTGCATGTCATTGAATCATTTGATCGGAAACTAATTACTGCGGGAACCGCCATTGAAGGTTTGCAAATCCTAAAAGAAAGACATCATGAGATCGATTTGATCCTTTTGGATTGGCATATGCCATTGATGTCTGGGATCGAATTCCTTGCTGTGATCAAGCAAAAGCCAGAGTTTCAGAAGATTCCAGTCATTATGTTGACAAGTAACATGAATAAATCTGCAATCGCACAGGCGTTTTCTGCAGGTGCAATGCACTATATCATTAAGCCATTTAACTTAGATGATTTACAATTACGGATTCGGGATGTTTATGATAAAGTTTACAATCGTAAAAATATTATGCTTGTTGATGACTCAAAACTGGTTGTTGTCATGTTGACACGTATTTTGAAAAAAATGGGCTATGAAGTGTGCGGCGTTGCGGGAGATGGCGATGAAGCGATTAAAATGCACGCAGAATTGAAACCAGATCTTGTTTTTATGGATATAAATATGCCCAAAGTGGATGGATTTTCTGCACTCATTAAAATTCGCGAACATAATAAAGAAGCTAAGATTATCATCATGACTTCCAATCATCATAAAGATGTTGAGAATGAAGCGATTAAGTTGGGTGCATCAGCATTTATCCTTAAACCATTTGAAGAATTGAAAATATATGCATCACTAGTTGATGCATTGAGTTAATCTTGCAAAAACCTGTCATCTTTTTGGTGGCAGGTTTTTTTAGAGGAAACGGCAAATACATGGCGAATAAAACACCATCTGTTCTCAAATCTTGGGAGGTGCCATCCTTGTACGTTTTGCTCGTTGATGATATGCCTGTGATCGTTCGTATGGTAACTCCGATCGTTGAATCATTAGGAAAACAATTAATGTATGCACAAAATCCGCACCAAGCTTTTCAGATGATGCATTATTATTCAAAGGAAATTGACCTCGTGTTGCTGGATTGGCATTTGCCAATGATGAGCGGAATTGAAATGTTATCAAGAATGAAAGCTTCTTCAGATTTAGCACATCTAACAGTTATTATGCTTACGAGTAATACGTCTAAGCAGGCAATTGCCCAAGCCTTTTCAGCTGGAGCGTCACATTATTTGATCAAGCCGTATAAACCAGAGGAATTAAAAAGCCGAATCCAAGATGTATATGATAAGATAAATTTTAAAAAGCGGATTATGGTCGTTGATGATTCGAATTTGATCATAACGATGGTAAGTCGATTACTAAAGAAAATGGGTTATGAAGTCACTTGTATTGCTCGTGATGGTGACGAAGCAAAACGGGTATATTTTGAACATAAACCTTATTTGATTTTTATGGATCTTAACATGCCAAAAGTAGATGGAATGCAGGCTATTGCTAATATTCGAAATGATGATCCAAAAGCTCGTATTATTTGTATGACATCGAATCATTCGGTGGAAGTAGAAGAGGATTCAAAGAAGCTAGGTGCGATTGGAATTATCCGTAAACCTTTTGATGAGAATGGCTTATATCATGTATTAGTAGATGCTTTGAAATAATTGTCGGGATTCTAAGGAGTGAATTCGGTGATTAATGAAGAATTTATGCAGGAATTTATCGAAGAGGCATTTGCGAATCTTGAAGATTATGAGACGGCATTGTTGAAATTATTCAAGGGTGATCATAACAGTGAACTATTGAATAGCGCATTCCGTGCAGTGCATAGTATAAAAGGGACTGCGGGTTTTTTTGCGCTTAGTAATATTGTTAAACTCGCTCATACGATGGAAAACTTGCTTGGTGAAATACGCGATGGTAAAAGGCCAATGTCAATACTTGCGATTGAGAAATGTCTATTTGGTTGTGATGTACTTCGTCAACTAGTTGCTGATGCATCAAATAGTAATGATGTAGACATAACTGATACGATCTCAGGGATATTAAACATGGATGCTGATATTCCTTCTCAAGAACAATTAAAACATGATCCAACTCCCCAACCGATAAATGATGAACCAATTGTACTGTCAACACCTTTTCCTGGGGTTGATTTATTTGTTGATCTAGACGAGTTGGAAGCGATTGATTCCAGTTTACCGTTTAACAACGTTGAAATGACAGATGATGTTGACACATTTGAAGAAAATCAATCCGAGCTAAATCATGATAAATCAGCAAAACCTGTTTCAAATGAACCTAAGGCAGTTCAAACCACAGAAGAATCCGTTCGAGTAAACGTAGCATTGTTGAATACATTATTGGATCTTGCTGGAGAAATGGTGCTAGCTCGTAATCAGTTACTGAAAACGTTAGAATCCGTTCAAAAGACAATCCCAGGTTTACAAGGTGTATTGCAAAATATTGATTCGATCACCACGGAATTACAAGAACAAATTATGCGTACGCGGATGCAACCCGTCTCACGAGTATTTAATAAATTCCCTCGAATATTACGCGAACTAGCGCGAATGACGAAAAAAGAAGTTCATTTGGAGTTGGACGGTAGCGATGTCGAATTAGACAAATCGCTTATTGAGGCTTTGGTAGATCCATTAACACACCTTGTACGAAATGCAGTCGACCACGGCGTGGAATTACCGGATGAGCGTTTAATAGCTGGTAAAGGTAAAATTGGTCATTTGAAAATGAAAGCTTATCATGAAGGTGACCATGTTTCGATTGATATTACAGATGATGGACGCGGAATAGATGTAGTGAAAATCAAACAAAAAGCAATTTCAAAAGGGTTAATTCGTCAAGCAGAAGCGGTACATATGACGGAAGATGATATTTTACAATTGATCTTTTTCCCAGGATTTTCAACGGCAGCTGAAGTTTCAGACATTTCCGGACGAGGTGTCGGAATGGACGTTGTCAAAACAAATATTGAAAAAATGGGTGGAACGATCAATATCTTCACAAAAGTCGGAAAAGGTACAACATTTCGGTTAAATTTGCCACTAACACTTGCTATTATTCCGTCGTTAATCGTAGGCGTTCAAGGTCAAAAATTCGTTTTACCACAAGTTTATTTACAAGAAATGCTTAGAATTAAGAAAAATGATACATCTCGCAAACTTGAAAAAGTAAAACAGGCGTGGATGCTACGATTGCGCGGGAAGTTGTTGCCAATTATTCATTTAGCGGATGTACTTGGAATTCGTCACCAATCCCTTGAAAAAGATGAGAAAGTACATCGTGTATTGGTTTTGAATTTAGGAACTCGCCAATTCGGATTGGTCGTTGATCAAATTTTTCAGCGTGAAGAAATTCTAGTAAAGCCTTTGCCCAAGTATTTGCGCTTTTTTAAATGTTATTTTGGCGTGACAATTCAGGGTGATGGAAAAACTGCGATGATTCTTGATCCTGAAGGGATTTGTAATACGGCGAAACTACGTTTCCATGAGCAGGCAGAGGCAGATAAAAACATTGTCGAAGAAGTGAAACTTGATCAGCAAAACATTTTAATTTGTAGTGCCGGAAACAGTGGTAAATTCGGGATTGATCTTGCACAAGTGTCTCGTGTTGAAAAGATAAAGTCATCCGCCATCGAACATATTGGTGGTGAAGAAGTGATTTCTTATCGCGGTGATCTATTAAAAGTGATTCGTCCGGATGTGCTATATCCAATCGGATTGCCGAATCAGTTGCCAGATCATGTGTACATGGTATTACCAAAATTCGTTTCCTGTCCTACTGGTATTTTAATGACCAATATTCATGATACGATTGTGTCAACCGTTCAATTTACTTCTGATCCGCATCAGCATCGCGGTATGGTTGGCACCGCGATTTTGCGTAATGATCCAATACAAATGATAGATCTATTGTCCTTTATGAAACACGTTCAACCGGAACGGACATCGATGCCGGAAATTTCGGAATTTGCATACGGGAAGAAAATATTAATGGTTGAAGACACACCATATTACAGCCGAATTTTATCGACGCACTTGAAAGAAGCAGGATTTAAAGTTCAGTTGGAATCTGACGGTAAAAGGGCATTGAAAAAGTGGAACTCTGAAACATTTGACGCAATTATTTGTGATGATTTGTTGCCTGGTATCAATGGCATTGAGTTGCTTCGTGAATCAAAAGAGCGAGATAGAAATGGAACGACGTTCCGCATGTTGATCAGCATGCGTATGAATGCGCAAATTACGGAAGAATGCCATCAAATCGGCGGGATTCAAACGCTTTATAAAGGCAATTGGGAACATCTTTTCGGATTCTTGAATCAGTGGTTTGAGTTGAGAGCGGGTGTGAATCATGCGAGGTAAAGTATTAACGTTTTATATTGATGATGCGTTATATGGTGTCCCCATTAATACAGTGAAAGAAATCGACCGTCAATTTGAGTATACGCCAGTACCCGGCACACCAGAATTTTTCGTTGGACTGATGAATATGCGTGGTCAAGTTGTATCGTTATTTGATATGGCAAACTTAATAAACGGAACGCGTTCGACGAAAAAGAAAAAATTATCGTGTATGATATTGCGTAATTCGCAGCAAGACCCTGATTATTTGGGATTGATTATTGACCGACCAGGTGCGGTCATTGATATTGATGACGACATGTGTGAACCTTGTCCAGCGAATATGGATTTATCGGATCAAGCTTTTATTAGCGAAATCGTAAAATTAAATGACACGTTATTATTAATTGTTGATCCATACAAAGTATGCGAAGAAATGGAACAATTCGCGAATTAGGAGGTAAACTGACATGTACGTACTGATTGTGGATGATATGCCGTTAATCGGTCGAATGATCGAGAAAGAAATCAATGCGCTAGGTTACAAGTTAATTATGGTTTCGAATGTTCAAGACGCAATGATTCAACTTTCTGCATACGGTCAACATATAGAGTGTATTTTGTTGGATTGGCATTTACCAGGAGTAAACGGAATTGATTGGTTGCGTCACATTAAAGGCATTGAGAATTACGCGAAAATTCCAGTGGTCATGTTGACGAGTAATTCTACGAAACAACATATTGTGCAGGCATTTGCGACCGGTTGTGAACAATATTTAATAAAACCATTTAATATGGATGATTTGAAATTAAAAGTTTCTGAAGTGATTAACAATCGTCGACGTAAAAAGCAAATTATGATTGTGGATGATTCGAATGTCGTCTTGTTGATGCTGAAACAAATGTTGAAAAAACAAGGGTATGATGTGTGCGCGATTGCTCGTAATGGTGTTGAAGCGATACAAATGTTTGCGGAGACCAAACCCGATCTTATATTTATGGACGTGAATATGCCTGAAATGGATGGGATGACTGCAGTTCGAGGGATGCGTGAAATTCAAAAAAACGTCAGGATTATTTTAATCAGCGGACAAATTACACCTGAACGTGTGGCAGAAGCTAGAGAACTTGGTGTTAATGCCTTTTTGAAAAAACCGTTTGATGAAACAATGATCTATTCTTCACTTGTTGACGCGTTATCATAAAAAAAGCCAATTCTCCGTAATCGGAGTATTGGCTTTTTTATCGTTAATTACCACTTTCCACCGTGTGTAATTTAATCTTTTGTTCATTCCTAACAAAACGATATAGTGCGAGCAGTGATACGAGACAGAGTATTCCGCCAAGTAGGTATGGACCATTTACGTACCAGTGGAATAACGCACCAGATATTAGCGGTCCCAAAATACGTCCCAAACTATCCATTGATGAACTTAGGCCAGTGGCAATTCCAGTAGATATTCCGCTTTTTTGAGTAATTAATGAAAGGACGCATGGTCTGATTAATGCGTTGCCGGCACCAAAAATACATAGATAGACCGTCGCATTCCAATATTCCGTTGAATATAACAAAGCAATAAATCCGATTGTGCACAAAATGAGACCGATTTGAGCAGTAAGAATTTCTTTGCCAGGTTTAACAACTCGTCTTACAATTCCGCCCTGCACCAATGCCCCAACCAATCCAACAGCCAATAGCATCATCCCGAAAGAAAATGGGGTAATTTGAAAGCGTACTAAGGAAAAGTAGTATAATGTGCTTTCAATACTAGATAGTGTATATGTAACTAGGAACGAAAGCATAAATAAATATTTTGCGGGGCCGAATAGTGCAGACCATTTACTTGTTTTTTTAATGTTAGTCGTTTCAATTTCTTTTGAAGTATTCGTTTCAGGCACAAATTTCATAACATATAGTGTATTTAATATCGCCAAAATTGCGGATGTAAAAAATGGAATTGAATGTCCAAGTAAACTAAGTGATGCTCCAACTGCAGGACCGATGACGAATCCCATGCCGATTGACATCCCTGCTAAACCCATTGCTTTGGTGCGGGATTCTGGAGCGGTCAAATCCGTAACCGCTGCGAGTGCACAAGCCGTTGCAGCTCCTGAGAAAAAGCCACCTAAAATTCGTGAAATGTACATTAATAGTAAGTTGTTCGCTGAGATGCCAAACAATACAAAACTTAGTGCAAATCCTAACAATCCAATCAAAATAACTGGTTTTCGTCCGATTCGATCGGATAATCCGCCCCAATATGGTGCCATTATAAAGCTCATTAACGAGTACAGCGACAATAGTAGGAAATAATGAATTTCTAGATTGCTTGCTCCTCGAATCATTTCTGGAATGACCGGAATCACAATTCCGAAACCGATAAAGTTTAAAAATAAAATGGCTACCACTCCGTACAATGCCCTTTGCAATGTTCATCTCTCCTTTTCTCCATCATCTTAGCATAAGCAGAGTAGCGCTATAAATATACACTTGGTATACTGTATGTCGGAAAAGGTAATTTTGAACGGAGGGTAATATGACATACCAACAAGAACATACACCGTTATTTGATGCATTGCGTCAGCACGCGAACCGTGAACCGGTTCAGTTCCACATCCCAGGACACAAACAAGGACAAGGCATGGATGAGGAATTCCGTGCGTTTATTGGAGCTAATGCGTGCAATATCGATTTAATTAATATAGCGCCGCTTGATGATTTACATCAACCTGGTGGTGTTATTCGTGATACATTAAAACTTGCTGCTGAGGCATTTAACGCGGATGAAACGTTTTTCTCAGTTCAAGGGACAAGCGGTGCAATCATGGCGATGATCATGTCCGTTTGTAAACCGAATGATAAAATTATCGTCCCGCGAAATGTTCACAAGTCCGTAATGTCTGCCATCATCTGGGCTGGCGCAAAACCAGTTTTTGTAACGCCGGTTGCGGACGAAGTTTATGGAATTGCACATGGTATTTCTACACGTTCAGTGCGTAAAGCAATACAGAGACATCCGGATGCGAAAGCGGTTCTCGTGATCAATCCAACCTACTTCGGTGTGTGTGCGAATTTGAAAGAAATTGTTGATGTATGTCATGGAGTAAATATTCCCGTACTTGTTGATGAGGCACATGGCGTACATTTGCATTTCCATGATTCTTTACCAGTATCCGCAATGGACGCTGGTGCAGATATGGCCGCTACAAGTGTGCATAAGCTTGGCGGTGCCATGACACAAGCATCTGTGCTAAACGTTCGATATGGTCTTATAAATCCGAAACGGGTGCAAAGCGTATTTAGCATGCTACATACGACATCCACTTCCTATATTTTACTCGCATCACTTGACACTTCCCGTCGACATTTGGCATTGAATGGCCATGAACGAGTAGGCATGGCGATCCGCATAGCAGAATGGTTGCGAGAGGAGATTAATAAGATTTCCGGCTTAACTTGCATGGGCAAAGAAGTACTTATTTCCGAGGCGGCTTTTGCACTCGATCCGACGAAAGTATTAATACATGTTCACGATCTTGGCATGTCAGGTTACGACGTAGAGAAATGGTTACGCAATCATCATCGGATTGAAGTGGAAATGAGTGATTTACACAATATACTATGTATCATAACAACTGGTGATTCAGAAGAAAGTGGACAGACCCTCCTAAGTGCCCTGAAACAATTGGCTGAAGAACGCAGAGGATATTCGGCACAAACCGATGTCCATCTAAAAATGCCAGGTATTCCGCATTTAGCGCTTAGTCCGCGCGATGCATTTTACGCTGAAACAGAAAGTGTTCCGCTTAAAGAAGCGGAAGGTCGAATCATCGCAGAATTCATTATGGTGTATCCGCCTGGTATACCTATTTTACTGCCGGGTGAGGTCATTTCGTTGGAAAACATTCAATATATTGAAGAACATTTGGCGGTTGGGTTGCCAGTTCAAGGACCTGAGGACCCAACAATCCAAATGGTCAAAGTAATCATCGAAGAAGAAGCAATCACAGAAATAGATTAATTTTATACTTGCCACCAAAGGAGAAATCATTCATGCTAAAACATATTGTTTTCATCAATTTTAATGAGCCAACGGAACAATTATTAATCGAAACGCAACAACGTTTACTATCTTTGCAAGGAAAGATTGAGCAGTTACTATCCATCGAAGTTGGTATTGACGTGCTACGTTCCGAGCGTTCATTTGATTTGGCGTTAATCACAGTTTTCGATTCATTGGATGCAATGAAAGCATATCAAGTTCACCCAGCACACGAAGAATTTTTGAATTATCTGGCACCAATTCGCAAATCTTCTTGTTGTGTTGATTACGAGTTTTAAAAAAGGGGACTGGCAATGAAAGCATACCTTGAACTGTGCGAGCGGATATTGCATGAAGGTGCACAAAAAACGGATCGGACCGGTACTGGTACAATCAGTGTGTTCGGACATCAAATGCGCTTTGATTTAAGTGAAGGATTTCCAATGCTCACGACAAAGAAATTGCATTTGAAATCGATCATTTATGAATTGCTATGGTTTTTGAATGGTGACACCAATGTACGCTATTTACAAGATCATGGCGTACGTATATGGAATGAATGGGCTGACGAGAATGGTGATTTGGGACCCGTTTATGGGAAACAGTGGCGTTCTTGGACAAAAGCAAATGGTGATACCGTAGATCAGATTACAGAGCTCATTCATACGTTGCGTACGAATCCCGATTCTCGCCGAATGGTTATTAGCGCTTGGAATGTAGGCGAAATCGATCAGATGGCTTTAGCACCTTGCCATTGTTTGTTTCAATTTTATGTTTCCAATGGAAAGCTCTCATGCCAATTGTACCAGCGCAGTGCGGATGTGTTTCTAGGGGTTCCTTTTAATGTTGCTTCATATGCTTTGTTAACGATCATGATTGCCAAAGTTGCCGGACTTGAACCGGGCGATTTCGTGCATACGTTCGGAGACGCTCATATTTATAATAATCATATTGAGCAAGTACAATTGCAACTCACGCGCGAAATTCGTACGTTGCCTACATTGAATATTGTTCGAGATGTTAAATCTATTTTTGATTTTCAATTTGAAGATTTCGAGTTAGTTGGGTATGATCCTCATCCGCATATCAAAGGAGCCGTATCAATATGATGGTAATGATCGTTGCGATGGCAGAAAATGGGGTAATTGGAAACGAAAATCGATTGCCGTGGCATTTGCCTGCTGACTTGAAACATTTTAGAACACTAACGTGGGGACATCCTATTGTTATGGGACGCAAAACGTATGAATCAATCGGCAAACCCCTTCCGGGCAGAGAAAATATCGTGTTAACTCGCGATCCATCTTTTTCGGTTGAGGGAGTTATGGTTTGTCATGATTTGAACCAAATCATTCGTCGTACGGCTGAAGAAACGCTATATATTATTGGTGGTTCTGAATTGTACGCACAATGCTTGGTAAGTGCTGACCGAATTCATATTACGAGAATTGGACAATCATTTGAGGGCGACGCTTTTTTTCCACATATGGATGATTCGACATGGAAATTATTGAAACGTACGGATGGTGTCGTTGATGCCTCAAACACACTGCCGCATACATTTGAAGAGTGGGCTCGGGTTAGGGAGGAAGCGTATATTGACTAAGATCGGTTTTTTAATTGATTTAGATGGAACCTTATATCGCGGCCATTCGGTCATTCCGCATGCTGCGGATTGGATCGTGCAATTGCGTAGATTACACATTCCATTTTTATTTGTGACGAACAATTCGTCACGTACCGCTGCACAGGTTGCTGAACATTTAAACGAACTCGGTATACAAGCACAAGAAGATGAAGTTATGAGTTCCGCCATGGCGACCGCTAGTTATTTGAAACAAACAATAACTGGACGTAAAGCATTTATCATCGGAGAACAAGGCTTAAAAGATGCAATGATTGCAAATGGTTTTGTGTTAACCGAAGATCAACCTGATGTGATCGTGTCCGGACTTGATCGATCAATTTCCTATGAGAAATATACTGTCGCAGTCCGTGCAATTCTTAATGGTGCAATCTTCGTAATGACAAACCCGGATCAATTATTACCGAGTGATCAAGGTTTTTTACCAGGATCAGGTGCGATCGCATCTGTAATTCGAACCGCGACAGGGGTGCAACCGACGATCATTGGTAAACCATCACCAATTTTAATGAATGCTGCACTCGAAAAATTGAGTATGTCTGCGCGTGAAGTTTGGGCGGTTGGAGACCATATATTGACGGATATTGAAGCAGGTGTTGCTGTAGGTTGCCCTACACTTTTGGTATTAACTGGAGTTGCGCAAAAAGGTCAACTAGACACATGGTATGCGCAAACAAATGCGCGTCCAGATGTTATCATGGATGATTTAAGCCAATTGGTTTCATTTTTCTCTACATTAGCAGTAAATGAAGATCCTTCAATTGCCATTCGAGCGATGCTCGATGACTGTTGCGTGCTTGCGGAGTAAGTAAGGCACAATGATACCAGATATGAACATCAGAATTGCTTGAATGATGAATATGGGTGCAATCCCAATATACGAAGCAGAAAAGCCCGCCAATATTGGTCCTGCAAAATTACCCAAACTTAGCGCACTACTATTTAGACCGAATGTGCGGCTAATTTTTTCTTGTGGCGTCAATTTTCGGATTAGTGATTGAATGGCAGGCGTAATGCCTCCAATACATAAACCAAGCAGAAACCTCGAGATCAGTAAAAATGTGATTGTTTTAGCGAACGCATGGGTGGTCAAAAAAATCGATGCAATCAACATACAACCGGTCATGACTGGAATTGAACCAATTCGATCGCTTAATTTTCCTAGTATCGGTGAAGATATCATATTCGCAAGTCCAGTTAATGCGGAGACGAGTCCTGCAAAAAATGCGACTCGTTCTGGTGTCGGTACAATTGACTGCACGTAAAGAGGAAGTAACGGTGTGCTGCTAAGCAAAATAAATTGAATGATAAACGTTGCAAAAAACAAGGTGTTCAACTGTTTATTTTGTAATATAGAACGGTATCCGTCCCAAATAGTAAAAACAGGTTTCTGAATGTGCGTGTTTTTTTCATTTTTCTCTTTGATAAATAGGATGCAACAGATCGCAGCGATAAACATAGCAACACCTGTTACGAGGAATATCGCACGGAAACCAATCATTCCGGCCAACCACCCGCCGACAAGTGGACCAATTAACAAACCGCTAATTCCACCGGCTTGTAAAATACCAAGTGCAAAACCCATTTTATCTTTTGGTGTATTTGCCGATAAATATCCAGTAGCTGCAGGTTGAAATCCGCTTATTGTTCCATTTAAGAATCGTAAAATGAATAGATGCCACACGGATGTCGCGAATCCTGTACATACGATCATTACGGCCATTCCGAGTGAAGAACGGACAAGCATCATTTTACGCCCATATCGATCGGCAATCGCTCCCCAAATGGGTTGCATAATCATTGTGCTCAGAAAATTAATACCAAAAATGAGTCCTGCCCAGCGGGTTTGAAGAACAGGGTCGTGAATCCCTAATTCTTGAATATACAATGGTAAAAATGGCACGATCATTGTCATCCCGCAAAACACTAAAAATTGACCGAAACAAAGCACGATCAAAATTACGACCCAATGTTGTTTTTCGTGCATCCATTTCACTCCAGTAACATTATTTAGTAGCAAATCTATGATATTAATTAAAGCAAAGAAGGAAAACGGTTTCAACATAGCGAAATACATCTGTCATTGTGTACAAGGATGTACGCTGAAATACATAATTTTTAGGGGGATTACAGCATGAAAACAATCACAGGTAAGTTGTTAGTTTTAACAGTGATCTTCATGATCGTGAGTATTGGTTTAGTTAGTACGATCATGTATTTTGTGAATCATTCCGCCATGGATGACGCCGCAGGGCAAGAGTTAATTGGTTGTGCTAGTATCACAACCGGGTTAGTGGACACCAAAATACTTGATGAGATATCGAATGGCATAACAACTGGGCTTGCTGGTGCAGAAGAAAAAGTGAATTGGATTGTGGATCATAAACCAATTTTTATGGACGCGTTAATTATGTCGACGGATGGACGGATTCTCGTTGCAGATAGTCGATTAAAACAACGTGGTTATAAAACCGGTCAAATGTTTTATGTCGATCGTGAAACAATGAATATGGTTCTCCAAATGAGGCATTCCGCATTTACACCGATTCATCTATATGATGGAGTTGAACGTAAGGCAGGGTATTCGCCGATATTCATGAATAATGATCCAAATGGTGAAATTATTGGGGTTATGGTAAATGAAATATCTAACCAATTAATTATTGATCGCACATGGAATATGCTACAAATTTTTGCACTTCGCGGAGGTTTCTTGCCGTTCTTAAT
>CANHGK010000032.1 GCA_947460235.1 Paenibacillaceae bacterium | reverse complement strand
TTGGTTTCTTTACGATTTCTTCTATTAGAATAGATGCATCTTGTTCTGTTCCTACGTTCAATAACGCTTCCTGATTCCGAATATATTCATCCATGTACTTCGTAACCGTTCTACGATTAAAACCGGTTATACTTGCAATTTCTCTTTTAGACTTTCCTTCACGTACATAGGGGTTTGTGTAGTAATGGAACAGAAACGGCAATAGCAAACCCCTTTAATCACTACCAATGCAATCCTAATTCATCACAATGAGCATCCGCCTCAATGAAACAATTTTTCAAATCAGCTTCATCTGCAATTTCACGAATGATTTCGTCTACGGTCTCTTCAAGCTCTTCTAACGTACGATAGGACACATATATTACGTATTCTCCTGAAGTCATCACTTCCAATTTATAATAAGACCTCAGATGTTGTTCAACGCTTTGGCGAACCTTCCCTTTACCCCTCACAAATTTGTTGTTGTTTTCAATACGTAACAACAATCTGATTACAGCCGTCTTGTCTACATCAGTACCCCTCGTTATTTCTTCATTCGATCCTCTTTTCCGAATGTATCGATACAACGTTGCCTGACTGATTCCAGTCATTTCAACAATTTCGCTGATACTGTATTGTTTCGAATCATATAAATTCAATGCTTTTTCAATGTGTTTTTCTTTTACTGTCGGTCGTCCGCCTTTTCTTCCTCTGGCTCTTGCGCTTTCCAATCCTTCCTTGGTTCTTTGTGCAATCAAATCTCTTTCAAATTGGCTAAACGCCTGAAATACCGTCAGCATTAATTTTCCTTGTGGTGTGTTTGTATCAAAACTTTCTTTTAAACTAATCAATTTAACCTCTTTATTTTCAAAGTACTCAACAAGTTCGATTAAATCCTTTGTGCTCCGCCCTAATCTCGAAAAGCTCTCAACAATTAGTGTATCTCCTGATCTGACCTTATCTTTTAATCGATTGAGTTCAGGTCTATCCAACTTGGTACCCGAAATTTTTTCAGTTAATATTTCCGTGCATTTATAGTTTTTGAGCAAATCCAATTGACGAATTAAATCTTGTTGCTGTGTACTGACTCTCACGTAGCCGTAAACATACGGATTCATTGAACCGACCTCCCGTTCATGCTAATGTTATCATAAACGGATATTATTGTTAATTTGTTTTTGAAGATAGTTTTGATCGCAATTTTATCCAATGAAACACGCTTAAAAAGGTTTAGAAAATGTACGATCAAATACCATCGTTTTTGATAGGAGCTCTCTTGATATGCCTGTTGATTTTTTGAGCAGTGAGCAAAAATCCCATTACGGAAGATTTACTGAAAGCCCTACACCTGAACAACTTTATAAATATTTTTGGTTAGATGATCAGGACCGATCAATGATTTCTCACATGCGGAGCGAACATAATCGACTCGGTTTTGCGATTCAATTAGGCACTGTGCGATTTTTAGGCACGTTCTTGTCTGTTCCAACAGAAGTTCCAGCAAGCGTATCTTTGTATGTTGCTCAACAACTCGGCATGAATGAATCGATGCTTTCCATGTACAAAAATGAAAGAACTGTCCGCCATCATGCACAGGAAATTAAACACTTGTACGGTTACCGCGATTTTACTGAACAACCGTTTCATTTCAAACTGCTAAGATGGCTTTATACTCGTGCTTGGATTTCATCTGAGCGTCCGAGTGTATTGTTCGATCTTGCCACAGCAAAATGTGTTGAAAATAGAATTCTATTACCTGGCGTCACTGTGATGGAACGATTAATTGCTCAGGTCAGAGACAGAGCAAATGAGCGTATTTGGCATAAACTTGCACGGATTCCGACTGATGAACAACGAATGCAATTGGAAAATCTCCTTGCCACCGACCCAGGAAGTAGGCAAACTGGACTGGATATCATTAGGCAACCACCATCGAATCCAACTGCTAACGGATTACTCAAAGCCATTCATCGATTAGAGAGAATTCGAGCAATAGGTTCTGTAAATTGGAATATCTCAGGAATTCCAATGGGGAGGATTTCGGCATTATCGCGTCATGGAACCATAGCAAGGGCACAAACCATAGCACGTATGAATGATGAACGGCGCATAGCCACCCTCGTTTCCCTGGTTATTGTTTTTACCACTTTTGCACAGGATGATGTCGTTGAAGTGATGCAACTTATTTTTTCGGAGATGTTTAGAAAATCCAATAAAAAATCAGAGAAGAAGAGACTACGAACAATTAAGGATTTAGATTCAGCAGCGAGGGAATTACGAGATGTTTGTTCACTATTATTTGACGAGAACATATCCGATGCAGAATTACGCAAAACGATTTTTTCTAAATACCCAAAAGAATTGGTTAAATCCTCCTTGCTCACGATAGAACAATTAACAAAGCCGTCAGACCTGTCTATAGCGCACGAAGAATTGTTTAACAATTATACAACCATACGCAAGTTTTTACCCAAAATCATGACGGTTTTAAATTTCCAAGCCACTCCTTCTGGTCAACAGGCTCTGCAATCGTGGAATTTCCTTGCCAAAATTGAAAAGAAGTCGGGTAAAAATAAATATAACAATGCCCCATTACAGGGAATATCCTCTTCATGGAAAAAACTCGTCGTAAAGAATTCAAATCAGATCAATCCTTGCGCCTATACGTTTTGGACAATAGAGATGATGAACGAAGCTCTGAAAAGACACGATATTTACATTCATTCCAGTGAACGATATGGTGATCCCAGAGCGCAACTATTACACGGCGAATCATGGGAATCCGTTAAACCCCATATTTTAAGAACACTCGGTTGGTCTGCTTCGGGTAAAGATGAATTGCATAGGTTAAGTGTTAAATTAGATCGAACCTATCGAATAATTGCTGAAGGTTGGGAAAACAATACTGATGTTCGTATTGAGAATGACAGAATTATTCTGTCGCCATTGGAAAGATTAGAAGAACCTTCATCGTTAAAAAAGTTGCGGAAGCAAATTCATTCGATCATGCCGCACACGGATTTACCTGAATTGATTCTTGAACTTCATCAATGGATTCCTTTTCTCGATGCCTTTAGCCATATCAGTGAAGGTAATTCAAGGGTGAAAGATCTTTCTATAAGCATATGTGCCGTCTTAATTGCTCAAGCTTGTAATATAGGACTTGAACCCGTCGTACAACCAGGTATTCCTGCTCTTGAATATGATCGTCTGACATGGATCGAACAAAACTATTTCCGTTCTGAAACAATCACTCAAGCCAACAATTTGTTGGTTGAATATCACTCCAAAATGGGTTTATCACAACGATTTGGTGGCGGTGAAGTAGCTTCTGCTGACGGACTACGTTTTGTCGTACCCAATAAATCCACACATTCTGGACCGAATCCAAAATACTTTGGTGTTGGTCGAGGAGTAACTTATTATAATTTTACAAGCGATCAGTTCACTGGTTTACATGGGATTGTAATTCCTGGGACCATAAAGGATTCGTTATATTTATTGGAGCTTGTGTTGGAACAACAAACGCCGTTGCAACCGCGAGAAATTATGACCGATACCGCCGGATATAGCGATATTATATTTGGTTTATTTGCTTTGTTAGGTTATCAGTTTAGTCCAAGACTTTCGGATATTGGTTCATCACGTTTTTGGCGAATGGATGCTAGTGCCGATTATGGAGCATTGAATGTCATTTCAAAAAATAGAATCAATCAGGATATTATCCTTCGTTATTGGGATGATTTTATGAGAGTAGCTGGTTCACTTCAATTGGGAACAGTAAATCCAACACAACTAATCAAAGCATTGCAGCGCGGAGGAAAACCAACGATGTTAGGCAGGGCAATTGGAGAGTTTGGACGAACATTCAAAACGCAGCACAATCTCACATTCATTACTGATCCTGCTTATCGACGCAAAATATTGACTCAGTTAAATCGCGGAGAGTCACGTCATAGTTTGGCTAGAGCCTTGTTTTATGGAAAGCGTGGCGAATTACATCAAAGTTACCGTGAAGGTCAAGAAGATCAATTAGGAGCATTGGGACTAATCGTGAATGCCATTGTGATATGGAATACACGTTACATGGCGATAGCTCTGGAAGCAATAGAAAGAGAAGGCGCTACATTAGATGATGCGGATGTACAACGACTATCGCCACTTGGTTACGAACACATCAATATAATAGGAAGATACTCGTTCAAACTGCCAGAAGAAGTTGAAAATGGGGAGTTGCGTTCATTAATAAACATTGAAGAAGAAACAGTGCGGCGATAGGTATAAATTCTATTGCCGTTTCTGTTCCATTACTACACAAACCCCTTGTTCAAGAAAATGATCGCATTCGTTTGCTACAGCTAGACCGAGATCATGTTGTAGTTTTTGATCAACGAATCGTCCCTGAGGTAAGAGGTATTCCTCGAAATCTTTGAATTGACGCGAACCATGAACCCAAATATCACCTGATCTCAGTGCGTTTTTCATTTCTGAAAGGACACATAGCTCATAAAATCTTCGATCTAGTCCATCCTCTGTGTGAACAACATTTTCCCAACGTTTACGAATAAAACTTGTTGGTGCTTCTTCTGGCACTTTACGAGCCTGCCGTTGATTCATGCTTTTAATCGTTTCAATGCCGTCCAGTAGATCACGGGCAACTGGTGCAGCTTTCAGTTGCAACATTTCCAAAAGTTGTGGCGTATAGCGACGAAGTTGACTAAATCCATCACCAATCAATGGAAGATAATCAAAGTCTGAGGACCGAGCTAATTTTTCTGCTTCTTCGATACTTTCGGTGAAAACTTGCCACGGCATAATGGATTCAATGGCCTCAAATGGATCACTACCATTTGTTTTTGCTTGTAATAATGCTTGTCCGATACGGAAATATAGACGTACCTTAGCATTGATCGCTTTCCCAGATTGTTGAAATCGATCCGCATGATTTCGTTTTGCTCGAGTGAATAAAGTTCCAAGCATTCTGTCATGCATATCAATGATTTCGTCGATCAGTGTTGCTCTTGTATCATGAATAACAGCTACCAGTGTCGCATGCCTACGTTTGGGTTCCAAATCTCGCAGATGCTGACCTGTCATCTGACTACCTTCGCGAGCAATTTTAATGAATCGACTTCGATGAACCATTCGATCCAATCCATCCGGAAGGGTTAAATCGTGAATGGTTCGTAATTTTTCAATATGAGTTAGTACGTGTTTTGCGTTTGGAGCGCCCGAAGGTTGCCTTAGCCACGTTAACGTAGTGATTGTTGTCCCCTCTCGAATCGAAAGTAGGTCATCAAGCAATTGTTGTTGTCTAGTGGATAAGTCATCCGTTAATGATTCATATACCTGTCGAGTTCCGCGCGTAATTGCTTCTGCACAAACACTTTCAATTACATCGATCGATGGGATGATGATGCGTTGTTGATGTAACATCTCGATAAAAACCGTTGCGATCTTTACACCACGGTCCGTATGTTGAGCTAAATCAGTGAGTTGTTGAACGAAACCGTTGATATGTGATTTCTTAAAAGGGGTTAATCCAAGCCATGCTTGAAGTTCCAGCAGATGCTCTCGTCTGGTCTCCGCACGCTGAGCGTATTGTGGCCACAATGTGGAATCGAAATGTAATTGCTTTGCTACAAAAAGTAAAAGAGATTCATTTGGGATTGTGTCTGGAGGCAAGGCATAACCGGGGAAGCGTAAATAACACAATTGAATCGCAAAACCAAGACGGTTATGTTCACCGCGGCGCTGTTTGATCATGGATATATCTGATTCACTGAATGTATAGTGCTGAATAAGCGCTTCTTCTGAAGATGGAACACCAAGAAGGGACATACGTTCAATTTTAGTGAATACATCACGACGAGGCATGTTTAATTACCTCTCAAATACTGGTATAACGTTTCGCGACTGATGCCAAAAGTGCGTGCAACATCCGATTTGGTTTCTCCGTGTGCAATACGGGTTCTCATCTCTGAAACTTGTTCTGGAGTTACGGTTCTTTTTCTTCCTTTATATATGCCTTTTTTCTTTGCAATCGCGATGCCTTCTTTTTGACGCTCCTTGATCAGTGCACGTTCAAATTCTGCAAAGGCTCCCATGACGGAAAGAAGCAAATTCGCCATTGGTGAATCATCACCGGTAAAGGTCAAATGCTCTTTAACGAATTCGATTTGAATCCCTTTTCTAGTTAACTGAAACACCAGCTTACGCAAATCATCCAAATTGCGAGCAAGTCGATCCATCGAATGAACAACGACAACGTCGCCTTCTCGTACAAAAGCAAGTAGGGAATCGAGTTCTGGCCGATTCGTATCTTTACCGGATGCATGATCCACAAATAATCGATCCAATTGCATTTGTTCTAACTGTCGTTCCGGATTTTGTTCGTATGTACTAACTCGAACATATCCGATGCGTTGTCCCTTCACAAAAATCATCCCCAAATCCGAATTAGTGTCAGATTTAAGTCTATGATCTTTATGTCGAGATGTCAATTTTATTTAAAATGCATTCTAATCTGACACGATTAACAGAGCTATCTGACGTCAAGATACGGTAGACGCCAACATGACATTCGAAACGAGAATTTGCGAAATCCTTAGCGTACGATAATTTCCGTTTCGTGAGGTGACCCCATCAAGACAATGTGACTTATCAACAATCGAAAGTAAAAAAGAGAGTTATTAAGGTGTTGCTCTCGATCATGCTCGCATGTCTCACCGTCCTCTTCGCTGGTTTGGTATTGCTAGATCATTTTCTCTCGCAATTACCTGATGGTGATCTGATCAAACAATCGACATCGCCAAATGGTAAATATGTGGTGAAAGCTTATTTGGTCAATGGCGGCGCAACCGTCGATTTTGCGGTTCGTGGAGAATTGACGCGAGCGGATGGCAAGGTGCTTAATCGCAAATTGTATTGGAATTATCACGAAGATATTGCAGAAATTAAGTGGTTGGACAATGAAACGGTTTCGATCAACGATGTCGTCTTGAATGTTCATACAGATCATTACGATTTTAGAGATTAACCGGTTCGCCGAATGGAACTATGAATATGACCATTATGCGGATCTTTTCGTCGATCGCAGGGAGTGTATCGTAGTGAACGTTTCAGAAAACGAACAGGGAAACGACAAATTGCTAAACCATTACATTCCAATGGACTGATGTATGTTAATGAAAGGAGTTGTTGGGTCTGAAACTTGCGAAGTTCAAGTGGGTTAGACTTTATATCTGTGTTGCAGCGGTCATTAGCGCTGTGTTATTCCTTCTAATCGTTCAACCGCGAACAGAAGCGGCCAGTTCACCGAAGTCGAGTGAGCATTATGTGAAGGGCACGGCATATGGATTCGATCTGAATCTTGGAGCAGAACTCATCCATCATTCCGTTGTGGTGACGAATGGTACAGAGCAGCGCTTAGTATACATCCGATCGAGTCCTGGATCCGACTTGCCGAACGAACTTTGTTCCATCGATCCAGTCAAACAAACCGAACGTTGTGAACCGATGTCGAATCGATATCCAGATGACGGAATGTATGGTCCGAACCAAATGTATGGAGTATGGAATAAGCAAGAAGTCGTCTATACGCGTGTCAGCGACAAAAAGACAAAGACAGATTTCAATTATGATGTGGTGCGCTGGAATCCGTTCACTGGAAAACGAACGGTGGTCACGACGCAACCAGTTGAATTTGAATATGGTAACGTTTTTGAACCATGGTATAACAACAGCTGGATTCCGACTGCAGGAACACTTACCGTTCATCATTACAGCGGGGCCATTCAAACGATCGATGTGAAAATGGGTAAGGTCGTCAACTGGAAAGGAAAATACAGACCAGTGCTCGACAACCTTTTTGTCAGTTATTTGTCGCCAGATGATTCGCGTGTTTGGCTGGACGATGATTTGGACTATCCAGTGGGAATCTACGATCAAACGGGTAAACGATATTCACAGAAGGATCATCATGAGGAATTGTTGAATCCGGATGTTTGGACGACGTCCTATCCCGGAGCGACCTGGAGCGATGATTCGAAATATGTGTATCTCTCCTATGCTAAAGATGAGAAACATCGCATCGATATGGTCGAAACATACGATGTGATCCCGCAATTAATCGATCTTCTGGATCGCAACGGTCAGCGAATCGCACGCTTCAAAGCAGATAATTTTCGGAGTGGATCCATCGAGGTGTTAGGTTGGACTGCGCACGATCAGTATCTTGTCCTGAAGAAATATCAGTTGCGCGGTGAGCAAAAGACCGATGTGCGGTATGAATTATTTGATCCGAAGACACGTTCGCTTTCGCCATTGAGCGTTGCGAAGGATTGGCGAACCATCTCGAAACCGCTCTTGGTCGGTGATGTTTCAGGCCTGCTCGATGTAAAGACACGTCAATTGTATCCATTCGAACATTCCTTTGACCTTACAATGGATAATTCTGCCGTTCGCATTTCCATCTCGAACAAAAAACTGACCATGGAGACGTTGGATTGGCAGAACAAGACGATGGAGAAGAAAACCCAAACCGTCAACATCGAGAATTTTAATCCGATCATGATCACCCACGAATGGTTAATTGATGAAACCGGGAAAATCATTGATTTGAAGAAGTTGTTCGGAGGAAGTAAGGGATGATGGAGTAGAGAAGCGATTGGGGAATTTGTGAGGGTATTCATCATTAATTAGGGTACGCAGATCTCAATTGATATGATAATTGCACTTTTCACCAGTACATCATTTATTTTTGGGGGTAACCAACTATGTCTGATTTTGATTTTCAACAATGGATTAAACGTTTGGAAAAAGAAGCATCGGCACATCCGAAATGGTATGTGACCAAAGTGATGCTGTTGCTTAGCTCTGGGTTCGGGTACTTGCTGATTATGTTTGCGTTGCTGATCAGCTTACTGGTTATGACGGTGACGTTATTTTTCAAGAATCCGTGGAACGCGATTAAACTCGGTCTGATCACTGTCCCGCTAATTTTTATGATGATTAAAGCATTCTATATTAAATTGGATGCCCCAGAGGGGACTCCAATAACCGAATCGGAAGCACCTGAATTATTTAAGGAACTGAAAATCATGCAAGAACAATTGAAGAGTTTGCAAATTCATCACGTGTTGTTGGTTGACGAGTACAACTGCTTTGTCTCGCAAATTCCGCGTTATGGAGTGTTGGGAGGCTATGACAATTATTTGGTGCTCGGGTTGCCATTGATGTATTCTGTGTCCAAGGATGCTTTTCGCTCCATATTGGCACATGAACTTGGGCATTTGTCGAAATCGCATTCGCGTTTTCACGGCTGGATTTATCGGTTACGGGCTACGTGGGGGAGATTGATGCATCAACTGAAAGAGCAGGATCAATTCGGTACATTTTTGTTCAAACACTTTGTCCGATGGTTTGGTCCTCGTATGCAGGCATACACATTCGTGTTGGCGAGGCAAAATGAATATGAGGCCGACCGGATTGCACGTGCATTAACGACAAAAGAAGCCATTGGCGAAGGCTTGTGCCAATTGCATATTTATAGTCAGCATATGGATGATTATTTTTGGGATCCACTCATTCAGAAAACACATATCCAGCCGGAACCGCCAAATGCATTTTCGGAAATGAGAACATATTTTTCCGCGTCGATCGAGGGGGAAACGGCACAAACGTTGTTAGCCGAAGCAATGAACGAGGAAACAGGAGTTGCCGATACTCATCCGAGTTTGACGGATCGATTGCGATCGATTGGTGTGGAACCACGAGTGCCGAAACCGGTTAGTAGTTCGGCTGCGCGTTATTATCTAGGTGCTCAAGAAGAAAAATATACGGTGCTATTGGACGAGCAGTGGAAAACAAGGGTAGCGAATCAATGGAAACAGGACTATGATGCCGTGATGGAGAAGCGCGAACAGCTTGCAAAATATAAAACACGAGACGTCGAAGAATTAACGTCACACCAATTCTTTGATTACGCAAAATTAACCGAATTGCTTGAAGGAGAACGTGAAGCACTGCTGTTATATGAGCAATTGTTGCAAAAAGACCCTTCATATGTCTCAGCGTATGTTGCGACAGGCATTCTCACTTTAAAACTGGATATCCAGGAACAATTCGTTACTGCAATCGAACGCCTGAAAAAAGCGATGGAAATGGACCATGAATATACAATCACCTGCTGTCGCGTGTTGAAGGACTATTTTCAGCAAAAAGGGGATTCTGAACGGGTCGAATATTATGATCAATTACGTGATCGGTATGTGGAACAACATGAAGGCGACCAAGAAGAACGCTCAGATTGTTCGTTACGGGACACTTATATCCCGCATGAATTGCCTGTTTACGTAATTAGTAGGTTACGTACAGCGTTATTCGATCATCCCAGAGTCAAAGAAGCATACCTATTGAGGAAACAAGTCAAATTTTTCCCGGAGCGTCCAATGTATGTACTGCTCATTCGTTTCGGAATTCCCCTGGAAAAAGAAGAAACTCCGTTTTGTCGGAAAATGATTCAGGAAATCTTGGAGATGGATGAAGTTCCGGAAGGAACATTTGTCGTTCCATTAAATCTGGAGATGCATTTGCGCAAATTGATTGAAACGGCAGGCAGTCACCCGGCAGGAAATCTAGTGGTACCGATTTCTGCGGGACAGAAGTATTCCCCGAATCGATTCTTTCAAAAGTTGTTGACCAATCGATTATTTAATGGCATTAATGCAAATGACCTTGAAATGGTTCGTCATGCGATTCACAAAGGTGCGAATCTTCATTCGCCGCGAAATTCAATGACACCAATGATGTATGCTGCGCACGAAGGAAGAATCGAGATCATGGAAATGCTCCTGCAGGCTGGTGCGGACATCAATGGTCTTAATTATGATGGTAACATCCCGCTGTTTTTTGCTTCGATCAATCGACAGCTGGATGCGATCGATTGGATGTTAGCTCATGGGGCAGATCCAAATATTCGATTTAATTCGGGACGCTCGGTATTATCTGCTGTTTGTATGCATGGACATCACGATGTTTTGAGAAAATTATTAGATGCAGGCGCGAAACCGATCTTTACGTGCCACGATAACCAAGAAACCCCGCTGATGATTGCGACTTATAACGATCGAATCGCATGTGTGGAAATGCTAATCGAATCCGGTGCAGATCTAAATGCACGTTCCAAAGACGGCAATACTGCGCTTAAATACGCGGAAGAATATGGCAGAGAAGCAATTGCAGTGCTACTGCGCAGTCGAAGTGCGATTGTCTAGATTTATGAGTAAAAAAAGGAAGGATCAGATTCTGACAACCATAGTCAGAACTTGATCCTTTTTCTTTGATTTCATCCGTTTATCGCCTTCTATTTTGTCCTGTTGCTAGAGACGCTGGTTTTACCCCAATCACTCATGTTTCGATGATTCAATCTGCTTCATAAAATGATCATTCCCATTCCGTTGATCGAATGCTTCGGCAATTTTTTTGGCTTCCGCCGTGAACCATTCGCGCAACGCCGCAAAATCATATTTGCCACTATCTTGGAAAAGTGGCAAACGGCGCGGTAATTTGAGCTGAAACTTTCGTCCGTGTAAGGCGCTCATCAAGGTGATTGCAAACAAGTAGTAATGAAAGCGAATATATGGATTCTCCGTGTCCATGGCAAAATGCAGATGTTGTTCGAACATCGTTTTGGACTTGGCAAGATCATGTTTAAGCATAAACCGCATTATTAAGATATTATTTTCCAAATCACCGCGCTTACGGGCGGTCATGCGATACGCTTTCTGAGCGAATTCCATTGCCTTACTTTCATTGCCGACGGCTTCGAAAGCTCGAATGATTTTGGAATACGTCGACTGCGGTTCCGTCGTACATTGCAACTGCCCGGTAAGTAGCGTTTTCGCTTTGCGAATCGCTTTTTTGTGCTCCCCCAAATAACTCAAATGGGAAGACTCACGAGCGACTTCACAGGCACGGCAACAACTCAAATAGCCCCGCCCAGTAGCTTGCCAACCCTCATAATTCGGTTCAATCTCGGTCTCAAATCCGTTCGCTTTGGCGAAACTCATCCGATAAAAATAATAGGATCGCAAACTTCCGCCGTGATCGGTATACTTCTTCTTCATATCCTCAAATAGCTGATTGATTTTCTCTAATGAGATTTGTGGGAAAAAGCGAACCGCACCGAGCACCCATTTGTACATCCATAACACACTGTATTCTGGAAATTGCCCCGGATGTTGCTCCCATTTCGTAATCACCCACGAAAATGCCACAAGCATTTTCATTGGATAACCTTGAAAAGAAGCACATCTGATATATTCTTCTCTAACTTCATATGCTTGATTTAAGTTCTGTTCTTCGTCAGCCGCTTGCATTGCTTCTTCCAATAACGCCATTTTCACATCGCCATCTGGCATTTCTTCCGCTTCTCGCAACCATTCTTCCGAAGATTTCATATTAATTCATTCCCCATTTCTCTCGAATCCAGGTTCGCATTTACTCTTCAAATGTATCCTGATTTCCATATTTCGGTCAACCCACGAAAAGGAATTATCGTATGTTAAGGATTTTTCATCCGAGATAAATTCCTAACATTGGATTCGCAGTTGAAAATGGACACTTGATGTTGTTCTGCATAAATGGAATATTTTCTGCATATAATCATGTTACAATTGTGCAGTAAAACAGAAAAAGATGCAGCAAGTGATGATGAAATGGGGAATGGATTGTGCGAACTTTTAATTACAGCAACATTCCAATCGAACTATATACGCCCGAAATTGTTAACTTGATCTCTGCGATCCATGAATATCGTGGTAAGCAGGAGATCTACTTCTCGGCTCAACCGGATGTTTTACAGGCAATGTTAGAAGTAGCCAAAATACAAAGTACGGGCGCATCCAATCGGATTGAAGGTATTTATACGTCAGAGTCACGTTTAACCGAATTAGTTAAATTCAAAGCGGAGCCTCGAAACCGCGATGAGCAAGAAATTGCAGGGTATCGTGAAGTTTTGAATACCATTCATGAAAGTTACGAATATCTTGTTCCCAGATCAAACATCATCTTACAAATGCATAGGGACTTATATGGATTCAATTCCGGCACTTCTGGCGGTCGATATAAGGCGACGGAAAATGTCGTCGAAGACACCAATCCAGACGGAAGCAAGCGAATTCGCTTTTTTCCGTTAACCGCATTTGAAACGCTAGAGGCAATGGATTCACTTTGTTCGGAATATCTTAAAGCGATCGATGCTGCTAAAATCGATCCACTGTTATTGATCGGGATGTTTATCTTGGATTTCCTGTGCATTCATCCATTTTCTGATGGAAATGGCCGGTTAAGTCGATTACTGACGTTACTGCTTTTGTACCGAGAAGGATACATTGTTGGAAAGTATATTAGCGTGGAGATGACGATTGAGCGCACAAAAGAACAATATTATGAAACGTTGGAACAAAGTTCAAAGGAATGGTTAGGCGAGAATCATCGGTATGCAGCATTTGTTCAGTATTATTTGAGTGTCATCCTTCACGTTTATAAAGAATTTGAACAACGTATTTCTTTTATACGTACAAAAGGGATATCGAAATCGGATCGTGTTCGAACGCTTATTGAACAATCACTCGGGAAAATTACCAAAGCTAAAATCGCAATAAAGTGTCCGGATATTAGTGTCACGACCATTGAGAAGGCGCTGGCTGATTTGTTAAAACAAGCGTGGATTGTCAAAGTGGGTTCAGGAAAAACAACGGCGTATCTATGGAATCATCTGCGGGAAACGAATCCAGAGTAAGCGTCAAAAATGACATCAAAAAAATGAGCTAACGTGTGAAAACAGTAGAAAACTCACACTCCGGCCTGTCTAATAAATCGAAAACTTAAAACAACGATTATTCTGGTGACGCATCATCCCATAATTGCACAAATGGCAGACACAATTTTGGTCATGAGAAATGGTAAGGTTGAATCACAGCAGAAAAATGAACGTCAAAATATTATGAAATGCATTGGATGAACATCGCGGCACCGAGATAGAATTTCATCTTTTACCCAGAATAAATCTGAAAAAACCATAAGAATCTCGTTGCACTCTCCAATAATTGAACACGGAGTTCATGACTAAAGATTCGTTTTCTCATTTAAATCCGTCTTTTGCTATGAACTGTATAGTGTGATTAAAACACAAAGACCCACAAGTGGTCACTTTTTATCGAAGTGTCCAACTTATGGGTCACAGTTCTAAATAGGGGGCATTGGCGATATTTTTTAACTTGAATTATGGTATCTGATCCTCAAATTCATCAACTGATTTTTCGTGTGTTATGACGAAAGTTTGTGATACATTTCATTTACTTATGACGTGCATCGCGGGGCGCGTTTATTTTGATAACTCACTTCGGACTTGCCCTGCTGATGGTCACCTTGTCGATTTGCATCGATGTGTTTCCTTTGGCGTTCAGATAAAATCCGATGTCGATTTTTCCAGTCGTGACATTCACGGTCGAGGAGTAATTCGTCCATTTTCCGTTGGCGGCGAAATTCGTGAGTGTTTGACTTCCAATGAAATCATCAACTTCCATCCGAGCGTATGATGGATTAACCCCGCTAAATGACGAAAGTTTGATCGATACAGATATTGTGTATTGTCCATTCGGCAGATTATTTAAGGTTTGATGAATGCTTTGCTGATAATCGGTGGCACTCCAGAAATAGAGCTTGAATTTTCCTTCACTGGCATCAGTTGCGTCGACATTTAGTTTAGCGGGCTGTCCATTTGGATGCCATTCTGACCAGCCACTGTAATTCCCGTTTTCAAAGCCGCCGTTGACTAAAGCCAGCGAAGTTGTAGCAGTCGGCACGGCAGTTGGCATCACCGTTGGTGACGGTGTTGGCGCTGGCGTTTTGGTAGGTGTTGCCGATGGTGTCGATGTTGGAGACGGTGTGACTTTTGGTGTTGTTGACACAACAGGCGTTGTTGATGGCGCAGGTGTTGGAATCGTCACGACCGCAGTGGAAGCCGGCGTGTTTGCTGGTAACGTTGACAACGTCGTGTCCTCGATCGTTATTGAACTGTTTCCAAAATCAAATGTCACTTTCATTGAAGTGAAAGTAGCCAGTCTACGCGTGTTGCCGGTTTCCCAGGTTAAAGTACCAGTTGGCGAAACTTTTACGGCTTTGAATTTAATGACGGAGTCTTTTGGAAATGCTTTGGTGCCGGTCCAATTTGGATAGCTGGAAGATCCGGAATTCAGCTGAATGCTTCCGCCCACATTCCAATCGCCGAAATCGCCAACGATTTTACACGTTTGGCCGGGCATTACTGGACAGTTTTTAACAGTAAACGTAACAATGTCCCAATCCGTCGAAGGTGTCGCACCCGGTGTAACTGCTGGTGTTGGTGAAAGTTCAGGTGTTGGAGTTGGCGTTTGGAAAGGAAGCGATGGCGGCTCAATTGTTGGTACTGGTGTGTTCGTCACGCTAGGTGCACCTTCTGTAAAACCAGCACCTTGATGGTAAGTGTAGGAACCAAGTGGTTTTACATTGGATATTTTATAATTATAGATACCGTTTTTATCCCATATTTTTACGTTGCCATCGTCTTCACGCCCATTATTGAAAACAGCTTCCAAGTCGTTACTGTCAAACATAATCGTTGCTTTCCGGTATCCAGCGACTTCTGATATGTCCATGTAATCTCCTGGCGCAACCGTCCATTTTGTAGCGGATTTGCGGTAATGAAGGTAAGGATATTGTAAGTTGCCTTTGTAATAAATAGTAACGACTTTATTTGTAGCTGACGGTGGGATCGGTGTCTCATACGGTATAGGTGACGGAACTGGCGTTGGGATTGCATTGCTGTCAAACAATTCATATTTATCCGATGAATAATAGATCATCCCGCCGCTATAAACCCAAATCCGATTTTCCTTCGATATATGGACTTCACTCGGTGCAACACTAAAATAGACTTTGCTGAAGGTGCCATCCGGAAACAGAATGCTGCCATTGTCTAATATGAGATTTCCTTGTGGGTCAATCATATACAACTTTGCTCCGGTCGAAATTTTCCAGTTGATCGCGCCGCTGACGGCATCAATCGAATAAAGGTAGCCCTCTTTGGTGGTTGAATAAAATATTTTTTGGTCTGAGATGACACAAGAAGTCAGAGGAAATTTTGAAATCTTAACGCGTTTCACTTCCGATAACGTGGTTAAGTCGAATAGGGTGACATCTTCTCCGCGGAAAATATCATCCGGATTGATCAAAAAGCCGAGATTGGCCTTTCCGTTA
Source organism: Paenibacillaceae bacterium (assembly GCA_947460235.1). GTDB lineage: Bacteria > Bacillota > Bacilli > Paenibacillales > CANHGK01 > CANHGK01. The sequence continues at coordinate 6,257 of CANHGK010000032.1, read as the reverse complement.
CCGCAAACATACTTTAGACTCGTATTGAGGAACGTTTTATTTTTTTTATCAAGAATTTTAAAGCTATTGTATCTTTTTACGGTATAGAAAATCTTGTCCGGAGTTACCACAAGTCGGTCCAAGGTATCGTTTGGATTAACGCCATCGTATGGATACAGACTCGGTCCATTATTTTTCATTCGGTTAAGAAACGTACCGTCTGGCGCATATTCATACATGAACAAACCGCCATTTTGCTGATTAGAATAAAGATATCGGAAGAAATACAAATTGCTGTTGATGCTATCCAACTGTATTCTTCCATACAGTCCGGGTACTAATCCTCCCGAGCTTCTGAAATACGCTTCATTGTAATCTCCGTCGTCACGTGGAATAAAGTAGGTGCGTAATAATTTGCCGCTATTGCTGTCAAAAAGATAGATGGTTTTTTCGCTGCAGGAGGCAATTACTTGTTGATCCTCCGATAATGAAATGCATTCCGTATAATAAAAGCTGTCATTTTCAATCGCGGTTTTCCAGAGCTGCGTACCATCTGGTGCGACTTTATACATTATATTTTTATAGGTGCCGTAGATCGCATCGGGACCACGATAGGTCTGGCTGAACGTGATTTTTGAAAGTGTATCGGATCGTTCAAAATTGATTGCGAAAGGCGTCGCTATTGGCGTTGCAGTTGGGATTGGCGTTGCCGTTACAGTAATATTTGGTGTAGGAGAAGGCGTCGGGAACCCGATCGGAGTACCAGCTTTAACTAAGCCATCTGCAATCGTATACACGCCCGTTATCGTCGGAAATGAATAGTTACTGCCTCCATTGTTATCATTGGTCACGGTTGAATTATTAAAAACCGTAAAGAATCCTTGAATCGCACTAATGTCAGTAAGGGGTAACGTTACGGTCAGTTTATAATAACCATCGAGTGCAGTTGGTTGCATGAGCATGCCAGCAGGGGAAGACCAGGTCCAATTCCCATCTGGTGTACCGACCGCATAATAAAACGAAGGTTTACCGGTCGTAGCTTTGTAATAAACGGTAATCGAAGCAGGATCGCTGTTCACTGCGAAAGCAGGAGAGAGACAACCTGCTAGAATGCAAAAAATCAATAAAACAGACAATAACAAATTGTTGCGTTGTTTGGATCCATTTCTAGGCAAGTGAAACATAAGGACCAACTCCTGATTTTTTGGATGTATATTTAAAATTAAGCAAACGTTTTCGCTAATTGAGTATAATATGAAACAATGGTATTTTACAACAATATATTATGTATCCTAACCTTAAAAAAAAGAAGATTCCTTAATTTGTCCATATGGCGATCGAAGAATCTTCTTTTGTATTGAGGGATTCGTGGTGATGGGGCATTTATTCGATCGATCCATTACCTCAGTCTGAGCAGCTTACGAACAAATCAATGATTTCTACTCATAGCACATTGCGTCGACATAACCATGTGAATGTAATGTTTCGAGACGATTTTGTTGAAAATTCATTTATAATAAACGTAAGAAACATTCCGACAAGGGGTGACATTCACGGGCGAAGTAACCACCAAATGACGTCGGTTCATTGTACACGCAGTCCGAATATGCTGAGCGTGCTATTTTACTAAAAAAAGGTCATAGATCGGTTACGTTCATCAACCATATAAATATTTATTCCTAAAATTGAAAAAAAAATTATATTAAAATAACGCCAAACTGCCTTATGTGAACTGTGACCCATAAGATGGACACTTTGAAAAAAAGTGACCTCTTATGGGTCACAGTTCATTCCTAAGAAAGACCTGTTTTCTTTCGAACATAACGATTGACGCTGCCGATCATCTACCGTCATGATATGAAAGAACGTTATACTTGAATCAATTCAGTACTCGATCGATGAAATTGATTCACTTGATAAGATCGTTGAAAAGTAGGGGTTCTAAAGATGATGAAATGGTTGCTTACCTATCAGAAAAAGATTTTGGAACTTGTCTTATTCGGTTACACACTTTTATTAAGTTATTGGATGCTGTTCGGATTTCACCGGATGCCCTCATCGGAATATCACTATAATTTAGTGCCGTTTCAGACGCTACAGTCGTTCATGGACATTGGACAGTTTAATGTTCGCAGTTGGTTGATTAATGTCATTGGGAATATTGCAGTTTTTGTACCATTTGGATTATTCGTGCCATGGGTGAGAGGTAGGAATTCCTGGATTGGTTCATTTGTTTGGTTTTTGGCGGGATTACTTATCCTAGAACTGCTACAGTTGTTGACCCGTCGTGGTAGTTTTGACGTGGATGATTTGCTGCTGAATTCAATTGGATTCGCCTGTGGCTATTTGTGGTGGTCGGTTCGTGAGCGGTTGACCTGGTCCCGCCATCTTATAGGTGTGACACTGTGCGGGGGATTGTTCGGGATATTGGTCATCAACATTTCGATCCTCTCTGCCATGCATGACGGACAACGTCAATCGGATCTATTCATCGAGAAAAAAGCAGATGCTGTCATTGTGTTGGGGTCGGCGGTTCATGGTGACGCGTTATCGAGTATATTGTTGTCACGTATGCAGACGGCAACAGCGTGGGTCCGCCAATTCCCGGAGATGCCGATCATTTTGAGCGGCGGACAAGGCCCAGGGGAAAATGTATCTGAAGCGAAAGCGATGCGTAACTATTTGGAGCTACAAGGTGTGATTCCTAAACATCTTTTATTAGAGGATCGCTCTACTTCCACGCGCGAAAATATACAAAATAGTTTGCAAATGTTGCGTGAACATGGAATGAAGAGTGGAATGATCTTGATCATTACGAGTGACTTTCATATGTATCGGGCTAAAATGCTGATGCGTGAGCATGGGGTTGCTGCGCTAGGATTAGCGGCGCCTACGCCTGTCGGTGTAAATTTGTTTTATTTGATTCGGGAAAACCTTGCATTGACTAAAGACTGGTTGTTGTCATTTTTCTGATCGTCGAAAAGTATGATTCCGTGATTTAAATCGGCAACCTACGGGTATATAGCACAATCTTTTTATCCAAAAATTTTAAACGTGCTATTTTTCCCGTTTTTTCACGTGCCCCCTAATAACAACAATTAAAACAAGAACAATTCGGTTTCATCTTTCAGTCGTTACATTTGCTTGAACATTTAAATGGATTGAAAAATGTGAAAGTGAAAAAAAGTCTATGGACGGACGTCAAGGATCATGAAATCGAACAGTTACTTGATTTGGTTGAATTAACGGAAAAGAGGAGATGCAAAATTTTTGAATCATCAGGTGGACAAAAACTGCGCGTTGCAATTGCACGTAAATTGGACAAAAAGCCAAACGTTCTGATTTTTGTTGAACCTACCGGATCAGCTATTGAATAAATCAATGATTTCTTCTCATCTCAAATTGAGTCGACATAAAAATAGGAAAGAAATGTTTCGAGACGATTTTGTTGAGAATTCATGTATAATAAACGTAAGAAAAAATCCGCCAAGTTGTGACATTCGCGTGCGATTCAACCGTCTAACGACGTCGGTTCATTGTACACGCAGTGTCCGGATATGCTGAGCGTACTATTTTACCGGAAAAAACGATCATAATTCGGTTATGTTCATCAACCATCTAAATATTTATTCCAAATACAAAATAATTTATATTAAAATAACGCCAAACTGTCTTGTGGAGGGGTCATATGTTTGAAAATGTGGATCAAAAAAAGTTTCAATTAGACCAAAAACGGCCCTTTCCGGAACATACGATTCGAACACTTCGGGAACATATGATGTTGGAGTGGACGTATCATTCGAATGCAATCGAAGGTAATACGCTGAACTTGTCAGAAACTAAAGTCGTTTTGGAAGGGATCACGATTGGCGGTAAGACGATGCGAGAACATTTGGAGGTGATTAATCACCAAGAAGCCATTTATTATTTGGAAGATATCGTCAGAGAAGAAGAGCCATTTAGCGAGTGGCAAATCAAGAATATTCATCGCTTAGTACTGAAAGGGATCAGCGATCGGGATGCTGGTATATACCGAATGCAAAATGTACTAATCAGTGGTGCAAAACATATCCCACCGGATTTTGTGAAGATATCATCCGAAATGCAGCAATTGATGCAATGGTATGATGGAGTGGGCGTATTGCATCCAGTGGAACGGGCGGCCCGATTGCACGTTGATTTTGTAAAAATACACCCATTTGTCGACGGAAATGGGCGCACGTCGCGATTATTAATGAATTTGGAATTAATGAAGCACGGATTTCCTCCGACCATTATTCGCAAGGAAAATCGGCTTGCCTATTATCAAGCATTAGATGAAGCGCATACAACGGGTGAATATGAAACATTCGTTGGTTTGGTTATCCGAGCGATTGAAGATTCACTGGATTTGTATTTGAAAATGATCGGTTAAAATATTGAATTTACATCAGTCACGCGCGGGGAGTCGGAAACCGGGGCGTGATTTTTTTCGTAACGTCCCGTGAATGAATCCTAAACTATCAAATAAAGATGAATCGTTGATTTGAGAATGAATGGATTTGTCGGTGATGATTATGATTAATTCTTTGAATAGAATGTTGAATCGACATCAGTGAATGATTGGGTTCCAGTTGATGATCCTGATATGCGGTATGTTTATCTATTCTAATCAGTGTTTTGCGAACACGCCATCTGCGAATAAATCAGTTAAATGGTACAAGAGGATTGGTAGCTATATAGGAAACGATAGTTAGCATCGGAAGACTTTTGAGGTCCGATAATATATATTATGTAAACATGGTTCGCGAGAAATATGTAATTTTTACTAAATAACTATTCCGATTGATACTATTTCCGTCGATAAATCTTAGATAGAACTATAAATAAACGGAGTGGTCTATGTGCGACAATTTCTTCTTATATTATTTATTGTATTTATCTTTTATTATCTTCGGGGTATGTTTGATTCTGATTCTGACCAGCTTATTCAAGAAATTAAAAACTCCACAGAACAACAAAAGATTTTAAATGAAGGTTTGCATCTATTAAACGAAAAGAATTCATTTGATTACAATTTTAACAAGAAAAAAATTCTTGTGAAAGTAATAAAAATTGAAGACCCCTTTGCAATTTCAGTAGATTATAATGAGCTCTTATCGTTTTATTAGACAGGCCGGAGTGTGAGTTTTCTTCTGTTTTCACACGCTAGCTCTTTTTTTCAAGGTCATTTTTAACTAGCTTTTTTCAACGCTATTTTTTGCTGCAATTCGTATTGCTTCATATAATTTGCAGGTGATAAATAGTTTAATGCCTGATGTCTACGTTTTCGGTTATAAAATATTTCGATGTAATCAAAGATTGCGCGTTTTGCTTGTTCTCTAGTTTCAAATTGATGATGGTAGATCATTTCAAGCTTTATGGTGCTGAAAAAAGTCTCTGCACAGGCATTGTCATAACAATTGCCTTTGCGGCTCATGCTGCATTTCATGCCGTACTTCGTTAATTGGTTCTGAAAATCATGGCTGCAATACTGCACGCCTCGATCGGAATGGTGAATCAAACCAGCTGCTGGACGATGACGTTTAACGGCATTGTCGAGTGCCTGGATGACTAAATCACGTGTCATTGTGCTCGAAGCAGCCCATCCAACAATACCTTTATGAAACAGATCTTTTACCGTAGCCAAATACAACCAACCTTCGTTCGTACGACAATAGCTGATATCGCTGACCCAAACTTGATTAGGTTTTTTCATCGTAAACTGTTGATTCAATAGGTTTTCTGCTACAGGTAATTTATGATCAGAATTCGTTGTCGCTTTGAATTTTCGTTTTCGAATGGATTCGATTCCGTTTTGCTTCATGATTCGATAAACACGACCACGACTACATGACATCTTTTCGTGTACGTCACGTAGAATTTTATCTATTCCATATCTACCATCGCTCTGTTCGTGCGATTTTTTGATCAATTGAAGTAATTTTTGATTGGATTCAGCACGTTTTCCAGGCTTTTGATGTAGCCAATGATAAAATCCGCTCCGAGCGATTTTAAATAGATTGCACATTTTTGCCACCGAATGCTCGGAACTAAGCTCAAAAACGAGCGCATAGATCATTTCCGGTGTTGTTGATTTGCAAAAATGGCGGTTGCCTTTTTTAAGATGATTACCGAATCTTCGAGATCTGCTGTTTTTCGCTTTTCTTGTTTGAGTTGTTCTTCCAGTTCAGCAATTCGCTTCTTGTCATCGCTAGGTTCAGGTTGTCTATCTTCACTTAACCAACGATAGATGGTTT
>CANHGK010000031.1 GCA_947460235.1 Paenibacillaceae bacterium | reverse complement strand
CTTACACATGTATTCTAAATTCATCAATAGCTGTTACTCAATAAACTAATTGCACTTAAAATCAGTGCAAATGCAGAGGAGAACATCAAAAAATGTAACGTAATTGAGCCCACATTTCTAAAAGAAGCGAAAGACACGTTTAATTCGTCAAGCTCCACGTTACGAGTCCACCATTTATTCATCAGATGACTGGATAATAATACAATCAAAAGCATATAAAACTCAAACCACGCACTACTTAAAGACATATAATTCTCCATTCTAACCAATTGTAATTTCCAGTTACCATTAGGTTACATTGACCCTGAAAATAATTGTACACGGAGTTATACACAAGCTGCAACCGTTTGTTTTCTGATTATTTTATAATTTTGTGAATAAAAACAAAAGTGATTGTGGATAGCGCTTACATTCTTGCTACGACTGGATTTTCCATCATTTTTTAGTTTTACGATTTTCGTCACCAGACAAAACACTTGGGACTTTGGTCATAAAAAACATTAGGGTTACCAGCAACGCTACACCACTTAATCCCACCGCAGACCAGTACAATCCATCATATCCGTGTTGAACCGCGCTATGAAACGTTAACGCTAAATGTTGTTTAATTGAACTTGCCTGATCCGGAATCATCGCAAGCATCGATTTTAAACCCGCGGAATTTATTATCATACCTTCACCGCCCGAATACTGCATCGGTACATCTAAATATTTGATCGAAGGAACTAGCTCATCATGACTCCAATCGATTAATGATCGTGCTAAGAAACCAGCATAAAGCGTCGGAAAAAGCGTTAAACCAATTTGACGTGATAGCGATAATGTTGACAAAGCAATGCCTTTATCGTTTTGGGCTTGTTCTGTTGCAATCACATTAATCGGAGCGCCAAGCATCATTCCAAAACCTAAACCTACAATGCAACTTGCAACAATTAATTGCCAACCTTCACTTACCCAAAGCGGGAACAAACTGAAACCAAATAGACACAATGTACTTGCAAGAATCAATGTAAACACGGACCCCTTTTTATCAACTAGTGAACCACCGCCGCCTGCACCAATCCCTGATGCTAACGCAAGCGGAGTAAACCAATATCCTGCCGTTGCAGAATCCACACCTAAAAATTGCTCGACAAATGATGGAATAAAAATAACCGCCGCCAAAATCGCGCCGCTCAAAAAACCCAAAACAAGAGACAACCGGAAGCGAACGAATCCGAATAACGTAACCGGCAAAAACGGATCTCCGCCATTTCGTTTCAAGCGTATCTCTAAGACACCAAGGATTATTAAACATGTGATCCCGCCTACAAACCAGCCACACACATTGAACTGCGTCAAACTTCGCAACACATTAACGCCATCCAACTTCGTTAACCCATACATGAAAAATAAAATCCCCAAACTTAGCAACGAAATTCCGATCCAATCAATCTTTGACTGCTTCGACTCCACTTGCTCCGATATCAATTTCCAACCAAATATCACCAAGAACAAAGCAATCGGCAAATTTATTAAAAACAACCAATGCCAACTACCCGTGAGCTCGAGAATAAATGATCCAATATTTGGTCCAAGTACTGCTGCCATCCCATTCATACCGCCAAGCATCCCGAGTGCTTTCCCGTGAGATTCCCTTGGAAACACATTAAGCACATATGCGCTAGCGATAATAAATATACCGCCACCGCCAAGTGCTTGTAACATTCGTGCAATCAAAAACCATTCAAAATTCGGACTTAACGCAACAAGTAATGAACCTAAACCAAATAAAAAAACTTCCAATAAAAATAATCGTTTTCTTCCGAATCGATCAGACATTTTTCCTACAATTGGAACACTCACTGCTAGTCCGAGCGTATAAATCGTGATTGACCATGCCCCCCAAGTGGGTGTTACACCAAATGAACTTGTCAATGTCGTAAGTGCAGCCGTAATAATCCCATTATCAAGAGCTGCCATAAAAACACCAATTGCAAATAACCATAGAGTCCACGTTTGCAGTTTGTGCATTGTAGAAATCCTCCTTTTGAATTACCTATGAATTCACACGAACGCTACTTTCAAAGTTTACACGAGTTGAAAATAGGTGTGAAGCACCATTATTTTTTACAAATTTTATTGAATTGTATTTTTATTAAGACAAGAGCTACTGACTATGTTAAAATTAATTGTGTAATTTTAATTGAGGTACGTTCTGTTTCTACAATCGAAAGGGTGAAAACACATGCACAGCATGGCAAACAAGAACACCTTGGATGAACGACGTAATGTGAAACGACTCAAAATCCAAAATAAGTATGATGTCCGGGCGACATTTTTTTCATATGATCATAGCATGACAGACTGCCACATCTTCGAAGGTCGAATTTTTGATTTGTCTCAGAGCGGCGTTGCCTTCCAAATTACTTCTGACATTTTGGGTAGCAAGAATCCTTTAGATATCACACTGCGTCAAGCACAACGGGTTGTTTTTTTATTGGACCTACCTCAATCCGTATCTTGGGATACTTGGCAGACGGAACGTTTCGACAATCGATTTGCCTCCAATCGAATTGTTCTTGGTGGTGAAGTAGTCCGCGATTTTACAGCAAACGATGGAATTTTGCGGTATGCTGCACGATTTGATGACATTGTTGATGGAGAACTCGTTCGATCAATGATAGAACGCGCACTTCAAGGAATGATTAGTGCCGACCAAGAATTGGCAATTGCGAAGGTTTCTGAAGATACGGAACCGACGATGATTGTTTTTCTTAGCAAAATGGATTAATTTTTTGCGCCTGCGCGTGCAGGTGCTTTTTTTTTATGTGATTTTTCATTTATAATCATAGTCAGAACAAATTTTATCGCACGATGCGAAAGGTGTATGCAGATGAGTATTTTATCGGTAACAGGATTGAGTCACGGTTTCGGTGACCGTGCTATTTTTAATAACGTGTCGTTCCGCTTGCTTAAAGGTGAGCATATTGGATTAATCGGAGCGAACGGCGAAGGAAAATCAACATTTATGAACATCGTTACAGGTTCTCTTGAACCTGACGACGGAAAAGTAGAATGGTCACGCAATGTGAAAGTTGGGTATTTAGACCAGCACGCGGTCTTACAACGAGGCATGACGATTCGCGATGTACTTCGCGGTGCATTCGATGAATTATTTAGCATGGAACAACGCATGAATGATTTATACGTTCAGATGGGTGACGTAACACCTGATGAACTCGAGAAAATGCTTGAAGAAGTCGGTGAAATAACTGACGCACTTAATGCGCATGATTTCTATGTGTTAGATGCAAAAATCGAAGAAATCGCACACGGACTCGGATTGCATGATATTGGATTGGACCGCGATGTTAACGATCTAAGCGGTGGACAGCGGACGAAAGTTTTGCTTACTAAACTGTTATTATCGAAACCCGATATTCTTTTGCTCGATGAGCCGACGAACTATCTCGATGAATCGCATATTGAATGGCTGAAACGTTACCTCCAAGAATACGAGAATGCGTTCATTTTGATTTCTCATGATATCCCGTTCTTAAATAGTGTCATCAATTTGATCTATCATATGGAGAATCAAACGTTATCACGTTATGTCGGAGATTACGAACAATTCCGCACCGTTCACGAAATGAAGAAATCACAACTTGAGTCTGCCTATGAGCGTCAGCAACAAGAAATTCGTGATTTGAAGGATTTCGTTCAACGCAATAAAGCCCGTGTTTCCACTCGGAATATGGCGATGTCTCGCCAGAAAAAACTCGACAAAATTGACGTGATTGAGCTTTCGAAAGAAAAGCCGAAACCACAATTCAATTTCAAAACAGCACGCGCTGCAGGTCGGGTAATCTTTGAAACACAAGGTCTCGTCATCGGTTATGAAGAACCGTTATCACGTCCGCTCGATTTAAAAATGGAACGCGGTCAAAAAATATCATTAATCGGAGCAAATGGAATTGGAAAAACGACTCTTTTGCGCAGTATTCTCGGAGAAATAAAACCGCTTAACGGGAACGTTCAACTTGGTGATTACCAACACATTGGATACTTTGAACAAGAAGTGAAAAAATCAAATGCTCGAACATGTATTGAAGATTTTTGGGAAGCGTTCCCCGCTTACAATCAATTCGAAGTTCGCGCTGCCCTTGCAAAATGTGGCCTGACAACAAAGCATATTGAAAGCCGGATCGACGTGCTTAGCGGCGGAGAAAAAGCAAAAGTCCGTCTTTGTAAATTGATCAATCGCGAAACGAATATTTTGGTTCTCGATGAGCCGACGAATCATTTGGATATCGACGCAAAAGAAGAATTGAAACGGGCATTGAAAGAGTATGATGGTACGATCTTGATGATTTGCCATGAACCAGAATTTTATCGTGACGTCGTTACTGATATTTGGAACTGTGAAAATTGGACAACAAAAGTTTTTTAAATCAAAATGAGGCGCTTACATTTGTAGGTTTAACTACAAATGTAAGCGCCTCTTCATTAGCTTTTATTGATTGATTTGGCGAACCGCACCTGAGATCCAACGGAACACAGCCTTACCTGCGGTATCTCGAACGGTCATCGATTGTCTGCCAATATTAATTATCGTTCCAGGAAATGTAGATTTCTTGACTTCGATATACCCTTCCATCGCGCGCTCAAAGAATAATTGCAACTCAGCCCAACGTTCAGAATATTGATACAAATCAAATTGAAGTTGCTTGCGATTTGTTTGAAGTTGATCCATCATTTGAAGTTGTTGTGAATTTAAGCGCTGCACATTGGATAAACGTTCCAATAACAAAATCGCATTTGCAATTTGTTCTAGTTTCGAGCGAAGTGGGGTTAATTTTTCTTTAATTTCGTCGGCTTCTAACCGTAATAACGGAAATAAACCTAAATATAAATTCGTATGTGATTCTGAAACATTGCCTACGGTTTGAAACGACATCATCTCGCCTGCATAAATATTACCACCGACCACTAAGCTTTTCGCACCATCACATCGCACCGTGTTTCCAGCTTCTATCTTAGACCGCATAATACTCTGTGTAACGACCACATCGCGTGCTGCGAACAATTCTCCTTCAAGTACGTATAACGCATGTAAATCAACCCCGGCACGAATGATTTGATCAGGCGCTCCAATAATACCGCCCATAACCATAATCGATCCACCGGCTTCGATTGAACCTCCATCACAATTCCCTTTGATGAGAACATCTCCGCCTGCTTTCACTCGAAAACCAGGCATAATATCCCCATTGATATGAACAGTACCAAAAAAATCAACATGCCCCTCGCTATAATCAACATTACCATCAATCTCATAACACGGAAACACATGCACTTTTCGATCAGTCGTAATCGTTGCCAGCCCATCTGCTGTCGCATACAATTTTGTTTTGTCTGCATTCCAAACTGTATTCGTCCCTGGAGCGATCCGTTCATCCGCCTGTTTCTCCGGTTGAATCGCTTCACCATTAACATTCATACCAAGTTCACCAGGAACTGCGGGTAACCATTCCGCCAAAAATTGACCCATTCTAATATTATTTAATCGACGTAATTCCTTGAAATCGACGCTACCATTGTCACGTTCTAGTGGACGTTGTTCCATCGTCGGGTTCGTAAAAGCAAACCTCACTTTTGCAGGTACACCATTCACTGCCAACTTGGCACTAGCAATCTTCAATGTTTGTCTATAATAATCTTCAGGGGCAGATATGACTTGTTTGATCAGACCTTCATCTATGCCGAATTTGACACCTGCTAGATTAATAGCAGACATGATCGCATCGCTTGTCATCAACTTCATATCATAAATATTCGTCATGTTCAACGTTGCACTTAGTTTATCATCTGCAACTTCGCATAGGAATCCAATCTTCTGAACCGCCATTTTGCTCCTCCTTCGATTCAAAATTCCATTCGTTATGGAAATTCATAGTATGTATACACTTTTATATATTAATTCAGGTACTGTATTTTATCAAGTTTGTTCATAAAGTCAACAATTATTTTGCCATTATTACAAATTTGTTTGGGGTATAATGATTTTGAGTGATAAAAATCACATCAAGATTGGATCTTCGTATTTTATAATAACATTGTGTTTTGTATAAAGAATGGAAGTGATCGCATGAAGAATACATTTTGTTTTAGTTCGCACTCGATGAATCGACTGCACGAATTTATGCATATTCAAAAAATGGTTGCCGGTTCATTTATATTTCACGAAGGTGATCCTGCAGGGCATTACTATTATATCGTCAGTGGTTCCGTTAGATTGCATAAGCAATCCGACCAAGGAAAACAGTTAATGATTGATTGGTATATGCCGGGTGATCTATTTGGACAGTTTGAAGACTTTGATTCTAACGCACATGTCTATTCCGGTGAAGTGCATGAGTCCGGCGTCATTGGGATGCTCCCTAAGAAAGAACTCGAAGAAGCGATGGTGCACGACCCACTGTTTGCGATGGATTGGCTGCGCTGGATGAGTGTCGTTCACCGCATTACACAAAGTAAATTTCGAGATTTAATGCTTTATGGAAAACCTGGTGCTTTGTGTTCCGTGCTCATTCGATTAGCGAATACGCATGGTGCTGAGCATAAAAAGGGAACGATCATCACAGATCGGATTACACATAACCAACTTGGTGAAATGATCGGAGCGACTCGCGAAAGTGTAAACCGCATGCTTTCGGACTTAAAAAATGCAAACGCAATTGAAATTGAAGATGGCTGCATCATCATTAAAGATCTCGCTTTCCTTAAAGATTTATGTCAATGCGAAGAATGTTCGAAACAAATTTGTAGAATGTAAAATCAAATAAAAAATTCGCAACATGCTTGATCATGCTGCGAATTTTTTTATGGATTTATTCACCAATCAGCGTCTGAGCTTCTGCAAACGGCAATTCTTCCACTTGTTTTAACTTACGCTCAATGACACGGGTCTTTGTTGTTGCATCCTCAATTGAATTCGTCGCTTCCTGCAGTTTCTTCTTTGTTTTCTCTAGTACATCACCGAATTTTGTGAATTCCGACTTGACCGCACCTAAAAGTTGCCACACTTCACTACTTCGTTTTTGAATCGCCAATGTGCGAAACCCCATTTGTAAGCTGTTCAGCAAGGCTGCTAGCGTTGTCGGTCCGGCAATTGTTACACGGCACTCGCGCTGTAACCATTCAAACAATCCTGTCCGTCTTAACACTTCAGCATATAATCCTTCTGTCGGTAAAAATAATACGGCGAAATCCGTCGTGTTCGGCGGAGAGATATATTTGTCGCGAATCGATTTACCTTCTAATTTGATGCGAGCCTCCAATTGTTTCGCCGCTTCCGCCGCCATCACTTGATCCCCGACATCTTGCGCATCCAATAAACGCTGATAATCTTCCACCGGAAATTTGGAGTCGATCGGTAACCAAATGTAATCAAGTCCAACCTCTTTCGCGGGAATTTTGATCGCAAATTCGACACGTTCAGCACTTTTCTTAACCGCAACATTGGCTTCATATTGTTCAGGCGTAAGTACTTGTTCTAGGATGTTACCCAGCTGAATTTCACCGAGCGTGCCGCGCGTTTTGACATTGGTGAGTACTTTTTTTAAGTCACCAACGCCATTTGCCAATGTTTGCATCTCACCAAGACCTTTATGTACTTGTTCGAGCCGATCGCTAACAAGTTTGAATGACTCGCCAAGGCGTTGTTCCAGCGTCGCCTGTAATTTCTCGTCGACGGTTTCGCGTATTTTACCGAGTTGCTCACTATTTTCTTTCTGCAAGTTCGTCAATTTGTGTTCCACGGATTGGCGAAGTGCTTCGGAATCGTTTTTATTTTGTGCGGTCAAATCTGACAATTGTTTCGCGAAACTATCGAGTTGACCTTTCTGTTGTTTACCTAGTTCACCGAGCGTCGTACCGAGCGATTGAATCAATTCCGCTCGAAGTTGGGAAACCGTTGCCTGTAATTCTTGGCGCGATTGTGCCAACTCCTCACGGACACGTTTTTCGAGTTTTTCATTGGATTGCTCCGCCTGCTGATTTCGTAGGAGCAAGTAACCGATTACCATCAAACTAACCACTTGCAGCGCGATCGCGATCCATTCCAAATCGTAACATCACCTTTCTTTATGCTTCGAATAACGAACGGAACTGGCCTAACCCTTCTTTGTCTAATTCACTAAGCGGAATAAATCGTAACGACGCGGAATTGATGCAAAAACGTAAACCTGTCGGCTCCGGACCATCTTCAAACACATGCCCAAGATGCGAATCCCCTTTTTTGCTGCGCACTTCGACGCGGACCATATTATGGGTTACATCAACTTTTTCTTTTATTCCCGCGCCTTTGACTGGTCTTGTAAACGAAGGCCAACCGCATCCCGAATCAAATTTATCCAGCGAACTAAATAATGGTTCACCCGAGACGATATCGACGTAAATTCCCTTTTCTTTGTGGTCCCAAAATTCATTGCGAAAAGGTGGTTCTGTTCCATTCTCTTGGGTAACATGATATTGAATTGCTGATAACGTTTTTTTAAGATCTGTTCGCACCGTTTTTGGCCAGTGTTTCTCCAAAAATGCCGCACGTCCAGAGCCTCTCCGATACATTTCGTAATGCACTGAATTTTTACGATAATATTGCTGATGGTGCTCTTCTGCCGGCCAAAACACCGACGCATCCAAAATTGGCGTTACGATCGGTTTATTGAACTTTTGTAAATTCATTAGTTCTTGTAACGACTCCTCTGCATCGCGGCGCTGCGCGTGCGAGTGAACAAAGATTGCAGAAAAATATGATGATCCACGATCATTAAATTGTCCGCCCGCATCGGTCGGATCAATCATTCGCCAAAACAAATCGACGATTGAGCGGTAACTAATTTTCTCAGGATCAAACGTAATTTGCACAGCCTCGTAATGTCCCGTTGTATCGGAACAAACTTCTTTGTATGTTGGATTTTGTGTGCGTCCGCCTGTATAACCAGATCGAACGTGGATCACACCATCACGTTCTTCAAAAGGCGAAACCATGCACCAAAAACATCCGCCAGCGAATGTCGCAAGTTCTGTTTTCTCAATCTTTTCAACCATAAAGATCCATCCTCTCTGATTTAACGATCTGAAATTCATTTTACCATGAAATCAATTTGCATCCAGAACAATCAAAGCGCAAAATAAGAATTGCATACATCAACACCGAGAAGTAGATTAGACATAACAAGGAGTGTTTACGATGAATCCATTTCAGTATTACAACCCAACCATGCTCATTTTTGGACCAGGTAAATTATCGTTGCTTGCAAAACAAGCAGAAACGATGGGTGAAAAGGTGTTGCTCGTATATGGCGGAGGCAGCATCAAAACGCACGGCGTCTATGAACGAGTCATTCAAGCATTACAAAAGTCAGGCAAACAAGTATTTGAACTATCTGGCGTGGAACCAAATCCACGTGTATCCACTGCACGTAAGGGGATTGAACTTTGCCGCAACCACCAAATTGACTGGGTACTTGCTGTAGGCGGAGGCAGCGTCATTGACTGCGCAAAAGCAATCGCTGTCGGTTGTACAATTGATGCTGATGTTTGGGATCTTGTCCGCTCCAAAGTAACTGCTCGTTCAGCCCTACCGCTCGGCGTCGTTTTGACACTTGCTGCGACTGGTTCCGAAATGAATCCTTATTCTGTGATTACGAATTGGGAAACAAACGAAAAAATCGGTTGGGGTTCACCACTTGCGATTCCGAAATTTTCGATTCTCGATCCTGAGTTGACTTATACGTTACCACATGATCAGACGGTTTACGGCGTTGTTGATATTATGTCACACGTGCTCGAACAATATTTTCATCACCAAGAGCATACTGCGATTACTGATGGTTTTTGCGAAACGATTTTGCGTAGCGTAATCGAATATGCACCCTTACTAAAAGACGATCCGAATAACGAAGATTCTCGTTCTACAATAATGCATGCAGGTACGGTGGCATTAAATGGAATCACAAGTATGGGAACCATCGGTGATTGGGCCACGCACAATCTTGAACATGCGGTGAGTGCAATTTTTGACATCCCTCATGGTGGTGGCTTGGCAATATTGTTCCCGGTATGGATTCGCTATGCCCTTGACCGCGGCACTGCTCCGAAAAAAGTTGCCCAACTAGGTATTAATGTATTCGGATTAAAAAGTACAGACTTTAAGGATGAACTCGAGCTTGGTTACGCTACAATCATTGCATTAGAAAAATTTTGGCGCTCACTAGGAGCTCCGGCAACGTTGTCTGATTATCAAATTACATTAGATGATGCAATACTTGAATCATTGGCTGACAAAACGTTAATTCGCGGTCCGTTCGGTCGATTCCAAAAATTAGATCGAGCGAACATTATCGAAATCTACAGACGTGCACAGTAACAAGGCTTATTCCGCAGCCGATGGACTCGAATCGATCGATTGTCCGTCTGCTGTGGGCGGCGTTTCGACGGTCATATCCTTGGTTCCTGGTTCAGCAAAAATCCTACGCCAATATCGAAGTTGGATCGGCCTGGCGTTGTGATGAATAATATTACGAAACTCTACTAATTGTTCTCCCGATAAAAAAATCGGTTGTTTCATGATGATCCATGTTACTCCTTCAGAACAAGGTGGCGTTGTCAAAGAACCGGGATACCGATAGGCGAATTTTTTTAATGGCAAAACTGAATTTAAGTCAATTGCATATTTCATCGGAACATCTTTCTTTGTCTCTTCAATCGGCAAGTGTTGGAAAAGCTCCAAAAATGGTTCGTTATCATTTTCCGAAACCGTCATAAAAACTGCAATTACGGCGAGATTACCGGCCTGATTTTTATGAACCAGGTGCATTTCCATATCAAATGCTTTCCCTTTGAATTGGTGCTCACTTGGGATATGAAAATGAAATTGTTGCAAGGCATATGATGTTCCATCAATTAAAATTTTGTTCCCAGACGTTACTGGATTTGCCTCGATTGTATGACCATTATTTTCTAGCGAGAAGAATGATGGATGATAATTGATTTCCATCTTTTTTAACTTTTTCGTTTCCTCTACGTCTCGCTCCATAATATCGATTGGTGATTGCTGAAAGCCTTTATCACACAGTTTATTTTTTGCATCTAATTGATGCCAATGTTCAGGAGATGTAAGTCCCGAGTAACTCCAATTCGCACCGACAGGTGGAACCGTCGCTTCTTTTTTAAAAAACGCACACCCGTTAATTACGACGGCGACCATCAAAAAGACAACGAACATCGCGATGCGGTTCATGACCTTTTTTACTTTCCCCAATCTGATCGCATCCTTTCGTTTACCTGATCTCTTTCTCGTAATGATAACAAAAAATTCACCACAAGAGCGAATTTCCCTTTGAATACAATCAAATTCTACGCAAGTTAATGCAACTTGCAGATTAGAAAGGTAGTTAACAAGTTATGAAAAAGCTGTTATTATTCTCACTTATCTTTTTGATAAGTTTTGCATCATTCACTCCAATGACAGTTAACGCAAAAACGACCAAATTAATTGTAAAAACGGTCGAACGTAATGATGTCAAATTAACGATCAACGGAATCCCATTAACGATTAAAACTCCATTATTGCAACGAAATGGACAATGGATGGTCCCTTTTATGTCCATTTTAACACCGTTCCAAATTCCAAACGATGCAGACCATTGGATTTATCAGAGTTCTGACAAAAGCATTCATATCCAGACCGAAACACTTTCAATTGACATGTGGCTCGATTATACGCTCGGATATATCAACGATAACGTAACGAAAATAGATCCACCTGCGATAACGTATCAAAAAACCAAACAAATTTATGTTCCGCTAGCCTTTTTCGCAAAACTATTCCATTCCAAAATTACATTTGATGCAAAAACGAAAACATTGAATGTAGTTGGTAAATCACTCAAAATACCCGCAACACCCGTCAAACAACATCCGGTTTCGACAGACGATATTCCTATCTTACCATCAGATTACACCGAAACTCCCGTCGCTACACCAACCGCTACACCAACGGCTATACCAACGGCAACACCAACAGCTACACCAACAGCTACACCAACAGCTACACCAACATTGAAACCAATTCCAACTCCAAAACTGGTTTCTCGTATTGTGCTTAACGCTGATCGGACATCGATCACTGCAAACGGTACGAGCGCGGTTCATTTTACGATTACAATTTTGGATGCCAATGGACAAGCCACAACAACACCTCATTTTATTTTATATCAAGGTGATTCCGAAATGACAAGCAATGTATTCCGCACGTCAACGAGCGGAAGTTACTCATTTTATGCAGAAAGTAATAATGTAAAAAGTAATCTGATTACAGTCGAAGCCGTGCCTTATCAGGAGCAGACGGGAGTTACAATGGATAAAACCGCCGATGGTCGCATCATTTTACTAAACAATTTCAATTCAAAAGCACTCGGTAACTCGCGATCAATTCGTGTATATGTTCCTGAATCATATAATACTTCCACGAAAAAATATCCTGTCGTATATATGCAGGACGGACAAAATCTGTTCGGTTCTGGCGGTTCATTCGGAAGTTGGCATATCGACGACACGCTCAAAAAACTGGTAAATTCGAATCAAATTGAAGAAGTAATTGTCGTAGGCATCGATAACTCGTCGAATCGCGCCAACGAATACAATTTGGGGAGCGGTGGAATCGTAGAAAACTACGCAACATTCGTGACTAGTGAAGTTGTCCCTTATATAAACAATCATTTCCGCACATTATCTGGACCTGAACATACCGCTATCATGGGCTCTTCATACGGAGGTATGGCGACGTTATATCTCGCTTGGACATCTCCGGATGTATTTGGAATGGCTGGTGCCTTCTCTTCGACATTCGGATGGGGATCGCAAGAGCTTTTCAAAAAAATGACAACAGAATCGGCAACACGCAAAGCCGATTTCAAATTATGGATGTATGCAGGAGACAAAGAAAAAATCGATGGCAATGGCGATGGACTGGCTAATTACGGGGATTGGACGATTGCGATGGCAAATCAATTACTCGAGAATGGATGGCAACCTGAGTCTAATTTATTGTATCAAATCGGAACAAATCAAACTCATAATGAAGCCGCATGGGCAGCATATGCTGACCAACCATTCCTGTACTTTTTCGGAAAAAACCAAACACTTACGCCAGAAAAATTAGAACTTCGATTAACACGTAGTGAGTTGGATCTCGAAGGAACCGTTGCAAATACAAGCTTTTTACCGACAATTACGTATTCGAACGGGCTAAAAGCGATCGATCCGCTTGCAAAATTAACCACCGGTGCTGACCGTGCATCCGAATTACTAATTTCGAGAAATGTATTACAACTTGATCCATCAAAACCACAATCAACTCGTGTTGTGAATTTATCGATTCAAGACCGCGGGTTATCAGCACAAAGCAATTTGCAAATTACAAAATCGTCGACAGACAAAGTAAAAGTTTCTTTTGAAATTACTGGCCCAGCACAAAGTCCTGAACGAATCTTCGTTGCTACAGATATGACCGGTTGGTCCATGATCAATGGCGGAATTTGGTTGCAGCGCGTAGGAAACGCTGCGAATAGTCCTGCTGTATATAAAGGAGATTGGGTAATTAATAAAAATCAATCCGTACTATTTAAATTTTGTGCAGGAGCGGACTGGAAGTATGCAGAATTATTACCTAATGGAAATGAAAAAGATAATCGGACGATCAGTGCCATCTCACAATCGTTCACATACAAGGGTATGATTGATCGCTGGAAAAGCACACCATAACACTTGCTAGACATGTAAGTTATATGGATCACTATCGGGTGGTGTTGAAATGGCATGGGATATTGATCGCGTAATGAATGAGTTGTTTAATCGCGTCAATGAAAACTACTTAAAACAATCAACTCAACAAGGCATAGACACAAAACTATGGCTCGGTGTTCCAATTTCGGAATTGCGGTTGCTCGCAAAGGCGATCCAACTCGATCATTTGATGGGTTGGTCACTTTGGGAGATGAAAATTTACGAGTGCAAAGTACTCTCATCCATGCTGATGGACCCGATTTTAATTGCCGACGAAGACGCAGATTATATCGTTTCCGGAATTGACTCATGGCAAATGAGCGAACAATTTTGTGCAAATTTATTCCGTGTTTGTCCGAATGCTTCCTCATGGGCCATTTCATGGAGTGATAAGAAACGCTTGAACACCAGGATTACCGGCTATCAATTAATTATTGCCATTTGCACAAGTAATATTGTGCAACCAAACAATTTGTATCGAAGTATGATGCTTGCCATCCGAAATACGATTGTCGGGGATGCAAGACCTGGGATACAGCCACTCGCAATTCAGGCATTAACAGCAATTAGCAAGAAAAATTTAGAAACTAAAAATTTTGTTACTGAGGTATGTGTGCACCTTGAGAAATCCGGTGATAGAATTGCCGTTGCCGTTGCGAATACGGTTGAAATGAATATGAAGTAAAAAAAGAGCTTTTCGGGAATTCGCCCGAAAAGCTCTTTTAATTTAACTCCCTGCCAACTCACTTAATTCAGTCCAACGTACGATGAGATCGTCAACTTTTTGTTGAAGTTCACTTTGTTTTTGTAATAATCGATTCAACTCGATCGCATCAGAACCATTTGCATTCATTAACTCCGCAACTTGTTCCAATTCCATTTCTACGGATTCGATCCATCCCTCAATTTGCTCGTATTCTTTTTGCTCTTTATAAGATAACCGCGCCGGACGTTTCGTTGATATCGAAGAATCCATAGAACTTGTCGGAACAGCAACTGATTTGGCAACTGATTCCCGGGCAATCATCGCATCTTGTTCGGCTTGACGCTGACGCGTTTCTTCGAATTCACTATAATTCCCTGTCACATTCAAAATCGTTCCTTGTCCATCAAAAGCCAAAATACGATCAACGGTACGATCTAAGAAATATCGATCATGTGAAACAATAAAAACGACTCCTGGAAAATCATCCAGATAATCTTCGAGCACGCCAAGGGTTGCAATGTCTAAATCATTCGTCGGTTCATCCAACATTAACACGTTCGGTGACATCATCAGAACACGCAACAATTGTAACCGCCGCTTCTCCCCCCCTGATAACTTACCAACTACCGTCCATTGCATCGCAGAAGAAAACAAAAACCGCTCCAACATTTGTCCTGCAGAAATGAGCGTCCCATCCGATGTACGAATTTGATCTGCTCCATCACGGATAAATTCAATGACGCGCTGCGTCGAATCCATTTCTTCGAACTCTTGGCCAAACCAACCAAATTTCACCGTAGGTCCGACGTCGACGCTGCCCTCATCTTCAGCTAATTTACCCGCAATAATTTTCATTAACGTTGATTTCCCGCTACCGTTACGCCCAATAATCCCAACACGTTCGCCAGGAACTGCGATAAAATCAAATCCACTAATCAACTTACGACCATCGAAAGATTTACCGAGTTTATTGATTTCAACAATTTTTTTCCCAAGCCTCGTCGATGCAACGGAAATATCAACATTGCCAACCGACTCTTTCGGTTGATTCGTTTGTAATGTTTCGAATCGATCGATCCGCGCTTTTTGCTTTGTTGAACGCGCTTTAGCACCGCGCCGAATCCAAGCTAGTTCATTGCGCAACAGATTTTGGCGTTTCGTTTCGGACGCAGCATCCCGTTCTTCACGTTCAATTTTCAATTCAATAAACCGACTATAGTTCGCCTCATAAAAATAAGCTTTGCCGCGGTCCAGTTCGATGACGCGATTACATACGCGGTCGAGCACGTAACGGTCATGGGTAACCATGAGCAATGCACCTTTGCGTTTTTGCAACATTGATTCCATCCAAGCAACTGATTCATTATCAATATGGTTCGTTGGTTCATCCAAAATCAAAACGTCCGAAGGTTGTAGTAACGCTGCTGCCATCGCGACCCGTTTGCGCTGACCACCGGACATTTGAGTTACCAATTGATCATAATTAAAAATCCCTAATTTCGTCAGTGCGGCTTTCGCTTCGCTTTCTAACGTCCATGCCCCGAGTTCATCCATTTGCGTTTGCAGGTGTAACAATCGTTTTTGGAGGGTACCATTCTCAGGTTGTTCGGTAAGATCCGAAAGCACTTGATTGTGCTCGCGCAATACTCGTAGATGCTCCGAATCACCGCCAAGGACGTGTTCGAGCGCACTTTCATCTTTTTGGAACTTTGGATCTTGCAACAACATCCGTATGACGACGGATCTACCAATGGACACGGAACCCGAATCGGCATGATCAATACCTGCAACGACTTTTAGCATGCTTGATTTGCCTGTACCATTCACACCAATGATCCCGATTCGATCACCCGCCGCCACGCCGAATGAGACGTCTTGAAACAATATTTTTTCACCATAACTTTTCGATAACTGTTCAACCGATAACAAATGCATCTTTATTCGCTCCCGAATTCAATTCATTGATGCACGTATCATACCATAAAACAAACGAATCCCAAGAACCTAACGTGGAAATTGAAATTTCATTTGTGTCCCTTTCCCTAACAAAGAATCAACTTCGATTCGCCCACCAAGCTTTTTCGTCTCCTCCAATACTTTGGCAAGACCAATTCCGCGACCAGACAATTCAGAAATTTGATCACGCGTACTGATTTGATCATAAAACAAATAGTGATTCAATGTTTTTTCGTCCAGTAATTGTACCTGTGCAGCCGATACGAACCCCGCTTGCACGATTTTCTCGCGCAATTTTGTATAGTTAATTCCTGCCCCATCATCCGTAAATGAAACAGACAATGATGCCTCAGACATTTCAATGGTAATTAGTATGTTCCCTGAAATATCTTTACCTTTTTCTCCGCGAACATCCGGATCTTCAATTCCGTGATCAAGCTGGTTTCGCAAAATATGCACAAGCGATTTCGACCATTCATACCAAGGTTCTGTATCCATTAAAAAATCTCCGCCTAGTATTTGAACAGGATGAACTACTTTGTTCAAACGCTCTGCCATTTTTGGGGCTGTCGTAAATATTGACTCAAATAAACTCATAAATGGCTTATGATATAATCTTTCAACTTGACCTGCCAAATCGAAGGCAAGCTTCCCTTGAATTGAATGTAAAATATGCAACTTCAATTGAATAAGTGCCTCACGCTCAATCGAAAGTGAATTGCTTTGCTTATTCCATATTGATTCAGTTAACATTTCATTTAATCTGCGTTGTTCTTCGTCTAAAGCTCCCAACCAATCATAGTTAAGAATTCGTTCATGCCATAGTTCCTTCGTTTCATGGGGATCTTTAGAGAATGTTTCTTCCACGTAATGTAAGTATGTGGTCATTTTGAACGAATTCATTTGTGCAAAACTTCCTTTGAACGTGTGTACGACGCGTAAAGCCATAAGTTCAGCATCTACATCGTTCGATCGAATCAAATTCGCAAGTTCATCGGTCACAAATTGCTTGTAATCATTCACCAAATCCCAATACTCGCGGGAATGTGACAAAACGCTTACAACCATATTGATGAATTTTTCTTCTTCCTGTAGTTTGTTTTCAAGTTCACGTTGTTTCGTTTTGTCTGTAAGTACCATAATAATTTTATCTGGACGTTCTCCATCGGATTTAATTGCCTGTAGTTCCATCCCAACAACTCGATGACCGATCATCAATTCTTTTGGAATCAATCCAATCAACATTTCAATATAAATTAGTTGTGTCGATTGAAACAACGCTTGAAACAATCTTGGTAGCCAGCTTACCAATTCAGGATTATGCAATACAATTAAATCCACAACAGACATCCCTTTGGGATCTATTCCCAACATCGAAACACATGCAACACTATATTCTTCGTCAACAACCAAGTCATTCCCAAAACTTAAAAAACCTTGCTGAACATGATCCAAAATCAATCGAACTTTTTGCGTGCGTTCAATGACGCGTGCTTCCAACTGCCCATTCCAAGAAGCTAATTCGGTATTCGTTTCATCTAGTTTTGAACTCATTTTTCTCAAATCTGACGCCAAATCGCCCAATTCATCGGAACGTCGCAACAACTGTTCGTCGATATGCACCTGATAATCGCCATTTGTTATGGTTTGCGCGACAGATCGTAATTTTAATAGAGGTCTCGACAACCAGTTCGCAAACCATGTCGCCAACACGATCCCAACGATCGTCAAAATCGCCGCTAACCCAACACCAAGCCAAGAATACAATTTGAGTTGTTCTTGTACTTGTTGCTCATCCGAAATTATTTGTGCGTGCATTTGTGCACTGATCATTTTCAATTGTTGTAAAACGGTTTCGAATGGTGTTGCCGTAAACGCTTGAACACGTTCATCTCGAATCGTCATATCCATTATTTTCAACATGCGTAAGCGATAATCCGACCAATCTGCCTCAAATATTTTAAACCATTTCGCACTGGAATCCATCACAATGGCCGAAGAAGCATGCTCGATCGACATTGTCACCTGTGTTTCTGCCATTTTGAATTGCGTTCGGTACACATCGTCATAATCTGTAATCGAATTCAAGACGAATGTGCCTGCCAATTGATTTGCTTGATATGCCTGTTGTTGCAATCGATCGATTTCTTGAATCGAATTATTCAAGGTAACAACTTCGAGTGATCGAGTATTAGAAATGTCTTGCATGAAAACAACCATTCCTGCACCAATAACACCTAATATAATCAATATCGAAAAACAGAACAGCAACGTTCTGCGTAATGTTACTTTTTTCAAACCGAAAACCTCCCTAAGAAGTTCGAACAATCTCTCGAAGTCAAAAACTTCTTTCAGCTTAGTAATTCGGCATTTTTCTTACAATACCCTTTATAAAAAAAGACCCTATAGCCGAAGATTGCTCCAAAAAAAGAGAAGCAATCATGCCATAGGACCTGCCATTCATTTCATTTAGTGAATATAAACTTAGCTATTTTTCTTTCCTTTTTGAACGCTTTGGAGCGTGAAAACTTCACGAATTAATGTTTCGCACATCCGTTCAGCCATTAGAAACTAGGCATAGACTGGGATTGAAGCATTTGTAATTGTACATTCATTTGTTGCAATTGATCCTTTAATCGTTGATTTTCAAGTTTTAACGCTTTCAATTCAGCAGAACAATCGGAAGCAGCGGTAGTTGCTGTCGGTGCCGGTGTATTTGAATTCGTTGTCGAACTTGCAGGTGCCGGTGTTGGTGTAGCCTTCGGTTTGGGCGTTGGTGTTGGTTTAATGACAGAAATTTGAGTTCCTGATGTCTTGATGATTAAGCCCATTGTTTCTACCATTTTACGAAGAGGGACAAATACTGTGGTATCGATCGTCAGCGTTTTCATCGGGATCGTCCGAACGGTTTCTTTGTTACTGTATTTCATCCACGAATAATCACTATTAAATTGAATTGTTTGTTTGGCGTCCGAAAGGGCGCCTTTTTTCAATTTCATATGAAATGGATCTGTAAAAAAGACAATCGGAACCATGATGGTTTTCTTTTCTGGATCAATTGGGTCACTTAACATTCGCAAGTCCGTCGTCACCGTTTTTCCATAAACTTGAATGGAAACATTGTTGATCGATTTCAATACCGGTTGTTCCGTAGCAGCAAATGCTGTGACGACAAGTAGAGAAGTAATTACTAGTCCGCTCAATATGGCGGTAAATGATTTATATGTATTTTTCACGATAATCACCTTTCTTTTCGTCGTTACATCGCTATGCTACCACAACTAAACCATGAATTGTAACTTGGTTGTTATGGAATATCTATTGATCACACGCTTAACTTTTGTTATCATTATCAATAATGATAACGTTTGTGTTGGTGAGGTGTCTGTTATTCATGAAAAAATCAAAAGCCGAAATCATGCTCCACCCGATCCGCATGCGCATTTTATGCACTCTCCTTGGCGGCCGGTCGTTAACGACTTCACAAATTGCCAGTCAACTTTCGGATATCCCTCAGGCAACACTTTACCGGCAGGTGCAAGCATTACTGAAAAGTGAGATCATCAAAGTCATCGATGAACAACAAGTTCGAGGTGCCACCGAAAAATTATTAACGTTGCACGAACATGGAAGTAATGTATCTGCAGACGATTTGGATCCGTTGTCCAAGGATGAACATTTGCATATGTTTCAACTTTTCACAGCCACACTACTAGATCATTATTCACGCTATCTCCAACAACCAACATGCGATTTGGTAAGTGACCGTGTTAGTTTTCGTCAAATGCCAGTATGGGTAACGGACGATGAATTCGACCAGATGATCCTTCAAATGCGAAAACCACTTGAACAAGCGTTGCAAAATGAACAAACTACCGATCGTCGTAAACGACTCATTGCAATCATTTCAATCCCTGAACCTCGGGGGGGATTGTCGTGAACACCATCGACGAACAATTCCAAACACGCCAATTTTATTTCATGATTCCACTCTATCTATGCATTCCAATGATCTTCATCTGGGGTATCATCGCGCGAATCTTTGCTAGTGGCTTCCATATTGGCGCTACGCTCTTCATTTTTGCACTCGGTTATTTGACGATCCCGCTCATGTTCATTCATTCAGGGATGAATGTTTTCGCGGTGTATTGGTCAAAAAAATCACTCATTCAACCGGAATTGGTGATTGCGTGTATCCGAAGCATCGTATTTGCATGTAGTTTTTTAGTAAATAACAATTAAGGGATGATAAACATGGCGAAACAACTGATTTTGAATGCTACCGAATGTATCCTTCAGTTAACTGGTTTTCACCGCATTGCCGCACTTAAACATGAAATTTCAATGGATTACGCGATGATTCAATCCGTTCACATCGGGACGTTTGACTCCCCATTTTGGATGTTAAAGATGCCAGGAACTGCAATCCCGGGTTTTTCAATTTATGAAGGAAGTTTTTGGCACGCCAAAGAGTGGTATTTTTTATCCTACGAATCGCGCGGTGAACATGTGATTATTGAATTGCATGGACATGATAAATATACTTATGTCATTTTTGACATTGAAAATTCCGAACACGTTGTTGCTCAATTGAAGCAGAGATTGCGTTAATTATTGCTCATCTTTCGCGTGTCCATTTTTGAGCAAATAAGCCATTTCTGTTTCCAATACCCGATCAATTTGGAGTTCATTTAATTTCAAATCTTTTTTCGCGAGCAACGCGTCGACCAAATCATCAAAATCGACGTCGATCTCGCCTTTTTTATTTGGTTTTGCCTTAGACATAAATTCTTTTTCATATTTTAATGCAAGCTGAATTTGTGTTGGATCCAGTTTCGTTTTCTCCGCAATAAATGCGATCAATTCATGTTCATTAATCATTTACTATTCCCCCATCGTAAAAGTAACCAACAGGATCAAGTCCTATTGGTTACTTTGTATCGTATACTATGCAATTACATTTCTGCAATAATCATCGGTGCATCATCATCGTCTACATCATTTGTTTTTGCTACTGGTTTCGGATCTTTTTGAATTTTAGTCAACGTTGCCCCTAACAAAATTCCAACAATTGCAATGCACATTAAAATCAAATACACATCTTGGAATGCATTTGGGAATGCTGCTTGCGGTGCATCTCCAGCATCAATGTGTGCCGTCGTGCGATTAACCAAAATGGTAGTCAATCCCGCAACAGACAATGACGTCACAACTTGTTGTAACGCAGAAGTTAGCGATGTCACGCGGCTTACTAAATTTTGCGGCGCAGATTGCATTAAAAATGTATTCAACGATAGGAATGACATCCCCATGCCCGCACCGAACAAAATCCGCGGAATTAAAAATGCACTTGCCGCATCTTGCGGCGTGACTTTGGAAATTAAAAATGCACCAATCGCTACAAATGTGAGCCCCGTGATTACGAGTGGTCGCGGACCAATTTTATCGTACAATCGTCCACCAACCGGCATTAGGAAACCTGCAGCTAACGCCTGTGGCAATGTCCAATAACCAGCTTCAAACGCAGTCATCCCCATTAAACGTTGCATGTAGAATGGTACCAAGAAAATGACACCGAACATGACGAATTGCATCGTCCATTGTGTAAAAATCCCTCGTGTAAAGGACATGGATTTAAATACACGAAGTTCCAAAAGCGGTTGTTCTTTGCGAGTCAATTCAACAATCACAAACAAGACTAGTGCAACGATCCCTACGGTTATTCCTGTAATCGTTTCTGTTGATGTCCAGCTTGTTCCGCCCTCACTAATCCCATAAGAAATTGATGCGAATGCAATCGGCCCAAGTAAAACACCAAGAAAATCAAATGATGTTGAAGCTTTCGATTCTAAAACAGGCACAAATTTTAACGCCATAAACACAGCCAAAATACCAACTGGCAAGTTAATCAAGAAAATCCATTGCCATTGAACATAATCAACTAAGTAACCCGAAAGAACCGGTCCGATTGCTGGTGCTAACAATATCGGCATCCCCATAATCCCCATGATTGCGCCAACTTTATCGCGTGGACTCAATCGATAAATCATCGCCATCGCAATCGGCATCACCATTCCGCCGCCAAGACCTTGCAAAACACGGAACGCAATCAATTGCGGTGCATCCGTCGCAAGTGTACATAGAAGCGAGCCTAGGGTAAACATAATAATCGATAAAATATAAATTTTACGAGCACCAAAACGATCTGACAGCCATCCTGCCAGTGGAATCACAGCAGCCTGTGCTAGTGTGTACCCTGTGATGGTCCATTGAACAATCGACAACGTTGAATTAAACTGCTTCACCAATTCTGGCACAGCAACGTTTACCGCTGTACTGTCCAAGATCGCCATAAAAATCCCGACAATGATCGCGATTAATGGCCCCGCTAATTCTTTCAATCCTTTTGCAGCAACCGCCTCTTGCGGAATGCCTTGTGATGCGGACATAAGGTCCCTCCTAGTTGTGTGACAAAAATCATTGACATCACTAATTTACTTAATGGTACTAATTATTTTATGGAAACACAAATGGTTACTTTTTCAAAGCAACTTCAAATCGTGAACATTTCGTAAATCTGTAACAAAGATTGTCTAAACTCGTATTGAAGTAACCCCCTAGTTTTTTCAAATCCACATCGAAAGGTAGTCACGATGACCTACAAATCCTCGCTTAAATCCTTCTGTGTCTTTCTGATCCTCTTTATTATTTTATCAACATTAAATCTAGGTGCATTTGCAGCTACAACGACTACATCAATTGATCTTATTCCGACTTTGGAACAAAAAGATGTACAATTACTGCAACAGGAACTCTCGAAACTACAAAAATGATCCCCATTTGAACAAAAGAAATACCTCGAAGCATCGATCAAAAAATCCTTTATCTTCCACGCACATTTAAGATGGGGCGGGAAAATCGAACCTGAAATTGAACACTTTAGATATAAAAACCATGAGCTCTTATCGTTTTATTAGACAGGCCGGAGTGTGAGTTTTCTTCTGTTTTCACACGCAAGCTCATTTTTTCAATGTCATTTTCAATTAGCTTTTTTCAACGCTATTTTTTGCTGCAATTCGTATTGCTTCATATAATTTGCAGGGGGATAAATAGTCTAATGCCAATAGTCACGAGTCAAATGCCACTCGTGACGCTTTGTGTCTACGTTTTCGGTTATAAAATATTTCAATGTAATCAAAGATTGCATGTTTTGCTTGTTCTCTAGTTTCAAATTGATGATGGTAGATCATTTCAAGCTTTATGGTGCTGAAAAAGGTTTCTGCACAGGCATTGTCATAACAATTACCTTTGCGGCTCATGCTGCATTTCATGTCGTACTTCATTAATTGTTTTTGAAAATCATGGCTACAATACTGCACACCACGATCGGAATGATGAATCAAAACTACCGCTGGACGATAACGTTTAACAGCATTTTCAAGTGCTAGGATGACTAAATCACGTGTCATTGTGCTCGAAGCTGCCCATCCAACAATACCTTTATGAAACAGATCTTTAACCGTAGCCAAATACAACCAGCCTTCTTTCGTACGACAATAGCTGATATCGCTGACCCATACTTGATTAGGTTTCTGCATCGTAAACTGCTGATTCAATAGGTTTTCTGCTACAGGTAATTTATGATCAGAATTCGTTGTCGCTTTGAATTTTCGTTTTCGAATGGATTCGATGCCGTTTTGCTTCATGATTCGATAAACACGACCGCGACTACATGACATCTTTTCGTGTACGTCACGTAGAATTTTATCTATTCCATATCTACCATCGCTCTGATCGTGCGATTTTTTGATCAATTGAAGTAATTTTTGATTGGATTCTGCACGTT
>CANHGK010000030.1 GCA_947460235.1 Paenibacillaceae bacterium | reverse complement strand
ATACACCGGCTCCAACAGCTACACCAACGGATACACCGGCTCCAACAGCTACACCAACAGCTACAGCTACACCAACAGCTACAGCTACACCAACAGCTACAGCTACACCAACAGCTACACCGGCTCCAACTGATACACCAGCACCAACAGCAACACCGGCTCCAACAGCAATCATTATCAATGGTGGTTTTGAAACAGGTTCGATTTCGAATTGGACTGAATGGCATCCAAATGGCCAAGCAGCGAAATATGGTGTTGACGCAACTGACGCGTACGAAGGTTCAAATAAGTTGTACTTCTGGAGCACAACGAACTTTAAACAAAGTATTCACCAAGTTCGCACAGGTCTTACAAACGGTACGTATGAATTGACAGCTTGGATTAAATTAACAGCTTATAACGGCGCTCCAACAACTGCTCGTACAGAATTAAGTGGTTTTGGTGGATCAGCAGTATATGCAGATCTAACTGCAAATGGAGTTTGGACAAAATACACTTCAATTGCAACGGTTTCGAATGGTCAAATCGATGTAGGTATTTACGTTGATGGTAAAGGGTTCACTTCATTACAAGCGGATGCAATCGTTTTAGCTCCTTATGTTGCACCAACAGCTACACCAACAGCTACACCAACAGCTACACCAACAGCTACACCAACAGCTACACCAACACCAGCTCATGTAACATCGATCTCTGCTGGTGGTAAACACAGCGTTGCACTTCAAAGTGATGGTCGTATCTTTGTATGGGGTAGTTCAGAAAACGGACAAAGCGGCAATGGTACTACTGGAGATGTCCTAATTGCATCAACTGCATTTGCTTATTCACCTGTCGTTCAAGTATCAGCAGGAACTCGTCACACAGTTTACTTGTCAGGAAGTGGTTCCGTATATACAACTGGTAACAACGAAAACGGAACACTTGGTAATGGAACGACAACATCTTCAACATTTGTACAACTAGTAGGCGGAGCATTAACTGGTAAAACGGTAGTCAAAGTTGCTGCAGGTGGCGGACACGTACTTGCATTAACAAACACTGGAGAACTTTATGCATGGGGCTTTAACCAATACGGTGCAGTTGGCGATGGAACAACAACAAATGTATTATCTCCAACATTGATTATGACAAACGTTGCAAAAATTGCAGCGGGCGGATCACACAGCATGGCTGTGAAAAACGATGGTAGCGTTTGGGCATGGGGCTTTAACCAATTCGGTCAATTGGGCGATGGCACGAAAACGAATCGTTTGGCACCAGTAGCAATTGCATCATTAAACGGTATTGTTTCAGATATTTCATTGGGCGGAGCACAAAGTATCGTATTAACAACTTCCGGTCAAATTTATTCCGCAGGTTTTAATGCTACAGGCGCACTTGGTAATGGATCCGTATTGGATCAAACAACATTTAAGAAAATCTCTGCAACGGTTGACGGCGTGAATTTCGTAGCAATCTCTGCAGGTGCAGCACACACATTAGCATTATCTGATGCAGGAATTGTTTATGCATGGGGTTCAGGAGATTTTGGATTGTTGGGTAATGGCGGATCAAGTTATTCTTCAACACCAATCAGCGTTCCAGTAGCAGATTCAATCGTTTCGATTTCAGCTGGAACGTACCACAACATGGCGTTGACAGCAACTGGAAAAATTTATACTTGGGGTTCAAACTCCAAAGGTCAATTGGGCGATGGCACGACGAATGATGTGAGCGTTGCAACTGCAATCACATTGCAATAATTAAATATTCTTCATCTGAGGTCCCGTCTGGTAACAGACGGGATTTTTTTGTTATGATAAAGAACATGAAATGCGGAGAGGAATTAATACGATGAATCATATAAATCAGTGGGAAATTGTCATTTTACAAGTCGATGTGAAAATTGGCCAACCTGATCTGAATTGGATACATATTAAAAATAAAATATATCAAATCGTGGGGCAGTGGGAGTCAGGCGAAATAAAAAAACCTGATGTGATTGTACTTCCAGAAATGTGGAATACCGGTTATGCGCTTGCAGAAGCACATAAGCTTGGTGACGTAGACGGAATTGAGACACGAAATTATTTTGGGGCGTTCGCCAAACGCTATTCGATCAATGTAATTGCTGGTTCAATCGCTTCGGTCGAAGATGGAAAGGTAAGCAATCGTGCGATGGTGTTTAATCGCGAAGGCGTGGAAGTGATTTCATATCGAAAAATGCATTTGTTTACGTTAATGGATGAAGAAAAATTTCTTATAGCTGGTGATGAGCCTGGCTTGTTTGAGCTCGACGGTATCCCGTGTGGGTTGATGATTTGTTATGATATCCGTTTTCCTGAGCTTTTCCGTAAATACGCATTAAACGGTGCGAAAGTCGTTTTTGTTCCTGCACAATGGCCGAATCCTCGCCTGCATCATTGGCGGACGTTATTGACTGCAAG
This sequence comes from Paenibacillaceae bacterium, assembly GCA_947460235.1. Lineage (GTDB taxonomy): Bacteria > Bacillota > Bacilli > Paenibacillales > CANHGK01 > CANHGK01. The sequence continues at coordinate 22,321 of CANHGK010000030.1, read as the reverse complement.
AGCGATCGAGAACCAAATGTATGTAGTCGCATGTAATCGGGTGGGACAAAGCGAAGAGACAACGTTTTTTGGTCATTCAGCAATTATTGATCCTTGGGGTGAGCGGGTAGTGGAAGGCTCAGACGAGGAATGTGTAATTCGCGGAAGTGTAGACTTGGATTTGGTGGCAAATGTTCGCCTTCGGATCCCGATTTTTGCAGACCGCAGACCGGAATGTTATTGAGGTGATGGAATGAGCAAAACAACTTGGCAATATCCAGTTGTCGTAGTCTATGGGGAAGATGAATATTCGATCGCAAAATGGATTCAAGACGTGATCAGTGAACAGTTATCTGGAGAAGAGCGGCAGTTTGGCTTATCGATTTTTCCGATGCGAGAACAAACGCTGATGGAGGCGATTGAAGAGGCTGATTTGGTCTCTTGGCTTGGAAATAAAAAAGTAGTTTGGATTCGTGAGGCAATGTTTTTGACAGCTTCAACGAGCCGTGCAGAGCAATCGGTAAACGCAGCTGAAGTAGAACGATTATCAAGTTATTTGAAATCGCCCAATCCAGGGACGTTTCTGATTATTGAAGTTCCAAGCGAAAAATTGGACGAACGTAAAAAAATAGTAAAGCAGATAAAAGAACAGAAGTTATTACTTGAATTCAAACCGAAAGATGAAGCGGCTGTTCGAATGTTTACCGAACATGAAGCTCGAAAACGTGATTTACCGATTGAAGTAGCGGCACTTCGATTGCTCCAAGAACGGTGCGGTAGTAATTTGCGTCAAATTGAGTCCGAATTATTGAAGTGTGAATTGTATTTGGATGGTCGTAAAAAGTTGATGGACGTATCGGAAATGAACGAATTGGTAGCGATGCCGCTCGAGGATGATATTTTTAAATTGACGGATGCGGTCATTCGTTTGAAGTGGGAAAAGGCATTAGAAATGATTAATGATTTGATACGATTAAAGGTCGAACCGATTCCGATGACATTAATTATCATTTCACAAATGCGCGTCTTGATTATGTCTCTTGAACTGGCTAGTCAAGGATTTAGTAGTAACCAGATTGCCGGAAAAATTGGTGCAAATCCATTCCAAATTCAAAAATTATTGCAGGCCGCGAACAAATCGAAACTCAAATTGTATCAGCGGATGCTCGCCGAATTTTTATCGTTGGATGCGATCATGAAAAGAACAGGTGCCGTGCATCGGACGATTTTGGAGGATGCCATTTTGCGAATCGCTGTCGGGGGATAAAGACACAAAAAAAGCTTTCCGAATTTTGCGGAACGTGCCGCATCATTTGGAAAGCTTTTTTAAATCATTCTCATTGTTTTATCTGGATGAACGCCGATTGTAAATCGTTGAAGAAATTTGTTTGCTAATATCCTGAATAATCTTAAACATAGCAACCATTGATGATACCGCAAAAAACATGCCTACAAAAACAGAAAGATACAATACAAGATACTGTAAAAATGTTAACACAAGCATCCCACCCTTTCGAATCGGGCATCTCTATTTGATTCCCCAATTGATCTAACTCAATGTTATCAGAATATTCAACCACCAACAATCGCAATATTATTTTTTTGAAAACGCTTGCATGAAGAAGGACAAAAGAAAAAGCCTGCTCTGCCCAAGTAGGGGAGTAGGCTTTTTTTGACGGAATTGTGACAAAAAATTAATTTTGTGCGCTTACCGCAAGTAATCTTTTTGCAAGGCGGGATTTTTTCCGCGCTGCTGCATTCTTGTGGATAATGCCTTTCGTCACGGCTTTGTCCAATTTCTTCGTTGCGAAACGGAATGTTGATTCAGCTACAGCTAAATCAGTTCCTTCTACAGCAACTTCAAATTGTTTTACAGCTGTGCGAAGAGCGGATTTATGAGAAGCATTCAACACGCGCTTTTTCTCGTTTGTTTTTACTCGTTTAACCGCTGATTTAATATTCGGCATCATCTTCACCTCCTTCATCATAGTCCCGAAAGTGCCGTAATAACTATGCTATATTATCACGCATGGGATCATAAAGCAAGAGGGGCCAATCGACTAAATTAGTTTTGCAGCACCATTTGGGGAGTCAAATGTTTCTTGATCACCAAGGATTTGACGGTACAAAATAAAGCTCCGTAAGTTTTGATCGTTTTCGGTCGTGATCTGTATAAATTCACAGCCGAATCGGTCTCCTTGACGGGTTTGGACGATATTTGCAATCAATACTTTTGCGGCTAATGGAAGGTCAAAATTGATTAATTGATATTCACCTTGGAGTTCAATTCCATGTTCATCTGTGTTGACTTGAAATGCAAGTCCGCGATGACTTAAGTCGATAACGGTTACCGGAACTGTTTTTGTGGCACCTTCGTTATTGGAAACATCACTTAGTAATCCTTTAAAAGAAACTGGGATACGAGGATAACGGCGTCTCGGATCTTGAAGGTTGCTAGACACACTGAATGGTAAAAATAAAAACAAATCGGTTTCTGAACAGTTGATGACGCGAATTGTAAATTCTTTTTCTAAGTAGTTTACTAATACATGTTGACCCATTCGGAATTTTACAGCTTCTGGCGTCGATACGCGCATTAATTCTCCGCGGAAATAAATTAATTCGGCTGTTATCTTTCGGTCTAATGTAACTGTGGCTTCCAAGCTGAACGCCTCCCCCAATATGTTCGAAAACAATTGCGCACAATAATCATTGGCTCCGCGTGTTGCGATCGCATAAAATGAAATTAATCAGTAGATGGACAATGCTAACAGGAAAGGAGCGGAAATCAATGGATGTAAAGATTACGAAAATCGATCATGGGCCATATGTCGTCGAGGGCGTATTTACGATGGTTGACGCCGACGGGAATGCATATGAAGCGAAAGAAAGCATCGCATTATGCCGCTGTGGTCAGAGTATACGGGCGCCATATTGTGATGCATCCCATAATCGTACGCGGTACCGTGAAAATTCCAGAGCAATCCCCGAAGAATAACGTAACTACACGTTGGTATATATTCGTGCTAAACACCTGATTTCCTTTTTGGAGATGCAGGTGTTTTTTGTTTTTCTTTTGGCAAAACTAGCATGTAGAACATGAAAAAAATGACTGAAGGAGAGTAGATAACATGCGGACAGATTTAATGTTGGATGCGTTAGAGGCGGGGCAGTCTGAGGAATTTGCACGTTCGGTAGAATCAGGACACCTGAGCGGGGTTGATTCGAAGGAGGAGCGATTTGCTAGTGGTAAAATTCATATTGTTAATGTACGCGCAGAAGATGCTGCAAAACGCCTTGGAAAACCAAAAGGGACGTACATTACAATTGAGTGTGCAACAATGAGGTCTCCAAAAAATGACGAAAGTCCCGCAGATTTAGTTGAAACACTAATGAATCAACTACAACAAATGATTGAATCTCTCGGAATTAAAGAAGATCAATCAATATTAATTGTCGGACTAGGAAATCGTAACGTGACTCCGGATGCACTCGGACCCGCCGTAATTGAACGAATTCTCGTGACGGGGCATTTCTTTCAACAATTCCCGCAATGGGTGAAACCGGGAACACGGAAATTGTTTGCGATTGCTCCGGGTGTGCTAGGGACAACGGGGATGGAAACGGCAGATATCATCCAAGGGATTGTGCGTGAACAAAAGCCCGACGCAATTGTTGTGATTGATGCACTCGCAACTTCTTCTTTGCAGAGATTGCACACATCCATTCAAATGACGGATCAAGGGATTCGGCCGGGTTCCGGAATTGCGAACCACAGGAAAGCATTTGACCGTGCAACCTTTGGCGTCCCCGTCATTTCGATCGGTATTCCTACGGTTGTATATGCATCATCCATTATTCGCGAGGTTGACGAGGACATTTTATTAACCCCAAAAACTACAGATCAATTGATTGAGCAAGGCGCGGAATGGATTGCTGAAGCAATTAATCGTACGTTGCATCGGAGTTTGGAAGGGACTGCGTCATGAGGGATCGTACTATTTTTGATGACCCAAGCATATACATGTTGTAACTGATATGAGGGGTCGTTGAGATGGTAAGGCTGGGTTGGTGGAGAAGTTTGCCTGTTCGATCGATGAAACTATTGTTTCCGATTTTATTTAGTGGTTGGTTTGCAATTATGGGAATGCTCACCTGTGTTCCGCTCGTTGGTGCCATTCGATTGGTTCCGGTTGATGAGACGGGTGCGATGGCACGAACGGTGTCACATGTCGGGCCGAATATTTGGCGGGATTGGGTCATGCTTGAGTTTCCGAAATCGTTATCGATTAAAAGAGGGTATGTTTTTTCTTCGTTAAATTGGCATTCGGCGGTAGAAGAAGTCATCAAAACATTGATGGACGTTGATTGGAATGATCGGCGCAGTGTAGTGGCTATGGAATTGCCATGGATGAGTTCTGATCGAGATTTATTATTATGGGGCAAAAATGCAAATCAAATTGCACCAATGGAAATCGATCCTACAAATGTTTTCGCCGACAAACCACCAATAGATAAACCGATAAAGCCGTTGCGAGATCAAACGACACAGAGTGACCATCAAGCCCCCCTCGTGTTGATTTATCATTCGCACAATCGCGAATCATGGTTACCTGAATTACCAAATGTGGTGAATCCCGATTTGGCATTCGATGCGAAACGAAATATTACATTGCTCGGGAAACGGATGTCGCACCAGTTGAAGATCCAACATATTGCATCGGATCAAAGCAACACGGATTATCCGAGTGAAGTAAGTGCTTTTAATTATCGATATTCTTATCGGTATTCATCGGAAACGATTCGTGCGGAACGTGAAATGTATCCGACGATCCGATATTTTTTTGATATTCACCGTGATTCGCAACGATATAAAGAAACGACACTGAAATTTGCGGGAAAAGGCTATGCACAAGTGTATTTAATTATCGGCAAAAAAAATCCGCATTGGGAAGCAAATATGGCGTTCGCCAAGCGTATCCACGAGCAATTGGAACGTGAAATACCTGGTTTATCGCGAGGGGTTTGGGGAAAAGGTGATCATGGGAACGGGGAGTATAATCAATCGATTTCGAATCAAAGTGTATTGATCGAAATTGGCGGGGTGGATAATACGCTCTTAGAATGTACCCGTACGGTCGATGTGTTAGCGCGGGCAATTGCAAAGGTGATTCGCCAAACGGAACAAGAATCGGAGTGAGTAAAATGAAAGGGTGGACCGCGTGGACGATTGGTTTGATGATGTTCTGGGTACTTGATCGACCGGACGTCCCCGGTGCCTTTTCACAGGATGGGACGAAGCTCGGTTGGGTAGCTGAGCGACTCGATTTGATGAGTGAAATGATTGCCTCAAATCTCATTAATTTATTTGTTCATTTAGGAAATTCGTTTTTTGGATGATTCATTGTCGCGACCTTCCGAAATTGTTATAATAAAAGTTACTGAAAAGACAGCGGAGGGAACGCATGGGTAATCCACATGAACGTCAAAAATGGATCCGGAACTTTTGTATCATTGCGCACATCGATCATGGCAAGTCGACGCTAGCAGACCGGATTTTAGAATATACAGGTGCAGTAGCTTCTCGAGATATGCAAGACCAATTGCTCGATCAGATGGATTTGGAACGCGAACGAGGAATTACAATTAAATTACAGGCTGTTAATTTGAAATACAAAGCGGAAGATGGGAATACGTATTATTTGAATTTAATCGATACCCCTGGACACGTAGACTTTACGTATGAAGTATCGCGCAGTCTTGCTGCCTGTGAAGGGGCATTACTTGTCGTTGATGCGGCACAAGGGATTGAAGCACAGACCTTAGCGAATGTGTACTTAGCATTGGAGAACAATCTCGAAATATTGCCGGTCATCAACAAGATCGATTTACCGAGCGCGGAGCCTGAACGGGTGAAGCAAGAAATTGAAGATGTCATTGGATTAGATGCATCAGATGCCGTACTTGCTTCAGCAAAAGCGGGCATAGGGATCAAAGAAATTTTGGAACAGGCGGTTCAAAAAATCCCGTCACCAGAGGGAGATCCGGACGCCCCGCTACAAGCATTAATTTTTGATTCACATTATGATCCCTATAAAGGCGTTATTATTTACGTTCGGATCATGAACGGAAGTATTCGTTCTGGAACGAAAATTAAGTTAATGGCAACGGAAAAAGTGTTTGAAGTCATCGAAGTTGGTGCGTTTAAGCCGCGGATGAGTGTTGTCGACGAATTAAATGTTGGGGACGTTGGATTTATTGTTGCTTCGATTAAGAACGTAAAAGATACCCGTGTTGGGGATACAATTACCGATGCCAAGAATCCATGTTCGGAAGCATTACCCGGTTACCGCAAAATTAATCCAATGGTGTATTGTGGATTGTATCCGATCGACAATACAGATTATGAAGATTTGCGCGACGCATTGGAGAAGTTGGAATTGAATGACTCATCGCTTCGTTACGATCCAGAAACATCGGTGGCGCTCGGTTTTGGATACCGCTGCGGATTCCTTGGGTTATTGCACATGGAAATTATTCAAGAACGCATTGAGCGAGAATTCAACATTGCGCTGATTACGACGGCACCTAGTGTTGTATACCGAGTCACGTTAACGAATGGCGAAGTGCTCGACATTGATAATCCTGCGAATTATCCAGAAGTTGGGCGGATTGACAACGTTGAGGAACCTTATGTGAAGGCGGCCATTATCGTTCCGAATGATTATGTTGGTACAATTATGGAGCTTTGCCAAGGCAAACGTGGCGATTACGTCGATATGCAATATTTAGATGCGAATCGTGTAACCTTGACCTATGAAATGCCACTTTCTGAGATCGTTTACGATTTTTTTGATGCATTGAAGTCGAACACACGCGGTTATGCATCATTTGATTACGAGTTTATTGGATATCGTTCGTCGAATTTGGTGAAGATGGACATATTGCTCAATGGCGAGAAAGTCGACGCACTTTCCTTTATCGTACACCGCGATCGTGCATATAATCGCGGACGCGTGCTTTGTGAGAAGTTGAAAGAATTGATTCCGCGTCAAATGTTTGAAGTGCCGATTCAAGCGGCTGTCGGTCAAAAAATCGTTGCCCGCGAATCGGTAAAAGCTATGCGCAAAAACGTGCTCGCAAAATGTTATGGCGGTGATATTAGTCGAAAACGTAAATTGTTGGACAAGCAAAAAGAGGGTAAGAAACGGATGAAGCAAGTTGGAAACGTGGAAGTGCCGCAAGAGGCGTTCATGGCCGTTCTTCGTGTCGATGAGTAGGGAGTTGTCCATCATGCCTGAGCAACACGTGGGAATAAGCAAAGGGACGTGGGCGAAACTCGCGCCTAGGGCTGTTTATTTGCATATTCCGTTTTGTACGAATAAATGTTTTTATTGTGATTTTAATTCTTATATATCTGAAGGTCAGCCGATCGATGCCTATTTGGATGCATTAGAAAGAGAACTTCAGTTAACGGTCACTCAGGTTGCCCCCCCGCAAATTGAAACGATCTTTGTGGGCGGCGGCACGCCAACGGTATTGACGCCAAAACAGCTTGAGCGATTTTTGGCGAGTGTACGCAAGGCATTTCCTGATCGAAGCAACTCGATCGAATGGACAATGGAAGCGAATCCGGGTACGACTGATCGGGACAAGCTAGCGGTCATGCGCGAAGGTGGTGTGAACCGCATCAGCTTCGGGGCGCAAAGTTTTGATGCGCAGGAATTGGAGCGGATCGGGAGAATTCATCGTGTACAAGACGTTTTCGATAGCATTGATAACGCGCGAGCAGAAGGGTTTAGTAATATGTCCGTCGATTTAATGTTCGGGTTGCCAAATCAGACGGCAGAGCGCTTCATTAACAATGTTAACGTAGCTCATTCACTAGACTTGCCGCATTATTCCGTATATCATCTTAAAATTGAAGAACACACACTATTTCATACGTTATATGAACGTGGTGAATTACCGCTTCCAGAAGAAGATACCGAGTCAGACATGTTTCGATTGCTGATGGAAACGATGCAACGCGCGGGTTATCGCCAATATGAAATCAGTAATTTTTCGCGTCCGGGATTTGAAAGCAGACATAACAACACGTACTGGCGAAATGAAGCGTATTATGGCATCGGAGCTGGTGCACATGGCTATATGCACGGAGTCCGTCATTGGAATATCAAAGGTGTTCAAGGATATATTGATGCATGCAAAGCAGGATTACCGCATGCTGAAACGACTCCTGTCACGAGATACGAAGCGATGGAAGATTTTATGATGGTAGGATTGCGATTGTTAGATGGTATCTATAGTAATGTGTTTGAAATGCAGTTTGGAGTTCCGGTAGAACGTATATTTGGAGACGTGCTTAAGCGAATGACCGATAAAGGATTACTTGACCGGATTGAGTTCGGCGGCAAGATGAACTATCGCTTATCGGAACGCGGCATTTGGCTCGGCAATGAAGTGTTTGGTGCATTTTTGGGTGGAACTGAGAAGGAGGGATGATCGGATGCAAAAGATTCAAACGCGAAGAGGTACAGCTGCCGATGTGGAAGCCATTTTTCAAATGATTGACGGTTATGCACAAAAAGCAATTATGTTGCCGCGCTCGCGGGAACTTTTGCATCGGATCATTCATACATTTATTATCGCAGAAGACGACAATGGCTTTGTCGGGTGCGGGTCGCTGACAAGGCTCGGTTCGGATCTCGTTGAAATTCGCTCATTAGGAATTATTGACGGATACAAAGGCAAAGGTGCCGGAAGTGCAATTGTGCAAGGCTTGGTTGAGATGGCGCGTGAGGAAAATACACCGAAAGTTATGGCACTTACGTATGCGGTCGATTTTTTCAAAAAAAATGGATTCGACGTCGTTTCGATGGATATTTTCCCAGAAAAAGTTTGGAAAGATTGTGTCCACTGCCCAAAACAACAAAATTGTGATGAAATCGCTATGCTCAAAGTCTTGAAATGACTTGACAATGAGCTAGCGATTTTTTATATTTGAATTGTAATTAGCACTCGGTGTTAGTGAGTGCTAACGACAAAGAGGTGGATGTCCTCCCGAATCGTGATATATCGGGATCCAATCGGAGGGATGAATGATGTTAACAGAACGTCAGAAGTTGATTTTGAATGCGATCATCGACGATTATGTGAACTCTGCGGAACCGGTCGGGTCAAGAAGTATTTCGAAACGGAGTGATATTACGTTCAGTCCTGCGACAATTCGCAATGAGATGTCTGATATCGAGGACCTGGGATTGCTCGAACAGCCACATACTTCGGCAGGCCGAATTCCTTCGGAAAAGGGTTACCGATACTATGTAGATCATCTGGTGAAACGAAATGAAATCTCGCTACAAGAGATGGATCGGGTTCGCGAATATTTTGCGGATCGGATGCTTCAAGCGGAAAATCTTGTTGAAGAAGCAGCAGGTATTTTGTCACAATTAACAAAGTATACGGCGGTCGCACTCGGACCAGAGATTTATCGTACGACGATGAAGCATTTTCAAATCGTTTCGATGTCGCCTACGACAGCGGTCGCAATCATCGTGACGAGCACTGGGCACGTTGAAAGCAAAACGGTAACCATTGAACAAGGTGTCGGTCCGGCAGATTTGGAGAAAATGGTGAATGTATTTAACGCTCGGTTAACAGGCGTTCCACTCCATCTATTACGTACGAGACTTTACAATGAGGTAGCAGCAGAACTGACGAGGCATGTCGATCGTTTTGAGCAGGTGTTCAAAATTATCGAACAGGCACTTGAACCTGCTCAAAGCCACCGTGTGATCATTGACGGGACTACGAAAATATTTGATCAGCCGGAATTCCGGAATGTGGATCAAGCAAAACATTTGTTTGAGTTATTTGGTGACACTGAAACCTTGCTCAAACTCATGACCGTACAAGAGACGGGCGTTGGTATCCGCATTGGCAAAGAAACCGGAAATGAAGCATTGTCCAATTGCAGTTTAATTACCGCGGCATATACATTTGATGGGAAGCCGATTGGAACCATTGGATTGATCGGACCGACACGAATGTCATATGGCCGGATGGTTGGATTGCTGGAATTTATATCACAAGAACTAAGCCGCCGCATGCAAGGATTATCAGGCGGATCGTAGTGGAGGTGCAAGACGTGGAATCACAGGCAAATCAAGAAGAAATCGTCACCGAGTCTGCAGAATCAGGGTCAGCTACAGAGCAGCATTCAGAGGCAATTGAAGCAGAAATTGTAGAACCAGTTGCAAGTGAATTGGATCAATTACGCAAGAGTGCAGACGACAACTACCAAAAGTTTTTGCGCACCCAAGCGGACTTCGATAATTTTCGTCGCCGTACGCGAACGGAGAAAGAAGAATTGTCCAAATATGCTTCCGGCAAATTGGTTGAAGCGTTGCTCCCAACACTTGATAATTTAGAGCGTGCCGTAGCAAGCAGCAAGTCAAGCGCGGATTTGGAAGCATTGCAAAAAGGCGTAGACATGGTGCTACGTCAATTCCAACAAGTATTACAAAATGAAGGGTTAACAGCCATTGAATCGGTTGGTAAGCAATTTGATCCGATCGTGCATCAAGCCGTAATGCAAGTGAATGATGAATCGCTCGAAGACGGCGTTGTTGTTGATGAATTGCAAAAAGGATATCAATTGAAAGAAAAAGTACTTCGCCCAGCGATGGTAAAAGTGAATCAACGCGATTAATTATAAATCAGATGTGAGAATGAACAGGAGGCAATTATTATGTCAAAAGTAATTGGGATTGACTTAGGAACTACAAACTCATGTGTATCCGTAATGGAAGGCGGAGAAGCCGTCGTTATTGCAAACGTGGAAGGAAACCGTACAACGCCATCTGTTGTCGGCTTCAAAAAAGACGGAGAGCGCATCGTCGGTGAAGTGGCAAAACGTCAAGCGATTACAAACCCGGATCGTACGATCATTTCGATCAAACGCCATATGGGTACTGACCACAAAACGACAATTGATAGCAAAGCATACACGCCTCAAGAAATTTCGGCGATGATTTTGCAAAAATTAAAAGCGGATGCTGAAGCATACCTTGGTTCAACCGTGACACAAGCGGTTATTACTGTACCTGCATATTTTAACGATAGCCAACGCCAAGCAACGAAAGATGCTGGTAAAATTGCTGGTCTTGAAGTATTGCGTATTGTAAACGAGCCAACAGCAGCAGCGATGGCATACGGTTTTGATAAGGAAGATAGCAGTAAAGACGAGAAAATCCTCGTTTATGATCTCGGCGGCGGTACATTTGACGTGTCCATCCTTGAGCTTAGCGAAGGAATGTACGAAGTACTTGCAACAAGTGGAGACAACTTCCTTGGCGGTGATGATTTTGACCAAGTAGTAATTGATCACATTGTTGCTGAATTCAAAAAAGATAGCGGTGTAGACCTTTCTAAAGATCGTTCGGCAACACAACGGTTGAAAGATGCTGCAGAAAAAGCGAAAAAAGAATTGTCCGGCGTGATGACAACGACGATTTCCTTGCCGTTTATTAGCATGAACGATGGTGTTCCATTGCACTTGGAATTGAACTTGACTCGTGCAAAATTTGATGATTTGACTGCAGGACTTGTTGAACGCACAAAAGGACCTACAAGCCGCGTCATGCAAGATGCTGGCTTAAGTTCTGCTGAGTTGGATAAAGTAATTCTAGTTGGTGGTTCCACGCGTATTCCAGCGGTTCAAGACATGATCAAAAAATTAACGGGCAAAGAGCCGTTCAAAGGCGTTAACCCAGATGAAGTTGTTGCTAATGGTGCAGCAATTCAAGCAGGTGTTTTGACAGGTGAAGTGAAAGACGTCGTATTGCTTGACGTAACACCACTTTCACTTGGTATTGAAACAGCTGGCGGTGTGTCCACAAAAATGATCGACCGCAACACAACGATTCCAACAAGCAAATCACAAGTGTTTTCCACATACGCAGACAACCAAACGAGCGTGGAAATTCACGTATTGCAAGGTGAGCGTGCGATGGCAGGCGACAACAAAACGCTTGGCCGCTTTATCTTGGGCGACATTTTATCCGCACCACGCGGCGTACCTCAAATCGAAGTCACGTTCGATATCGATTCCAATGGTATCGTTCATGTATCCGCAAAAGACAAAGGTACAGGCAAATCGCAAAAAATCACGATTCAATCCAACAGTGGCTTGTCCGATGAAGAAGTGGATCGCATGATGAAAGAAGCAGAAACACATGCTGAAGAAGACCGCAAACGCAAAGAATTGGTAGAAGCAAAAAATAACGCTGACCAATTGTGTTACACAGTGGAGAAAAACTTGAAAGATCTTGGCGACAAAGTGAGCGCGGAAGAAATTGCAGAAGCGAACGCATTGAAAGATGAAGTCAAAGCAGCAGCAGCAGGCGATGATCTAGAAAAAATTAACGCAGCAACTGAAAAATTGATGGAAGTCATTCAAAAATTGTCGACAAAAGTATACGAAGCAGCACAACAAGCGGAAGCGGCATCAGCTGCAGGCGGCGCAGATGCGGGCGCTGGTGCAACTGGGGCAAGTAAAGAAAATGTTGTTGACGCAGATTACGAAGTCGTAGACGACAAGAAATAATTGAATCAATAGATGTACGAAGAAACGCATGACAAGGGATGGTCAAAGCCGGATGTTCGCCGGTTTTGGCTTTCCTTTTCTGTGTAGATGGAGGTGACGAGCGTTGTCGAAAAAAGATTATTATGATGTGCTTGGCGTCGGCAAGCAAGCGTCAGCTGATGAGTTAAAACAAGCATATCGTAAAATGGCAAAGAAATATCATCCCGACGTGAACAAAGAAGTGGATGCAGAAACGAAATTCAAAGAAGCGAAAGAAGCGTTTGACGTACTTAGCGATGATCAAAAACGTGCACAATACGATCGCTTTGGCCATGCTGATCCAATGGCTGGCATGGGCGGCGGCGGCGCTGGCGGATTTAATCCGCAAGATTTCGGCGGCGGATTTGGGGATATTTTTGATATGTTCTTTGGTGGCGGAGGCGGTGGTCGACGCAATCCAAACGGTCCACAGCGCGGCGCTGATTTGCAGTATACAATGACGATCGATTTTAAAGAGGCAGTGTTCGGCAAGGAAACCGAAGTTCAAATTCCGCGCACCGAAAATTGCGAAACATGTCACGGTAGCGGAGCCAAAGCAGGCACAAAAGCAGATACATGCGGCGTTTGTAATGGAAGTGGACAACAAGAAGTCATTCAAAACACAGCTTTTGGTCGCATCGTTAACCGACGTGTCTGTCAAAATTGTAGCGGACAAGGGAAAGTGATCAAGCAAAAATGTGTCGATTGTCATGGCGGCGGAAAAGTGAAAAAGACTCGCAAAATTCAAGTGAAAATTCCTGCAGGCGTAGATGACGGCGCACAATTGCGTGTTTCCGGCGAAGGCGAACAAGGAACACGCGGCGGCACTCCAGGTGATTTGTATATTGTATTACGCGTGAAACAACATGAGTTTTTCCAGCGCGATGGAGACGATATTTATTGCGAAATTCCACTTACATTCACACAAGCGGCGCTAGGTGATGAAATCGAAGTGCCAACGTTGACAGGAAAAGTAAAGTTGAGAGTGCCGGAAGCAACACAAACGAACACAATGTTCCGCATCAAAGGCAAAGGCGTTCCGCGCCTTCGTTCGTACGGAAGCGGCGATCAACATGTGCGAGTTGTTATCGTTACCCCAACGAAAATCTCTAACAAAGAACGTGAGTTGCTCGAACAATTAGCGGCTGTGCGCGGTGAAACAACACAAGAGGCATCAGCCCAAACGTCAGAAGCTCCAGGGCAAGAAAATGATGAAAATACGTCCTTATTCGAAAAATTTAAACGTATGTTTGTTGGTGAATAATATATAAAAAAGAACGCAAATCTTCTTCCGTAGATCTCGGAATGTTGATTTGCGTTCTTCTTATTTTAATATGGTTTCAATGCTTTGATAACTCCGTTTTCGATTGTCACATCGCCAATTCCGGTTTTGTAATTTGCGCCGTTATTGGAATCCCAATTGGCGTTATTGACATTAAAGCAAGCTTCAATGCCAGTTGCGTTTCCTATGGTAACGGTGAGTTTCGCATAGCCATTTAGATCGTTAGTCATCACAACACCTGGTGCAGTCGACCAAGTTCCATTTAGTGGTCGCCAGTGCATATACTGGGTGCCGGTCGTGATTTTGCGTTTATAATAGACGGTTACTGTATTGTTTGTGACGGTTGCTGTGTTCGTCGTTACACTGAGCGCTGTGCTCGCTGCAGATAGATTGTTGGTAGCGTCGTACGCTTTGATCGTGTAACTATATGCAGTGTTGGCTGTTAATCCACTGTCAGCATAGGAAGTGGTGGTTGATGTGCCAACCTTTACATTGCCGCGATAAACTTCGTAGCCAGTGACAGCAACATTATCGGTGGAAGCAGTCCACGTAAGATTGATGGTTTTGTCTGTTTTTGAAGCGGCGACAACATTTGTCGGAACCGATGGCGCTGTTGTGTCTGCCGATGGTTTCGTTGTGCCATAATATTCTACGCTTTTTGCTGATTCATTCCCTGCATTATCGACCGCAGTAACGGTGAACAAATTCCCGCCAGTATTTGGATTTAAGCCGGTCACAACAAACGTGGTTGTGTTGATTGGCGTTGCCGTAAATTTATCAGGACCCCAATAAACATAGTAACCTTTCAAACCTGATCCGCCTGAATTATCGGTGGAAGCGGTCCAATTCAGAGTAATGGTTGTATCGGTTTGAGCAGGCGATGTGAGATTCGTTGGTACCGATGGTGCAGTGGTGTCTACTGTTGTTCCAGCAGGAGCGCCAACTTTAATCGTACTATTCTCAATCGTCTGTGTGCCCGTTGGGATGATATAGTTTGATCCGCCTTTGCTGTCCCAGTTGTTTCCGTCTACATTAAAGCAAGCTTCGATCGAAGTTTGAGTACCAGCGTTAACCGTTACTTTGGCATAACCACTGACTTCGGATGCTGTCATTGCAAGTCCAGGTGCAGTCGTCCACGTACCTCCGACAGGACGCCAGTGCATATATTGTGTTCCCGTCGTGATCGTACGTTTGAAATAGACGGTTACAGTATTCGTTGTTGATGTTGCAGGGTTTGTCGTAACGCTGAGCGCTGTACTTGCTGCAGATACATTTTTGGCAGCGTCGTACGCTTTGATCGTGTAACTATATGCAGTGTTGGCTGTTAATCCACTGTCGGCATAGGATGCGGTGGCTGATGTGCCAATCTTTACATTGCCGCGATAAACTTCGTAGCCAGTGACAGCAACATTATCGGTGGAAGCAGTCCACGTAAGATTAATGGTTTTGTCTGTTTTTGAAGCGGCGACAACATTCGTTGGTACCGATGGCGCTGTTGTGTCTGCCGATGGTTTCGTTGTGCCATAATATTCTACGCTTTTTGCTGATTCATTCCCTGCATTATCAACCGCAGTAACGGTGAACAAATTCCCGCCAGTATTTGGAGTTAAGCCGGTCACAACAAACGTGGTTGTGTTGATTGGCGTTGTCGTAAATTTATCGGGACCCCAATAAACAAAGTATCCTTTCAAACCTGATCCGCCTGAATTATCGGTGGAAGCAGTCCAATTCAGAGTAATGGTTGTATCGGTTTGAGCAGGCGATGTGAGATTCGTTGGTACCGATGGTGCAGTGGTATCTACCGTTACTCCAACTGGTGTACCAACTTTAATCGTACTATTTTCGATTGTCTGTGTGCCAACTGGGATCATATAGTTTGATCCGCCTTTGCTGTCCCAATTGTTTCCGTCTACGTTAAAACAAGCTTCGATCGTAGTTTGGGTACCAGCGTTAACCGTTGCTTTGGCATAACCAGTGACTTCGGATGCAGTCATTGCAAGTCCAGGTGCAGTCGTCCACGTACCACCGACTGGACGCCAGTGCATATATTGTGTTCCCGTCGTGATCGTACGTTTGTAATAGACGGTTACAGAATTCGTTGTTGATGTCGCAGGGTTTGTCGTAACGCTGAGCGCTGTGCTCGCTGCAGATAGATTGTTGGCAGCGTCGTACGCTTTGATCGTGTAACTATATGCAGTGTTGGCTGTTAATCCACTGTCGGCATAGGATGCGGTGGTTGATGTGCCAATCTTTACATTGCCGCGATAAACTTCGTAGCCAGTGACAGCAACATTATCAGTGGAAGCGGTCCACGTCAGGGTGATGGTTTTGTCTGTTTTTGAAGCGGCGACAACATTCGTTGGAACCGATGGCGCTGTTGTGTCCGAAGTTGTACCAGCTGGTTTACCAGATTTGATGACTCCATTTTCAACGGTAGATTCGGTCGTTGATGAGGAGATGACATAGTTCGCACCATTTTTACTATCCCAATTTGAACCACCGTCGTTAAAAGCCGCTTCAATGGAAGAAGCACCTTGTGGATCGACGGAAATACTGTAATAACCTGCAACATTCGAATTGGTCATTTGAATTCCCGGTGCGTTTGTCCAATTGCCACCAGCGGGACGCCAGTGCATATAAGGAGTTGCATTAAATGACGGTTTGTAATAAATCGTAATTGGACCTGTCGTTGGTAAAGGTGTAGTACCCCCTATTGTAAAGGTGACCCCAGTAGACATTGGTGATGAGTTGCCTGCAGCATCGACTGCTTGTATGGTAAATAAATAGGTTTTTCCGGTTGTTAAATTAGATAGTGTTGCTGAATTACTTGATATTGAAGCCATTGGACTAAAGTTATCAAAAATGTTGTAGTAACTGACGCCGACGTTATCGGTTGATGCAGACCAGTTTAATACTGCTCCGTTTGCTCCGTCGGAAGTTGCCGTTACATTCGTCGGTTGTGTTGGCGGCGTGATATCGCTCGTTTTTACAGTTAGTGCAACATCCATGGATTGTCCAGCAGCACTTTTTACGGAAATTCCGATTCCATATGGATAATTAGAAATCATTCTTGTACTTGGTTTCGTATTATCATTTGCCTCAGTCACATTGCCAACGGCATAATACGGACGTGATGGGTAATAATTTGATTTTGTATCAATTTCACTGTAGCCAATGACCCCTTCATTGGCTTCTAATAAATCAACCCATTTATCCGTCGGCGTATTATTATTCGTACGATTCTCATCGATATGCCAAATTGCAATCCCTGGTTTGTCTACATAGGTAGCAAGTGCACGGTCATATAATTCAAATTCGCGGTTTTCTAATAAGAAATATTCGTACGGTACACTTGTTGGGATTTTGAGAATATTATATTGTCCTGTCGCAATCGATTTAAGAGTTGCTGTTGAGCTTGAAGACACCAAGGTAGGTGTTACAAAACCGAGTTTTTGTTTCGACCATGCATCAAAATGTACTGGGGTTGTACCCGCATATTCAGTTCCAACATGACCCCAACTGCCATATGACATGATACTATGTGCTCCAACCCCTGCAGTTGCCCCGGTCGTATCATATAAGTCTGGTAATCCGAGCATATGACCGAGCTCGTGACAAATAATTCCGATTGGCGCCATATGATCATAATGAATTTCTCCGAATTGAGCATATCCTGCATTCCCGTCTGATGAAGAAACGATCACACCATCCCATTTTTGAGAACCATTTAGCAACCAACGATGAGCCCACACATGTGGTAAATCAGAACTATACGATTGCTCATAACCTGCAACAATAATGACAACACAAAGTTCGTTGTTTTGAATAATACCGTCTTTGTTTGTGTCGTACGGAGCAAAGTTAATATACGAGTCAGCGCTATTTAATGCATAAGTTGTAATGGTTTGATTGATCGCACTGGTTGAAGCTGGATTCGGATGCGTAAAATTCAAGGATACACTGATAATTCCGTCATTCGCGGAGCCATACGATTCGGTAGCAGGCACGAAGTGCATTTTTCCGCCTGATGATTCTTCGTAAAATTTGTTAACAGAGTTTATCGATGAAGAAAAAAATTCGTCACTCCATGCTTTGTCACTGTTTTTAATTTTTGCATCGTTATAGTTAACAAGAATCGCAATGAGTGGCACATTACCCGTAAACGATGGTGCCATGGATGGTGTTGTTGAACTGGATGCGCCGGAAGGTCCAGATGAAGCTGGTTTATTACCACGAGAAACGTTGTTCGGATTTTTCGCTGATTTTGCAATCATCCGATTCACCATTTCACTGCGTTTTAGCGATGCTGAAAATGGTTTATATGTTTTGCTTGCTTTTGAAGGATCGAATTTTTGTGCGCTCGGCTTAACTTCTTCGCCGAGTATTTTTGCATAGGTCCAAGTGCCTTTTGGATCTTTAACGACAACATCGCCAGTTTCGGCTTCTGTCCAGTTCGTCCATTCGTCACCATTATTTTTAATGGTAAACTTTACACCGTCCGGTTGTTTCACTGTTTCCGTTCGTGAATAGGCGGCACCTGCATTTGCGTGATCAGGTACGTACCATAAACATAGAAAAAGGAGAACGCTTAAAAAACCGAGGTATAACTTACTTGATCGACTGCTGTTTGTGAAGGGTTTAAACATGACCAACAACTCCTTTGTAATAATGCACATAACTTATTTAAATATTCTGAATATTAAAGGAAAATCCTGCTGAAACGATGGGAATGAATTCAAGTATTCAATGATTTTGTTGTTTTTTAGGGGGGGGAATAAATTAAAAAAAGGTTACAAATTAGCGATAACACGCTAGTTTGTAACCTTGCCGTTCCTTATTAATTTTTATTGAGTTAAGTTAAATGTATCAATCGTTTCGATATTGCCAAACTTGTCGTCAAACCCGTGGATTGTGATTTTTACTTTTCCACTTTCAAAGACATCCACATTTGCCCACGCGTACATTTGGTCTGTGCGTTTACCGGTTGGAGTCGTTGCTTCAAAAGGTGATCCGCCTGATCCTACAATTACTTGGTATGCATTTTTACGAGGTTGACTTACGTTATAAATATGTTCGTGACCACAGAAGTACGTCGCATGGTATTTCTCGATAATATCCCAAACCGCGTTCGCGTGAGTCATATTGGTATCAAGACCGCCTGGTGTTACGGATTCTGTATATTTGTAAGTGAAAACGGGACGGTGTGCAAACACAAACATATGTTTCGCACCGCGTTCTTTTGCTGTAGCTAAATCTTTTTCTAACCAAGTACTTGGCGCGTGAATGTCGTTTCCTACTGCATCTGTACTAATGATTGCAAAATGAGAATCTTTGAAGTCAAAGGAATACGTAAGTTTTGATTGATCGGTTGTAATTCCGTCTACACCAATTTGAGGGCTATTCGTCAAACTGTAGTTCGTTGTCGTATACGAAGCACCGGTAACAGGGAACCAGCGATACATATCAAGAATTAAATCGCCCATATTGTCGCGCCATGTGTTTTGTTCGCAACGGTCGCTTTTTTCACCGTTTTTCCATTAGCATCTTTGTATTTATCTTGCGTTTCGTGGTTGCCTGGTACTGGAATGACATAAACGCCTTTTTCAAACAATTGTGCAACGAGACCACGCCAGTAGGCGTATTGGCGGTTCAAAATGTTCGTATTTGAATCCGGCGTGTAACCCATAATCATATCGCCATTGAAAAGGAATAAGTTGGAATGATTGCTAACCGCATCGTCCATCATACGCTGCATGACTGGCGTGTTATTTAACCAAATTTTATCTTGTGACGAGAGTACTTGAACAGTGTCGTCTGTGCGTGAATCTCCAACGGTGGTAAAGGAAAATAAACGTATATCTACTGGTGTTGGTACGGGTGTTGGTTCTGGTGTTGCTGTTGGAACAATTGTAGTTGTTGCTTTCGGAGTTGCAGTTGCTTTTTTTGGAGTTGGTTTAGAGACAACCGTTTTTGCTTTTACAGATGTCAAAGGTGCTGCAGCAAATGATGCGGAGATCCCTGACCATGCCATCGTACATACGACCGCGAGCGCAGCAATGCTTAAAATGTTTTTAGATTGTTTCATTTCTCTCACTTCTAATTAGTTTATATGTTCTTTGCCTTAACGATATTGAATTGATATGTAAGGTGTTCGTTAGAATTGTTAATGATGCAAAAAAGTTTAGATGCTTTTGCAAAAAATAAGGCATAATTACAAACAACGTTGTGTCTGATAGGTCAAAAATTGTATAATAAAAATTGGTATGCTTATGAGAGGAGCGCGATCAAATGCGCTGGTTTGAAGTAACGGTCACGACATCACTTGAGATGGTCGATTGGATCGCGGATGTTTTTCACGCAAATGGTGCGGACGGAGTTGCTATCGAAGATTCAGAAGTGATGGAACAGACGTATGATTCGATTTATGGCGTGATTAACGGCTTGAATCCCGATGATTATCCGGCAGAAGGTGCGCGGATTAAAGGATATATTCACGATGGCTTTGATTTGGAAGATTTGGAACAACAATTAGTTGAAACGCTTGCGCGCTGGAAACAAGATGGTACGGATGTTGGTGACGGTTCGATTTCTCGTCGCGAAGTTGTGGAGACGGATTGGGCGACCGCTTGGCAAGATTATTATCACCCTGTCAAAGTATCCGAACGAATCGGGATCGCTCCGACGTGGGAGCCTTTTGAAGAAGGAACTGAGCCAGAGATTGTGATTAAACTTGATCCAGGTATGGCATTTGGTACTGGCACACATGCAACGACAACGCTTTGTATGCAATTACTGGAGCAAATCATTCATGGTGCAGAACAAGTCGCCGATGTTGGAACAGGTACGGCAATTTTGGCAATTTCAGCGATCAAACTTGGTGCAGCACATGTCGTGGCATTGGATTTAGATCCGGTAGCGATTGAAAGTGCGGAGCGTAATTGCGCGGAAAATACAGTAAGTAATCAAGTGACCATCATTCAGAATGAAATGGGTATCGCATTGGAGACGTATGGAGCAAAACCGGATGTGCTAGTCGCGAATTTACTTGCAGAAATTATCGTTGCACTTGCGGGTGATTTTAGTGCTTGGATCAAACCTGGTGGACGCGGAATTTTTTCAGGAATTATTGAAAATAAAAAAGCTGTTGCATCCGAAGCGCTTGAACAAAATGGTTGGTCCATTGTTCGTGTAATTCGCGAAGGTGATTGGATTGCGATGGAAGCGAAGTATATGTAAAACGAAATCGTTGGAGGTGTACGCGTGAGTGGATTTCAGACATTAATCCAAAATCCGGAATACATTCCTTTTATATTACTCGTATTGTTATTTGCGTCTTCACTTCATGAATTTGCGCATGCGATAGCCGCTTTTGCATTTGGCGATCCGACGCCAAAAGAACAAGGTCGATTGTCGTTGAATCCGCGTAAGCATTTGGATCCGATTGGTATGATCATGTTTTTGTTACTTGGATTTGGTTGGGCGAAGCCGATCGAAACTGATCCGCGTAATTTTAAATACCCTCGAACAATGAGTGTGCTTGTTTCATTAGCGGGACCGCTCGGTAATTTGTTTTTGGCATTTTTGTCTGCGGTGATATCGATTTGGTATACCTTTTCTGATTTTCCAAATCATTGGTCTGAAGGAACAAATGCAGCAATTGGCGTGTTTTTGACGTTTTTGTTTCATTACAATATGATTTGGTTTTTACTTAATTTACTTCCGATCCCACCGTTTGATGGGTATAAAATTTTGAAAGAATTTGTACCTGCTCGAATACACTATAAACTTGCAGGTTACGAGCAATTTGGGATTTTCATATTTTTCGCGTTGATCATCGTGAATCCGCTATATGAACATACATTAAGCTATTATTTTGAGTTGGAAACTGATTTTATGTTTTGGTTTTCGAACATTATTTTTCCGTGGTTCCGTATGTGAGCCGGATGAGTTGAGGGTACGAGAATGCAACGATTGGTCGTTGAAGGAAATTATGTGGCAGGCTCCTTGGTGTCGTTAAATGCGGAACAGTCACATTTTGTGCGTGATGTGATGCGCATGCGTGCGGGTGAGCGGATTTGGCTTACCAATGGTATTGGCGACGAAGGTCAAGCGCAGATCGAATCAATTAGCCGTGAAGGCGTCGTCGTTGTTGCGGAGTCGATGGAGCGTTCAAAACGTGAAGCGTCGATTTGCGTCACTGTCGGACAAGGGATGCCCAAAGCGGACAAATTAGAAATGGTCATCCAAAAATGTACCGAACTTGGTGCGGTGGCTATTTGGCCGCTCGAGTGCGCGCGATCAATTGCTCAAATTGATGCGAAAAAAGAAGCGCGCAAACTTGAACGTTGGAACAAAATTGCTCTTGAGGCAGCTGAACAGTCGCATCGAGCATTCGTTCCGAACGTGTCACCGCCGCAATCCTTGAAAACACT
>CANHGK010000029.1:0-25000 GCA_947460235.1 Paenibacillaceae bacterium | reverse complement strand
AGGGCACGTTTTTTATTTTAAAAATTATTCAAACGTTTTCACGATTTTTGTTTATTTACATACCAACTTTATGCTAGAATATGTTATGAGACAATTTCTAATTGTTAAATGAATGAAAAAGCATATGTTGGAGGCGTAATTTATGAGTTTACAGAAAGGTCATCTCGTATCGGATTTTACATTAACCGGTTCAAATGGCGAAACTTTATCACTATCCTCATTAGAAGGTTCCACGATTGTTATTTACTTCTACCCCAAAGATAATACGCCAGGATGTACTGCAGAATCTTGTTCTTTCCGTGATTTTCATAGCGAATTCCACTCATTAAATACAGTTGTTATCGGCATTAGTCCGGATGATCTAAAATCACACAAAAAATTTGTTGATAAATTTAGTTTGCCCTTTACTTTATTATGCGACACAGAACAAACGGTTTCACAGATGTTTGGAGTGTGGAAAGAAAAGAATATGTATGGTAAAACTTATATGGGTGTAGAGCGGTCTACATTTGTGATTAGTTCTGAACGTAAATTACTTCAAGAATGGCGCAAGGTAAAGGTAGAAGGTCATGTTGAAGAAGTTTTAGCATATATTAAATCGATTTAATATTGAGGGGTTGTTTTAAGTGGAATCAGGGGGAACTAAAATGTTCAAAAAGGAATTACCTTTTCGTTGGTCAGCTAGATCTTTGTTAGTGATTGTTGTTATTTTATTAGCAATTGCCTTAATGCCTTGGAGCAAAATCGATGCAGGTCCCCAAACTTTGGTTGATCAATTTGGATTGGCAGTTCTAGGAAATGATGAAGCTACTGTAAGCACTTTGCTTGTTCCGGCTGATGTAGAAGTTCCAAAAGCAGCAATGCAACAACGAAATGGCGATATCGAATCATTTATTACTTATCTAAAAGAAAATCCAAAAGAATTAGACCAATTTGTCCAAGCGTCAGTTAATGAAGATTGGAATACAGTTTCAGGAATGTATCAACCTGGAGAAGTTCCAAGTCAATCATTCAAATTGGAATCCGGTGATCTCAAAGGGTTAGTTGAATTTTGGCACAATCACCCACAAGAGTTAACTTCATTGATTGATATATTAAAAAATCAAATAAAATTGCTTGAGAATGGTCAAGAACAAGTTGCTTATTTAAAACAATTTGATGTAAACATCGAAAAATCAGGTAAGTCTTGGTTATTCTTCGATAAATACTCACTTGCTGTAAAACCCTATTGGATTTCTGTTAATGCTAATTTTCCAAACACAAAATTATATTTGAATGATCAAGAAATTGGACAACTTAAACGTTCTGGTACAGCACTTGTATTTGGTCCATTTGCGCCAGGTAAATATACACTTAAAGCAGTCGTTGAAAACGGGGATAAACCGGTTATTTATTCACAACATTTAACATTAATCAATGATCAACGACAAATTGTTCCGATTGACTTAGCGATTCCAGCTGGTGATGTAAAAATTAAATCTAATTATATTAATGCTAAAGTAGAACTTAATGGTAAAGATCTTGGAACTTTTATTGGAAGTGGTTTGAAACTTGGACCATTGGCGCTTGATGGTTCGACAAAAATACAGTTATCACGTCAATTTCCTTGGGGAGAAATGAAATCGGAAGCCGTAGTGTTAAAATCTTCTGGCGAAACCTATATACCAATTCAACCTGGTAAAAGTGACGATGTACAAACTCGCTTGATCGCTACAATTGGTTTGTATAACAAAAGTTGGGTAAACGCGTTTACTTCACTTGATGCGTCTAAATTATCGAAAACAAGTGATCGCAAAATAAATGAGTTAAGCAAACAGATAGATCGGGCAAAATTAGCTAAACAAAGTTATAAAGGTAAGTTGTTAAAAATAGATTTTGATCTTGATAGTTTTCAAGTGTATATGACAGATAAAAACTATGTTCAATACCTTGCAAATGTCGATGTTGTAGAAACGTATAATGATGTTGTAAATGTTTCGAAAACACCATTACGGTATACTTTGATTTATAATAATGGTGAGTGGCAGGTAGATAGCAGTTCGCCGATTGAAGGATTAAACTCCAAAGATATACGAACGATTCGTTTTGACAAATAAATTTCATATGGCCCTGTTCCTTTGCTTTGGAACGGGGCTATTTTCTTGTATTGCACATGGAACGTTGATAGAATAAAGGGTATGTGAACTAGGAGGATATCGGAATGAGTGTAAAACATGAAACGATTGTGGTATTGGATTTTGGTGGACAGTACAATCAATTGATTGCGCGCCGAATTCGTGATTTAGGAGTATACAGCGTACTTTTACCATTTAATTCTTCAATTGAAAAGATTCAAGCGCATGAACCGAAGGGGATTATTTTCTCTGGAGGTCCTGCAAGTGTATACGAAACAAATGCGCCGCAAGTAGATTCAAACGTATTTGATCTAGGCATTCCCATTCTTGGGATTTGTTACGGGATGCAATTAATGGCAAAGCAATTAGGTGGTCAAGTTGAACCAGCGCACGCACGTGAGTACGGTAAAGCAGATGTTACATTTGAGTCGTCCGCGGTACTAGTTAAAGGATTATCTGCAGAGCAAACGGTATGGATGAGCCATACGGATCATGTAACTGATTTGCCTGTAGGGTTTAAAGTAAGCGCGTCTACTACAAATGCGCCAATTGCTGCTATGAGCGATGAGACGCGTAATTTTTATGCGGTACAATTCCATCCGGAAGTGCGTCATTCTTTGCAAGGAAATGAAATGATTTTGAACTTCTTGACAGAGGTTTGTGGTTGTTCCCGTGAATGGACGATGAGTTCGTTTGTAGATGAGACGATTAAAGAAATTCGTGAAACAGTTGGAGATCGCAAAGTGCTTTGTGCACTTAGTGGCGGGGTGGATTCTTCAGTTGTTGCAGTATTGATTCATAAAGCGATCGGGAATCAGTTAACCTGTATGTTCGTAGACCATGGGTTACTTCGTAAAGGCGAATCCGAAAGCGTGATGCAAACTTTTGGTGAGAAATTTAGCATGAACTTAATACGTATTGATGCACGTGATCGTTTTATGGGTAAACTTGAAGGTGTGAGTGACCCCGAACAAAAACGAAAAATCATTGGTAATGAATTTATCCGTGTGTTTGAAGAAGAATCGGCGCAAATTGGTGATTTTGATTTCTTGGCACAAGGTACACTTTATACTGACATTGTTGAAAGTGGCACTGCGACAGCGCAAACCATTAAATCTCATCATAATGTTGGTGGATTGCCTGAAGACATGAAATTTAAATTAATTGAGCCGTTGAAAGCGTTGTTTAAGGATGAAGTTCGTAGAGTCGGGGAAGAGTGTGGATTGCCACGTGAAATCGTATGGCGTCAGCCGTTCCCAGGTCCTGGACTTGCAATTCGTGTTCTTGGTGAAGTAACTGAAGATAAATTGACGATTGTTCGTGATTCGGATGCGATTCTACGTGATGAAATTGCTAAACATGGCTTAGACCGTGAGATTTGGCAGTACTTTACGGCATTACCAAACATGAAAAGTGTTGGTGTTATGGGTGATGCGCGTACGTATGCATATACTGTTGGAATTCGTGCGGTGACTTCAATCGATGGTATGACTGCAGACTGGGCGAGAATCCCATGGGATGTACTCGAGAAAATCTCTGTTCGTATCGTAAATGAAGTTCAAAATGTTAATCGTGTGGTATATGATATCACTTCGAAACCACCAGCAACGATAGAGTGGGAATAACTTAAGAAGTAATAGTATGACGACTCGTTCTATAATAGGACGAGTTGTTATTTTTTAAATGTAATTTAGCAGGAATTTTAAAATAGAAATTGTATTTATAGAATATAGCGCATTAGCTGTAATTCCGATGGAGCAAGGAGGCGCAACACATGGCACGGGTACTTATTGTAGATGATTCGATGATCATGCGACGAAATCTAAAAATGATCTTTGTTGCAGCCGGCCATACGGTCGTAGCTGAAGCGTCGAATGGCAAAGATGCAATTGCAGAATATCAACAACATCAACCCGATATTGTAACGATGGATATTACGATGCCAGTTATGGATGGTATTGAATCTGCAAGAACGATTGTTGAAGAATTTCCAGAAGCAAGGATCGTAATGATCAGCGCTTTGGATCAACGTCATATGGTATTCGAAGCGCTAGAAAACGGGGCCAAACATTATATCCTCAAACCGTTTCAAGGTGAACATGTGTTAGAAGTTGTAGAACAAGTGTTGAAAATGGATTGAATTTTCATTGTAAGTTTAAAAATGATTGTGAACAATAATCGAAAAACGAACAATGAAATAGTCGTATATTTCATTGTTCGTTTTTTGTTATTTGACATGACTTACGCTCGCTTGATAAACTGAAAGAGTAAAAAAATACTTCGTCGACTCGTCCAAACGCCGCCCAACTAGCGAGCGTTTTTCGTTTCTGGACAGTTGTTCGACTTGGAGGAACGTCAATGCAACCCGTTGTAGGCGTCATTATGGGCAGTCAATCCGATTGGGATACGATGAGTCATGGATGTCAAATTCTTGAAGAATTAAATGTTCCATACGAAAAGCTAGTTGTTTCCGCACATCGTACGCCGGATCGCATGTTTGATTATGCGGAAAATGCGATTGGGCGCGGGATTAAAGTTATTATTGCAGGTGCAGGTGGGGCGGCACATTTACCTGGTATGGTCGCAGCAAAAACGGTTCTGCCGGTCATTGGTGTGCCAGTGAAATCCTCCAATTTGAATGGATTGGATTCTTTGTTATCAATTGTACAAATGCCAGGCGGCGTACCGGTAGCAACAGTAGCAATTGGTAAAGCAGGTTCGACAAATGCAGGACTTTTGGCGGCACAAATATTGGCCGTTAACGATCAAGAATTACAATTGAAATTACAGCAACGTCGTGCGCGGATCGCACAAGAGGTGCTTGATACTAGTGAACAACTTGAACTTTAATCAGACGGGGTTACCCCCAGTTACCAAAGAACAGGCTAAGGTAATAATGCCTGGTTCGACCATAGGAATTCTTGGCGGTGGACAATTAGGGCGTATGACTGCGATTGCTGGAAAAAACATGGGCTATCGTTTTGTCACCCTTGAACCAACAGCGGATTGTCCGTGTGCACAAGTTGCAGATGGACAGGTCGTTGGTGCATATAACGATCCGGAAGCTCTCGCTGAGTTTGCGAAACGTTCCGATGTCGTAACCTATGAATTTGAAAATGTACAATCCGAAGCGGCAGCACAACTCGCCGCTTATACGTATGTTCCGCAAGGTAGTGAGTTGCTTTATACGACGCAACATCGCTTGCGCGAAAAACGTGCGGTGCAAAATGCAGGTGTACCAGTCACCCCGTTTCAAGCAGTTTCTACGCTTGAAGATTTGAAGAATGCAATTGAAGTATTCGGATTGCCGATTGTTTTGAAGACGACAACCGGAGGATATGATGGCAAAGGTCAAGTCATCATTCGACAATCATCCCAAATCGAGGAAACGTTTGCTCAATTTGCCACAGCATCTCGAATGGTTGCCGAAAAAGAGCCGTTGATTGCTGAAAAGTTTATCCCTTTTGAACACGAATTATCGGTCATCGTTGCACGCAATCCGAATGGGGATACAAGAACATTTCCGATCTCACGGAACATTCATCAACATCATATTTTGCATTTGAGCATTGTGCCTAGTGGATTTTCGGCGGATGTTGAAGAGCGAGCGAAGCAAATTGCGATAAAAATCGCCGATGCGCTGCAGTTGGTTGGATTGGTTGCGGTGGAATTGTTCTTGACGGCGGATGGTTCTCTCTATGTGAATGAACTTGCACCGCGCCCGCACAATTCCGGACATTACACGCAAGACGCTTGTGTGACTTCACAATTCGAACAACATGTGCGAGCGGTATGTAATTTGCCATTAGGTGACAGCACGCTGTTAAGCCCAGTTGTTATGGTGAATTTACTTGGTCAACATTTGCCTAAGTTATTCGATCATTGGGCAAAAGGCGAACTGTCAGACGATAATTTTGGATTTGCATTTAAGTTGCATTTGTATGGAAAAGAAGAAGCAAAACATGGCCGCAAAATGGGACATCTCAATTTGATCGGCAATGATTTAGATAAAATGATTCAATGGATTACAAGCTCGGACATTTGGGAGGAATAACAATGTTATCGCGGTACAGTCGCCCGGAAATGGCGCGCATTTGGACAGAAGAAAACAAGTTTCAAGCGTGGTTAGAAGTGGAATTGTGTAGTTGTGAGGCGTGGGCGGATCTAGGAGTCATTCCGGTAGAGGATACGGTAAAATTGCGCGCGAATGCTACATTCAATATTCCGCGGATCGATGAGATCGAGCAAGAAACGCGTCATGACGTAATCGCATTTACACGCTGCGTATCCGAGTCACTCGGTGAAGAGCGCAAGTGGGTACATTACGGCTTAACATCAACAGATGTTGTAGATACTGCGAATGGTTATTTGCTTCGTCAAGCGAATGAAATTCTCGAAAAAGATATTGTTCGCCTTGTGGAAACGCTTCGCGGTCAAGCAATTACTTATCGCGATACCGTCATGATGGGACGTACGCACGGTGTACATGCGGAACCGACGACGTTTGGATTGAAACTTGCACTTTGGTATGAAGAAATGAAGCGTAATTTGGAGCGTTTCCAACATGCTGCACGCGGTGTAGAGTTTGGTAAAATCTCCGGAGCGGTTGGTACGTATGCAAACATTGATCCTGAAGTAGAAGGGTTTGTATGTAAAAAACTTGGTATCTCTGCAGCACCGATTTCCACACAAACATTACAGCGTGATCGTCACGCAGAATATATGGCAACACTTGCATTAGTCGCAACATCACTTGATAAATTTGCAACGGAAATTCGTGCATTGCAAAAATCCGAATTCCGCGAAGTTGAAGAGCCGTTTGGCAAAGGTCAAAAAGGTTCATCTGCAATGCCGCATAAACGTAACCCGATCGGTTGCGAAAACATCAGCGGATTGGCGCGCGTGATTCGTGGGCACATGGTGTCTGCGTATGAGAACGTACCACTTTGGCACGAACGTGACATTTCACACTCATCTGTCGAGCGCATCATATTGCCAGACGCGACGATTTTGCTCAACTATATGTTGAATCGTTTTATTAATATTGTTGGCAATTTGACGGTATTCCCGGAAAATATGCGCCGCAATATGGAGCGTACGTATGGCGTACCGTTTTCGGGTCGCGTGATGACGAAATTGATCGACAAAGGCTGGGCGCGTGAGCGTGCGTACGATTTTGTACAACCGCGTGCGATGATGGCTTGGAATGAACAACGTTCGTTCCGTTCGATTTTGGAAGAAGATGCAGAACTTCGTGATAACATGTCCGCAGAAGAATTAGCGGAATGCTTCGATCCAAGTTGGCATATCAAGCACGTGCAAACCATTTTTGCGCGATTGGGGTTGGCGTAAGATGAATTCGACCGTTGGGATTTCGACCGCGCAAGATCTGATTAAAGCGCCTTTGCTTTATAAAGGGAAAGTTCGCGAGTTATACGATCTTGGAGATAAGTTTTTGCTTGTTGTGACAGACCGCATCTCGGCATTCGATTTTATTTTGTCGCCGCCAATTCCGGATAAAGGAAATGTATTGAACCGCGTAAGTGCATACTGGTTCGAACAAACTGCATCCATCCAAAAAAGTCATTTTATTCATGCCGATGTGAATCAACTTGGTGATGACATCGTCGTTTCCGAGGAAGCGCGTGAACTGTTAAAAGATCGAATTACTGTTGGTCATAAGGCAGAACGAATTGACGTGGAATGCGTTGTGCGTGGGTATATTACAGGAAACGGCTGGCGCCAATACCAAAAGAATGGCGAAGTGAATGGTATCAAATTGCCAGATGGATTGCGCAAGAACTCGAAGCTTGCTGAGCCAATTTTCACACCGGCAGCGAAACACGATGTCGGGCATGACGTTGACATTACTTGGGACGAATTGGTCGAAAAAGTTGGCGTAGCATTGGCAACGCAGCTTCGCGATCACAGCATTAAGTTATATGAACAGGCGCATCAAAAATGCTTAGAGAAAGGCATTTTAATCGCCGATTGCAAATTCGAATTCGGAATGCTGAATGGTGAACTCATTTTGATCGATGAAATTTTTACACCGGACTGCTCGCGCTTTTGGGATCAATCCAAATATGCGCTCGACATCGAAATTGATAGCATGGATAAAGAACCAGTTCGTCAATACTTGGCGAACTCGGATTGGGATAAAGTTAGCGAACCTGATCCATTGCCGGAACATGTTGTAGCGGAAACAAGAAGTCGCTACGTGGACATTTGGCAACGGCTCACACAATAAGGAGGAATTCAACATGTTGAAAGCGATCGTTTATGTCACGATAAAAGAGAATGTTTTGGATCCGCAAGGTAGCGCGGTTCAAGGTGCGTTGCACAAATTAGGGTTCCCAGAAGCGAACCACGTGCGCATCGGTAAATACATGGAAATTACGTTAGATACAAACAACGAGCAAGAAGCAGCGGCGAAAGTCCAAGTAATGTGTGAGAAATTATTGGCGAACACGGTAGTTGAAGACTACCGATTTGAATTGGTCCAAACCGTGGAGGCGTGATTCGAATGCGTACAGCTGTTTTGGTTTTTCCAGGCTCGAACTGTGATGTCGATTGTTACAAAGCGATCGAGCAAACGCTCGGTACGCCAGTTGAATATGTGTGGCACCAAGAAACAAGTTTGGACGGGTTCGATTTGATCCTTGTTCCAGGCGGATTCTCTTATGGAGATTATTTGCGTTGCGGCGCAATTGCACGTTTTGCACCGGTTATGGATGCAGTGAAAGTTGCAGTTGAACGCGGTGCATTCGTTCTAGGCGTATGTAACGGATTCCAAATTTTGCTTGAATCTGGTTTATTACCGGGGGCAATGCGCAAAAATACATCACTTAAATTCATTTGCCAACCACAAATGCTTCGCGTGGCGCGCAATGATCTCGCATTTACTGCGGAATATGCCGTTGGTGAAGAAATTAATGTGCCAATCGCGCATGGTGAAGGAAATTATTATTGCGACGAGGCAACGCTTGAAGAACTTAAGGCGAACAACCAAATCGTATTTACGTATGCAGGAACAAACCCGAATGGTTCGGTAGCGGACATTGCAGGGATTACGAATAAACAAGGAAACGTTGTTGGCATGATGCCACATCCGGAGCGCGCAGTAAGTGAATTGCTCGGTTCGGACGGCGGAAAACGCATGTTCACATCCGTTTTGAATGCATGGAGGGAACGTAATGGCGCAGTCATCGGTTAAATCAAACGCGGCGAAAGAGCCAACGGCGGCGCAAATCGCCGAGCAAAAAATTTATCGCCAAATGGGCGTAACAGAAGCTGAGTATGAGTTGATTTGCGGTTTTCTGGGACGTAATCCGAACTACGTCGAGATCGGCGTATTTTCCGTCATGTGGTCAGAGCATTGTTCCTACAAAAACTCCAAACCGGTGTTGCGTAAATTCCCTGTTACAGGCCCGCGTGTTTTGATGGGACCAGGTGAAGGCGCGGGGATCGTTGATATCGGCGATAACCAAGCGGTTGTTTTCAAAATTGAGTCACATAATCATCCATCAGCGATTGAGCCGTTCCAAGGCGCGGCGACTGGTGTTGGCGGAATTATCCGTGACATTTTCTCAATGGGCTCACGCCCAATTGCACTCATGAATTCTCTCCGTTTCGGTCGTTTAGAGAGCGAACGGGTAAAATATTTGTTTGAACATGTGGTTTCGGGGATCGCTGGATATGGTAACTGTATCGGAATTCCAACGGTTGGCGGCGAAGTCGTGTTCGACGAAGCGTACGAAGGCAATCCGCTTGTTAATGCAATGTGTATCGGATTGATCAATCACGATCAAATTCAGCGCGGCGTGGCAAAAGGTGTTGGGAACCCAGTGTATTATGTGGGTCCAGCAACAGGTCGCGACGGTATTCATGGTGCTACATTTGCATCTGAAGAATTGACGGCTGAATCCGAAGCGAAACGTCCAGCGGTACAAGTTGGCGATCCGTTTATGGAAAAATTATGTCTTGAAGCGTGTTTGGAATTGATCGCGAGCGGCAACCTTGTTGGTATTCAAGATATGGGCGCAGCTGGATTGACTTGTTCCTCCGCGGAGATGGCAGCAAAAGCAGGTAACGGCATTGAGTTGTACCTCGATGAAGTTCCGCAACGTGAAACAGGCATGACCCCATACGAAATGATGTTGTCTGAATCTCAAGAGCGGATGTTATTCGTTTGTACGCCGGAGCAAGAAGAAGCGGCAACAGCGATCTTTGATCGTTGGGGCATTATTTGCAAAAAAGTCGGTAAAGTGACCGATGATGGTCGTTTGCGTTTGTTCCACAAAGGCGAGCAAGTTGCTGACATGCCTGTTCAAGAATTGACAGAAGCATGCCCAACGTATAATAAACCAAGCAAAGTTCCTGCTTACTATGAGGCGAATGCGTCTGTGGACACAACGCGCTATGAAGAACCTGCTGATTTGCAAGCTGTTCTTGAGAAGTTGTTGGATGTTCCTAGCATCGCAAGTAAAGAATGGGTTTATAACCAATACGATTACATGGTGCGCACAGGAACGGTGATCGGCCCTGGTTCAGACGCTGCAGTTGTTCATGTTCCAGGTACGCGCAAAGCACTCGCGACAAGCACGGATTGTAATGGTCGTTATGTGTACCTTGATCCAGAGATGGGCGGACGCATTGCGGTTGCGGAAGCGGCGCGTAATGTCGTTTGTTCCGGTGCAGAACCACTTGCGATCACGGATAACTTGAACTTTGGTAGCCCTGATAAACCAGAGATTTTCTGGCAATTGACGACTTCTGTTGATGGGATGGCAGAAGCGTGCCGCGTGCTTGAAACACCAGTCATTGGTGGAAACGTAAGTCTTTACAACGAAAATACAAAAGGCGCGATTTACCCGACGCCTGTCATTGGGATGGTTGGTTTGATTCATGATTTGGATCATATCACGAGCCAAGGTTTCAAAGCTGAAGGAGACGCAATTTTCTTGATCGGCGAAACAAACGTTGAATTTGGCGGTAGCGAGTATCAAGCATCCATTTTCAATGTTGTCGAAGGACGCCCACCAGTAATCGATCTTGCGGTAGAGAAAACGATGCAAAATGCATTGCTCGGTTCAATTCAAGCTGGTTTGGTTCAATCCGCACATGACTTGTCCGAAGGTGGACTTGGTGTGGCACTTGCAGAAAGTTGCATTAGCGGTAAACGCGGCGCCTCGGTTTCGATCGAAAGCACGCTTCGCGCAGATGCAGTTCTATATAGCGAATCACAATCGCGTGTACTAGTAAGTACAACGCAAGCAAATGCTGCGGCATTTGCTGAGGCAATCGGAAAAGCAGGCGTTCCAATCGCACAAATCGGTACCGTAACAGGTGAAACACTTAATGTATCGATCAACGGCGCATCGAAAATCGCAGCACAAGTAAGCAAATTGCAACAGATTTGGAAGGATGCGATTCCATGTCGGATGGCGTAAACAAGACCCCGTCTTTGTGGACCGGAGACTTTTACAATGAAGGACATCGCGGTGCATTGCACGATGGCGATTTGTTCTCGGATAAATTAAAAGAAGAATGCGGTGTGTTTGGCGTGTATGGCCACTCGGAAGCGGCGAACTTGTGTTATTACGGGTTGCACGCGCTTCAGCACCGCGGTCAAGAAAGTGCGGGAATCTGTACATCGGATGGTACACAATTTTCTTACCACCGCGGCATGGGTTTAGTCAAAGAAGTGTTCACGAACGATGTCCTTCGCAAGTTGGTTGGTGGCGGGGCGATAGCACATGTGCGATATTCAACAGCAGGCGAAAGTCGCATTCAAAACGCACAACCGCTCATTTTCAAATACCGCGATGGCGATTTGGCGATCGCAACAAACGGAAACATTACGAACGCTCAAGTGATTCGTAAACGTTTGGAAGAAGAAGGTTCTATTTTTCAGACGAC
The DNA here is from genome assembly GCA_947460235.1 of Paenibacillaceae bacterium. Taxonomy (GTDB): domain Bacteria; phylum Bacillota; class Bacilli; order Paenibacillales; family CANHGK01; genus CANHGK01. The sequence continues at coordinate 12,965 of CANHGK010000029.1, read as the reverse complement.
AAGCGATACGGAAGTCGTTGCACATTTGATTGCACGTTCGCGCAAACCGACCCTTGTCGAATCGGTCAAAGATGCAATGGTGCAAATTGAAGGTGCGTTTGCATTTTTGATTCAAACGAACAATCAACTGATTGCAACGTTGGATGCAAATGGACTTCGTCCGTTTGCAGTTGGTAAATTGGGCGGAGCGTATTTGTTTGCGTCTGAGACCTGTGCATTTGATGCCGTTGGCGGTCAGTATGTATGTGACGTGGAGCCTGGCGAAATGTATATTTTGGATGAGACAGGCATGCGTAAAGATCGTTTTGCAGCGCCGAAACGCCGTGCAATTTGTGCGATGGAATATATTTATTTTGCTCGACCGGATAGCGATATCGACGGATTCAACATTCATTCGGCACGTAAACGTATGGGGCGTCAATTGGCAATGGAATCGTTCGTGGATGCAGATGTGGTCACAGGTGTACCGGATTCGAGTATTTCTGCGGCGATTGGTTTTGCGGAACAAACAGGCATTCCTTATGAATTAGGATTAATTAAAAATCGATATACAGGCCGGACGTTTATTCAACCGAGCCAAGAATTACGTGAACAAGGTGTCAAAATGAAACTAAGTGCTGTTCGCAAAGTTGTGGAAGGCAAACGCGTCATTATGATTGATGATTCCATCGTGCGCGGTACGACAAGCTTGCGGATTGTGAACTTGCTGCGTGAAGCAGGTGCGAAAGAAGTACATGTACGAATTAGTTCACCGCCATTTAAAAATCCGTGCTTTTACGGAATTGACACACCGAGCCGTAAAGAGTTAATTGCTAGCTCGCATACGGTGGAAGAGATTCGTAAGTTAATTAACGCAGATTCTTTGCATTTTCTAAGTAAAGACGGAATGATTGACTCCATTGGCCGTGCGGCAAATGAAATCAATCGCGGACACTGCTTAGCATGTTTTGATGATGATTATCCAACCCCGTTGACTGATAATGTACCTGCAGTGGCAAAGAAGCCTACTGAGGAAATTATTCTAAAAACGGTACTGTAGGGAGTGGGCCATATGTCAGAGGCGTATAAACAAGCCGGCGTTGATATCGCAGCGGGTAACGAAGCGGTAGAACGCATGAAAAAGCACGTAAAACGCACGTTTCGTCCAGAAGTATTGACGGATTTGGGCGGGTTCGGCGGATTGTTCCGCATGAACGTAAAAGACTTTGAAGATCCAATTCTTGTTTCAGGTACTGATGGTGTTGGGACAAAATTGAAATTGGCGTTTGCAATGGATAAGCATGATACGATCGGAATTGACGCGGTTGCGATGTGTGTGAACGATATTATCGTTTCGGGTGCAGAACCATTGTTTTTCTTGGATTATTTGGCAACAGGAAAAGTTGATCCAGAGAAAATTGAACAAATCGTTAAAGGGATTGCAGATGGTTGCGACCAAGCGGGTTGCTCGTTGATTGGCGGCGAAACAGCAGAAATGCCTGGTATGTATGAGCCGCACGAATACGATATTGCTGGTTTTTCAGTTGGTGTTGTGGATCGTCCAAAAATCATTGATGGAAAATCGATTCAACCAGGCGACGCGGTGATCGGGTTTGCATCAAGCGGAATTCATAGTAATGGGTATTCGCTTGTTCGTCGTTTGCTTTTGGAAATGTCCAGCTATAGCTTGGATGCAAAAATTGATGCACTGCAAGGTCAACCTCTTGGAGAAGTGTTGCTCACACCGACGAAAATCTATGTGAAATCGATTCTTGCTTTGCTAAAAGAAGTACAAGTGAAGGGAATGGCGCACATCACTGGCGGCGGCTTCCTCGAAAATATTCCGCGCGTATTGCCGGAAAACTGCCATGTTCGCATTGATGCGGGATCATGGCCGATATTACCAATTTTCAAAGTGCTACGTACGGAAGGTCAATTGTCAGCAGATGATTGTTACCGAACATTCAACATGGGTATCGGCATGGTGCTCGTTGTTCCTGCAGATCAAGCGGATCGTGCAATTGAAATTGCTAATGGACTCGGAGAAAAAGCGTACCGTATCGGTACGGTATATGAAGGACCAAAAAGCGTTTCGATTCCTGGTGAAGGGATCGAAGTGGAAGGAGTGCTTGCATGAGCGAGCATTCCTTAACCCCCAAAACACCGTCAGGCCGGTTGCGCGTGGCGGTGTTTGCTTCCGGTAACGGATCAAATTTTCAGGCGATGATCGATGCGTGTAAACGTGGATTTTTGAATCTAGAGCTTGCGCTTCTTGTATGTGACAAACCACAGGCGTACGCAATCGAGCGCGCGAATCAAGCAGGTATTCCAGTATATTCGTACCTTGTAAAAGAGTTTGCGGGCCGCGAAGCGGCGGACCTTGCAATCATTGATCAACTGCGAGCGAATAACATTGAGTGGGTTGTGCTTGCAGGTTATATGCGTTTATTAAGTTCAGCACTCGTTCAGGCGTATGCGAATCGAATTGTGAATGTGCATCCATCATTATTGCCAGCTTTTCCAGGACTTGATGCGATTGGACAAGCACTTCGGTACGGCGTTCGTTATAGCGGTGTAACGGTACATCTTGTGGACGAAGGGTTGGATTCTGGTCCAATCATCGGTCAGCAAGTCGTTACCCTAGAAGTAAACGATACTGAAGAAACATTAGCAAAGAAAATTCACGCGGCGGAGCATGAATTGTATCCGCGCGTTTTGAAATGGATCGCAGAAGGGCGTTTACGTCTTGAAGGACGGATTTGCCATATTGAAGAACAATCGCCGGGAGATGAGTTACAGTGAGTCAAAAAAAACGTGCGCTTATTAGCGTATCCGATAAAACAGGCATCGTTGAGTTTGCGAGAACTTTGAGCGAACTTGGATATGAAATCATTAGTACAGGTGGCACAAAAAGCTTATTCGAGCGAGAAGGCGTTCCGGTTATCGGGATTTCCGATGTCACAGGTTTTCCTGAAATTTTGGACGGTCGTGTTAAAACATTGCACCCAAAAGTTCATGGTGGTTTGTTGTCGATCCGAAATAACCCTGAACATCAGGCGCAAAATGCCGAAAATGAGATTGAGTACATTGACCTTGTGTGTGTGAATCTCTATCCGTTTGCTCAAACGATTGCGAAACCAGATGTTACGGAAGAAGATGCGATCGAGAACATTGATATTGGTGGACCTTCCATGCTTCGGTCTGCGGCAAAAAACCATGCATTCGTCACCGTTGTCGTGGATAGCGAAGATTATGCTGGCGTCATCGATGAAATTCGTGCAGATGGCGATACGACACTTCATACACGCCGCCGTTTGGCAGCAAAAGTGTTCCGTCACACCGGCGCATACGATTCATTAATTGGTGAATATTTGACGAACTTGCTCGGCGAAGAAATGCCTGAGAAAGTAACGGTAACGTACGAGAAAGTGCAAGATCTTCGTTACGGCGAAAATCCACACCAAAAAGCGGCGTTTTACCGTAAACCACTTGCACCAAATGGGAACATCACAACGGCAAAACAATTGCACGGTAAAGAGCTTTCTTATAACAACATTCAAGATGCGAATGCTGCACTGCAAATCTTGAAAGAGTTTAGCGGCGAACCAGCAGCGGTAGCTGTGAAACATATGAATCCATGCGGCGTGGGCATCGGTGCGACCATTTTCGATGCATACACAAAAGCATACGAAGCAGATCCGACGTCCATTTTCGGTGGAATCGTAGCGGCGAATCGTGAAATCGACGCAGCTACAGCAACGAAATTAGGCGAAATTTTCCTCGAAATCATTCTTGCACCAAGTTTCAGTGCAGAAGCGCTTGAGATTTTGACAAAAAAGAAAAACATTCGTTTACTTGAACTTGGTCAAGATGAATTGAAACAATCAACCGGCTATGTCTTGACGTCTGTTGAAGGTGGTATGTTGTGGCAACAAAACGACGTGCGCCCATTGACTTCAGATGATTTGAAAGTCGTTTCTGAGAGACAACCTTCAGAAGAAGAGTTGAAACAATTATTGTTCGCCTGGAAAGTTGTCAAACATGTAAAATCAAACGCAATCGTCGTTGCGGCAGACAACATGACGATTGGTGTTGGCGCGGGTCAAATGAACCGTGTTGGCGCAGCAAATATTGCACTTACCCAAGCTGGCGAGCGCGCAGAAGGTGCAGTGCTTGCATCTGATGCATTTTTCCCAATGGGAGATACGCTTGAACTCGCGGCAAAAGCAGGAATCAAGGCGGTCATTCAACCTGGCGGATCCATTCGTGATGACGAGTCGATTGCTGTTGCGAATAAGTACGGCGTTGCGATGATTTTCACTGGCGTACGTCATTTCAAACACTAAGTTTAGGGGGTCTCGAACATGCGGATCTTGGTTATTGGACGCGGGGGACGTGAACACGCAATTTGCTGGGCACTCAACAAAAGTACACAAGTGAAGAAATTATATTGCGCACCGGGTAATGCTGGAATCGGCGAAGTTGCTGAGTTAGTGGCGATTCAAGAAATGGATTTTGAAGCCATTGCTGAATTTGCTCTTGATCACGGCATTCATTTGGTTGTTGTAGGACCGGATGATCCGTTATCAGAAGGAATTGTTGATGCCTTGGAACAACATAAGATTCTTGTGTTTGGACCACGCAAAAATGCAGCGCAAATTGAAGGAAGTAAAGTGTTTGCGAAAAACCTGATGAAAAAATACAAGATTCCGACGGCCGCATACGAGACGTTTGATGAATATGAACCAGCGATTGCCTATGTTCGTGAACAAGGTGCGCCGATTGTTATTAAAGCCGATGGACTCGCGGCAGGAAAAGGTGTGATCGTTGCTCAAACGATCGAAGAAGCGGAAAGTGCGCTGCAAACCGTGATGCTCGATCGCAAGTTCGGATCTGCAGGAAATCGCGTCGTTATCGAAGAATTTATGACGGGTCAAGAAATGTCCTTGCTCGCATTTGTAGATGGAGAAGTCGTTCGCCCGATGGTACCGTCGCAAGATCATAAACCTGCATTTGACGGAGATCTCGGCCCGAATACAGGTGGTATGGGCACATACTCGCCAGTACCGCACATCCCGCAGTCGATTGTGGATGAAGCGATTCAAACGATTTTGATTCCTTGTGCAAAAGCGATGGTGGCAGAAGGTTGTTCGTTCCGGGGCGTACTTTACGCAGGTTTAATGATTACACCAACAGGGCCACGTACCGTTGAGTTCAATGCGCGTTTTGGCGATCCAGAAACACAAGTCATCTTGTCACGTCTCGAAACAGATTTAGCAGACATTTTCATGGCATCAGTGAATGGTCGCTTAGCGGATATTGATATACAATGGAGTAAGGATGCGGCATGTTGTGTAATTATGGCTTCCGAAGGGTATCCGGAAGCATATCCAAAAGGTCGTGTCATCAGCGGCTTGGATCATGTTGAGGAGGCCGTTGTATTCCACGCGGGAACCGCTTCAAAAGACGGTCAAATCGTGACAAATGGAGGCCGAGTACTTGGCGTTACGGCGCGAGGAACTGATTTTGCAGAAGCTCGTGCAAAAGCATATGCAGCGGTTTCACAAATTCAGTTTGATGGTGCACATTATCGCAAAGACATCGCATTAAAGGCGATGAAAGCGGCAGGATTGGTTGAAGCGTGATATCGATAATTTCTCCGGTCAATGATTTATAAAATGACCGGAGATTTTTTTGTGAACAAGTGTACTAAAAGCTGGTATATTTCAATATATATAACTGTAGACAAGTTGCAGACCTCAGGGGGTAAAGAAACATGAGTTGGAAGCGATTGAGACCATGGTTTCGCAAAACAAAAGAACGCACATTGAACTGGCCGGGCCGATTTCGACCGGCACTTTTTAGTGTAATAGCACTTGCGATGATCATTGTTTCGGGATGTACGTCGGTCTCGCAAACAACGGAACCGATTCAAAATGGGAGTGAAGAAAATCATCTTGGACAGTCAAATCCAGATGGTTTACTTTCAGACAATACAGATGTAACCGCTTCCACGCCGCCGGAAGCGCCAAATTCGTCAGGTACCATTGTAAATCCTGACGCAACAACCGATCAAACATCTCTAGTCGATGCGTTACGGGGTACCCCAAGTAGTAATTCGTTGTCGCGTCCGATTATGGTTATGGTCGAAAATTCTCCTGCAGCGCGTCCGCAAACTGGTTTGGAAAAGGCGGATGTGATCTATGAGATTTTGGCAGAAGGTGAGATCACACGTTTTGCAGCAATTTTTCATAGCAAAAAGCCCGGAACGATAGGTCCAGTGCGAAGTATTCGGCCGTATTATGTTCAAATCGGCGCAGCCATTGATGCTGTGATTGTACATGCAGGTTGGAGCCAAGATGGCATGAATGCAATAAAAAAATACAAAGCGGATCATTTTGACCAAGTATATGGTGACGAAGCGTATTATTGGAGAGATAAATCCCGAAAAATGCCGCATAATCTATATACGGGTATTGATCGAATTTTGAAAGGGATCGAAGCGAAAAAGAAACGTACCGATTGGACCGCGAAAGGTTTTTTGTTTGACCCATCAGGAAATGCACTTCAAATTGGTGAGGCGGCAACAGAAGTACATATTCCATATTTATACGGATATCATGTGGACTATGCATGGAATGAGAAAGTTGCTCGTTATGTAAGGAGTATGAATAATAAACCGCATTATGATGCTGAAACAGGTAACGATTTGATGGCGGCAAATCTATTAATTTGTAAGTCAAAACATAAAGTACTAGATGAAAAATTTCGTCGCGACGTCGATGTGATTGGCCCAGGAAAAGGTTGGCTCGCTCAAAACGGTCGCATCATCCCGATTACATGGAAAATGAGCGCTGGACTTGTTCGAGCTTTTGATGCCAGTGGAACAGAACTGCATATGAATCCAGGTCAAACATGGATTCAGTTTGTACAACCGGAGTTTAAGGTGGCTTGGAAATAAAAAATGACGACCTCATTCAGCGCAATTTCTGAGTTAGGTCGTCTATTTTTATGCATTACGCGAAATGTTTTTTGATCTGACCACTTTTATCCATCGACGTGTATTCCAACGACGCAACATGAGCATGCCACGAAGCCATTCAACCACAGCACACGCCATAAATATACCAACCAACCTAAATCCGCATGTATACCCTACATTGCGATGATCCACATCAGTACAGGAATTTTTGTATCACCAACGGCACGCAGAGCACGTATAATTACAAGATTTAAGCATCGACCTGGTTCCAAAATGGAGGGAGTATCGCCGGTCTGCCTCGCGGATGAAATCGTGTTAATCCACCATACGACGTTTTTTTGATTTTGTACCGATTGGTTTTCGTTTCTGGATGCGAACAGGCTCTCTGACATGCTCGATATGTTCATGTTCTTTATGTTCATGTTCTTTATGTTCTTTATGTTCTTTATGTTCTTCGATTACTTCCTCTGCTTGGTGGTCATTTGAGCGAAGGCCGGAAATCAGTAATTGTACAAGCGGAGCGGCTTGTTGGATTTGTTTGATGACGTGATGGATTTTTGTTGCGGAATTTACGAGACCTTCAATGCCGCCGAGGCGATCAATGTGTTTTTTGGCATGCTCTATCCATTGCAATGCCTGCTGTGCAGGATGTATGGAATGGGTTGATGCATGGATGGAGTGATGTGGATGAACGTACATATTGTGGCTCATTGGTTGAGCATATGGTGTTTCCCATGGCCTAGGTATTTCACCCATTCCCGGGAATCCGGCACCTTTTGAATAATCATAATCGCCTCCGTACGGTTTCGTGACCGATGGGTCCCAGGATGAGTAATTGATTTTTGGAGAATGATTCATTGGGTAACCTCCTCTTTTTTTTTACGTTATGCGCGAAAAGGAAGATGGGCATGGGCAAAAATAAGATTGATGTGGTATTCTATAGTCACGCTTCAGTGCATTAAAATTTGAAAATTTCAACGTGGCACATTGCGAAAGATTTTTTAGATAAAGAAGAGGTGATCGTGGTGCAACTGAAAAAATTGCAATCTAAATCAGTTGAACAATTATTTGAAGCGATTTTGACGCTGAAAAGTGTAGAAGAAGCATATATTTTTTTTGATGACCTTTGTACGGTTAATGAAATTCAGTCGATGGCACAACGTTTGGAAGTGGCACGGATGCTTCGCTTAGGTGGCACATATACTCAAATAGTGGGCGAGACAAGCGCAAGTACAGCTACGATTTCGCGGGTGAAGCGCAGCTTGAATTATGGCAATGATGGTTACCAAATGACGCTTGAACGGTTAGGACGATAATCGATGCTGAAGCGTTTCGGGATGTTATGGATAGCTCATGGTTCTCGTGATCCTAAATGGGTTGCTGGTTTGGATGACGCGTGGGAGGCTGTCCGCAGTGGATGGGACGGACCTGCGTTTTTGTCGTTTTTGGAATTGGTGGATGGACGTCTTATCCAAGATGGAATCAATGCGCTTGAGGAAGCTGGCGTAACGGACTTGATCATTGTCCCTATGTTCGTTTCGTCTGGGAGTACGCATACGGAAGAAATCGCGTGGGCACTTGGGATCATTCCGACAACGTACCATGAAACGGATATGGAACGATTGAATGTACATTCGAACGTGCACTGGGTCGGACCGATGGATGAAGATGAAAAAATCATTTCAATTATTCGTGAACGTGCGCAAGCAATTACGATTGACCCTGCGAATGAAATTTTACTTATGATTGGACATGGTAGTGAGGTGTTGCCTTTTGAAAATGCGTGGAGACGCCAGTTGCATCGATTTGGGCAACGGTTGCGAGATGAAATTGGATTTTCATCCTATGAATTTGCGACAATTATGCCATTGACCGTTCGACAAAAAGTGGAATCGTTGAATCAATCAGCACCAGAGCGGACAGTCGTGGCCATTCCGATATTTATTAGTCCGGGATATTACACGGCGAAGAAAATCCCAGGGTTACTCGAAGGATTGAACTGCCGTTATACTGGCGATACATTGCTGCCAGATCTTCGAGTGGCCGAGTGGGCGATTTCAAAAGCAAATGAAAGACGTGCGAAGGAGGAAGCTCTGACGTGAAACGTGCGCGTTTAATTTATAATCCGACATCGGGCCGCGAAGAAATGCGCCGACGGTTACCGGAAATTTTACAACGATTAGAATCCGCTGGAATAGAGACATCTTGTCATGCAACGAGTGAAGCTGGTGATGCAGCAAAAGCCGCACGGATTGCTGTAGAACGTCATTTTGATTTTATCATTGCAGCAGGTGGAGACGGGACAATCAATGAAGTTGTGAATGGGATCGCCGGATTGGAGCATAGACCTCCGATCGGGATTTTGCCAATGGGTACCAGTAATGATTTTGCCCGAGCACTCGGGATCCCAAAAGATTGGGAATCAGCCTGCGATATCATTGCAGCGCAGTATTCGCGGCCGATGGATATTGGGGAGCTTTTGTTGGATGGAGGGGCAAAACGTTGTTTTTTAAACAATGTTGGTGCGGGTGTGATCACTGAATTGTCTTACGAAGTTCCTAGCAAATTAAAAACAGTACTCGGTCAAATGGCTTATTATGTGAAGGGCTTGGAAAAACTGACTAAGCTTGCACCGATGCATATTCATTTGACCATGGATGACGTAATGTACGATGGCGATGTCATGTTATTCTTGTTGGCAAATAGCGGTTGTGTGGCTGGTTTAGAGTTGTTGTATCCGAACTCGTCGTATGACGATGGATATTTTGATGTGATGATCGTTGAAAAAATGTTGCCGCCGGAATTCGTGTTTTTGGCAACAACATCGTTGCGCGGTGAGCATGTAAATCACCCTCGTGTGAAATTTTTTAGAACGCGCAAATTGACGGCGAGGTCCGATGATTTGTTGCAATTAAATGTGGACGGGGAATTGGGTGGTACGTCACCGTTCGAAGTTTCGATTATGCCGAATCACATTCGGGTTATCGTTGATGAGCATGGCGAATCAAGCTATAAAAAAGATCGATTGAATTGGAATTGGCCGTTTTTGCGCGGTGCGGATGGAGTGTCAGGAGAATGATTCAAAAAAATGCAATTTATGAATGTACAATTTCCAATCTCGGACATGATGGAGAAGGTGTTGGACAACTTGATGGCATGACCGTTTTTGTGCCAGGCGCTCTTCCAGGTGAACGTGTTCAGGTGCAAATGATAAAAGTAAAATCAAGTTATTGTGTTGCAAAATTAGTAAAGGTGATCACGCCATCTTCGGATCGAATAAATCCGATGTGTGCAGTATATTCGCGCTGTGGTGGATGTCAATTGCAACATGGTACTTATGCGGCGCAACAAATCTGGAAACGTGATCGTGTCGTCCAGACGTTACAGCGCATTGGGAAACAGGTGGACATTGCAGTTCCTCCTGTTTTGGCTGCGAAGCAACCTTGGGGCTATCGAAACAAGGTACAAGTGCCTGTTGGAATTGATGCATCCGGTAAAAGTGTCTCTGGTTTCTATGCGCGAAACAGTCACGAAATCGTGCCTTTTGACACATGCCCGATCCAAAAAGATCAAAGTGCCGAGCTCGTTCAGGAAATTGTGAAAATATGCGATCGGATGGGGTTTGGCGGCTACGATGAGGCAACTGACCGCGGTTGGTTACGCCATGTTATCGTTCGGCTTGCTGAGCGGACGAATCAATGGATGGTCATTTTGGTAACGCGCACAGCTTCTTGGCCAGGCGGCAAGGCTTCAGCAGCGAATCAAGCAAAATTATTAGAGATGATTCGTGCAACGGTACCACACGTTGTGAGTATTTTCCAAAATGTAAATACGAAAGCGACGAATGTCGTGCTCGGCGAAAAAATGATTCTCCTCTGGGGGAAGCAACAAATCGTAGACGAGTTGTCACATCCAAATGGTAAAAAATTAAAGTTCGCGATTTCGCCACATGCCTTTTATCAGGTGAACACAGCTCAAATGGAAGTGTTGTATGGCGTAGCTCGTAGATTTGCTGCGTTAACTGGAACGGAAACGGTGGTCGATGCGTACTGTGGGATCGGGACAATCGCATTATTTTTGGCACAAGAATGTTCAAAAATATACGGCGTTGAGATCGTGCCACAGGCAATCGAAGATGCAAAGGATAATGCGCGTCGTAATGACGTGAAACATGCTGAATTCGAAGTAGGCGATGCCCCAGTGATCATGGCGAAGTGGCATGAACGAGGGGTGAAGCCTGATGTGATCGTGCTAGACCCTCCGCGCAAAGGCTGTGCAACTGAAATGCTCGAGTCTGTTGACGCAATGAAACCGAAACGAATTGTTTATGTTTCTTGTGATATTGCGACATTTTCAAGAGATGCAGCATGGTTAAGTGGACGTGGATGGACATTATCCGAAATCCAGCCGGTTGATTTGTTTCCGCATACGGCACATGTTGAAGTTGTCGGATTATTTGTGCGTGCAAACGAATAAATAAAGGGTTTTTATCGTTCTGTGTCAAATGTAACAGATGATAGATTTCATTATGATTCGCTTGGAATCGTGCAGGGAGTGACCGACGTGGAACATTTTATATATTTGCAGTTGGTAAAATCAGAAAAACTCCGACACTGCGAGCGAATTGCCGAAGTGTTTCGCGAGCATCACTGGATCAACTCCTCAAGGGAAGACGGATCTGTTGCTGATTTGGAAGAATTACTCGATATTCCAAGTGGGATATGGAGTGTCTTGTTGTTTGAGCAACAAATGATGGTGACAATTCCACCATTGTTACTTATTTTATTGCAATCGCTCATTTCGAAGTTGGAAGCATGTGAAGAAATGGAAAAAGTGTTTGAGTCGTTAATGGTAAATGTCAGTTAATTATATAAGCGTGAAGAAGCATGTCCCTGGGCAGAATGTGTTCTGTGATGGGTACATGCTTTTTTGATGTGAATTTGAAATGTAACAATCGATAACGAAAAATTCATCGGAGGTATTCATATGTTTCAAGGTGCGATTATCCGTAAAGCTTTGAGTGGTGAAGTTACCGCTGTTTATGATCTTATATGTCTATTAAAAGATAAAACGATGCCGCTCGGTGCATTTGAACGGATTTATATTAAAAATTTAGCGGATCCCATGATATCGTATTTTGTTGCGGAAGTGGACGGGCGCATCATCGGGTTTATCAGTTTACATATTCAACATTTGTTGCATCATTCCGCTCCAATTGCAGAAGTTCAAGAACTTGTCATCGATGAATCCTTCCGAAATTTGAAAATCGGTGTACAATTGTTGAATGCAGTGGAGAAAGTTTCCCGAAATTTTCAATGCGAACTTATTGAAGTGAGCAGTAATAATAAGCGTATTCATGCACATCGATTTTATGAGAAGAATGGTTTCGTGAATACGCATATGAAATTAATGATGCCTTTGGGGGAATCGATATGACAGGGAAAAAAGTATTGATCGTTGGCGGAGTTGCCGGCGGAGCGTCTGCGGCGACGAGACTAAGACGCTTGGACGAAATGGCTGAAATCGTGTTATTTGAACGTGGGGGCCATGTTTCGTTTGCGAATTGTGGATTGCCTTATTTTATTGGTGAAACGATTAAAGATCGAAGCAAATTACTTGTGGCAACACCGGAATTGCTAGCTGGTCGATTCGGTATTGATGTGCGCATTCGCAGTGAAGTGATAGCAATCGATACGACTCGGAACGTTGTAAAGGTAAATAGCGATGCGCGCGGAACGTATGAAGAAACCTATGATGAATTGATTTTATCTCCTGGAGCAAAACCAATTCGTCCGAATTGGAGCGGGGTAAATGATGCGCGAGTAATGACGCTACGGAATATCCCGGACATGGATAAAATTAAAGATGCTGTTGATGGCGGCGCAATTCAGCGTGTGGTTGTTATTGGCGGAGGATATATTGGAATTGAGATGGCGGAAAACTTGCTTGATCGAGGTTTGAATGTCACCGTGATCGAAGCGGGTAAACATATTTTGTCGCCGTT
>CANHGK010000028.1 GCA_947460235.1 Paenibacillaceae bacterium | reverse complement strand
GCATTTTCCTCAAAGGAATCTCCGACTTCTTCCCAATCCGGCATGCCGTCTTTCGGCAAATCTGCAAGTGTAACGAGTTCTATTCCAAGCGGCGCCAAATATGCAGCTACTTCTTTTGCTTTCCCTTGATTTGCCGTTGCCATAACCCATCGATTCGTGAGCAACATGATTCCTCCGTTCAATTCTGTTTATGATCAAAAAATCTAGAAATTGTGCCTATGGCTTCGCGTTGTTTCTCAATTAATCGGCGGATTCCATCTTCTGCTAGCGATAACATCACGTTCATTTGTTCTCGTGAAAATGGTGCATCTTCAGCAGTACCCTGAATTTCAACGAATAGCCCTGAAGCAGTCATGACCACATTACAATCCACATCCGCACTTGAATCTTCTTCATAATTAAGATCTAACTTGACATCTCCATCAAGGATCCCAACACTAGTTGATGCAAGCCAATCTTTGATTGGCCATTTGCGGATCAAACCAAGATCACGATATTTCTCCACCGCAAGAACTAACGCAACAAATGCACCGGTAATCGAAGTCGTACGAGTGCCTCCGTCCGCTTGGATCACATCACAATCGAGCGTAATTGTTCTTTCACCAAGTTTTTCTAAATCAACAACCGATCGCAACGCCCTTCCAATTAGGCGCTGAATTTCCATTGTACGACCGTTTTGTTTTCCTTTAATCGATTCACGTTGGTTTCGCACAAGCGTTGCTCTTGGAAGCATCGAATACTCTGCGGTGACCCAACCTTTCCCTTGACCTTTCATAAACGGCGGAACTTTCTCTTCAATCGAAGCAGTACAGATTACTTGCGTATTCCCAACAGAAATTCGCACTGCACCTTCAGCATATAAATGATTACCTATTTCGATTTGAACCGGTCGCAACTGGTTCGGTGACCTTCCGTCACTGCGCACAAACATCTCTCCATTCAAAAAAATCAGTATAGCATCATATTAACCTTTCATATGTGTCACCTGCAATGATGCATATTTCATGATTTTATGCGTATAATGAAGCATGCAAAAATTTAAAGGACGGATGACATTGAAAACCAAACACTTCACTTCGTATTTTTACCATAAAATTGTGGTTATCATGTGTTTATTTGTATTCGTATTCATGCTTAACGATCCAATCATACAATCTTTTGCTGAAGTTACAACGGAAAATAACCCACCTCCAATACCGGCTAATTTTTCACCCGAACGTATTACAGAATTGCAAAGTTGGTTAAAAAAGAGTTTATCCATCGTTGAGATTGACCGTGAATTGGACAAGATTAAAGCACTTCAAATTAATAACACTGCCGAACTCGCACTGATTCAGCGCGACATAAACCTCCAATCATTCAAATTAAAGGATTTACGCGAAAAAGCCGGTAAAATTTTGCGCAGTTATTATATGGGTTCACGGCAACCGATTTGGATGATGATCTTGTCCATCAAAAAAGTAAATTGGTCAGATTGGTTAAGCGTATTTGATTATATGCAGTTGATCGTTAAACATGATCAAGTAACATTGGACAACTACTCCAAGGCGTTCCAACAACTAGAAGCGACGAAACGAATCGGAGTTGCAAAAGCAGTGGCGTTAGATGAAGAAAAACACCGCTATGACGTCCAGCGTGCTCGTGTGCTGGCATTAACTGCATCTCTCGAAAAAGAATTATCACGTCAAAAAGATGCGAAATTATATTGGGCTTGGTTAAAAGCAAAAAATGAACAATGGTTACACATTGGATTACCTCAGTTTGAAGCGGCTTTAGATGGGCTTTCCAAAGCCATGACAAAGTTCAATCGAATGATTGGTCCAGATACATTAACAACAACATCAAGTGGAACAATTTTTCATATCCATGAGTCGGTATTCAACAAGTTTATTAAAGAAGAATCGCCAGAACTTAGAGATATGCGTTTTGCATTTGACGATGATGCATTTCGAGTAAACGGCGTTGCACAGGGCGTTCCCATCCGTTTTGCGGGAAATTATCGGATTACGAACACACCAAATCACGGAATCCGCTTTTTCATTGAACGAATCGAATATGGCGGAGTTGACCTTCCCGATACAACACTTGCTGATTTGCAAAGCCGATTCGACCTCGGATTTTATCCTGCATCGATCGGTTGGAACATTACCATTACGAGCGTAGGACAAAAAAATCGTGAACTTGTTGTTGATTTGAAGTTTTGACG
This sequence comes from Paenibacillaceae bacterium, assembly GCA_947460235.1. GTDB lineage: Bacteria > Bacillota > Bacilli > Paenibacillales > CANHGK01 > CANHGK01. Next base: position 27,466 of record CANHGK010000028.1, on the reverse strand, counting down.
GAGGCTTACTCATGATAACGATTTGGTATGCAACCTTAAATATGAACACAACGGAACTCGCAATTCCATTCGCCGATTCATTAACAGAAGAACATATATATTGGTTTGAGCATCGTGAACAGCTCTTAGATGCATCGGAATGGTTAAACGTCTCATTGCTTACGGATCGTTGGCGCGATGGCCCAGAGGCCTCTGACGTATTACTAAGATCTGATCGTGGAAATCTGTTACTGGAAGTGACTGACCTTATCTTAGTGAGTTTTAGGAGCACACCATTGTGTTCGCAACAAGATGTACTTATGGCAGAAGTTCAACTTGAAGAGCATGCAATTGGAAGCTTCCATATGCCCATGGCATATTACTGGATCATTGAAAATAGGTTTGATACGCTAGCAGAAGGAATTGCTCGGGCATACCGAACAGAACTCTTATTTCATCCTTGGATCTCAATTTAACAAAAAAAAAGGCGTCGCAATGTACGATATGCTTCCCGTTACATAGACCGGTTTAATAAATAAACCGCGAATGGTTAGGGAGCAGATCATGAACGTGCGAACGCCTTTTTTTATACCTTTTAATTATAAAATATCCGCTGCCAATTGCGCCAATGCAGAACGTTCACCTTTTTCGAGTGTAATGTGTGCGCTTAATCCTTCGCCTTTGAATTTCTCAACCACATATGACAATCCGTTCGAGAATGCATCCAAATACGGATGGTCAATTTGTTCTGGGTCGCCAACAAGTACAATTTTACTACCTTCACCAACACGAGATATAATTGTTTTAATTTCGTGTTTTGATAAGTTCTGTGCCTCATCGATAATAATAAATTGCCCTGGGATTGAACGACCGCGAATATAAGTTAGTGCTTCTACTTGAATACTGCCGAGTCCCGCCAAAATTTTCTCAATGTCACCAGGCTTTTTGGTATTAAATAAAAATTCTAGATTATCATATATTGGCTGCATCCAAGGACGTAATTTCTCGTCTTTTTCACCTGGCAAGTAACCAATGTCTTTACCCATTGGAACGACCGGACGTGCAATTAATAATTTTTTATACTTCCGGTCATCTTCTACTTTCATCAGTGCCGCAGCAAGCGCCAACAACGTCTTACCCGTTCCTGCTTTCCCTGTCATTGTGACTAGCGGGATTTCATCATTAAGCAAAATCTCAAGGGCCATACGTTGTTGCGCATTCCGTGCAGCAATCCCCCAAATCGCTTCATTCGACAAATGAAGTGGTTCAAGTCGTTTACGGTCAGATGAAGTTTTGACAAGTGCGGATTTCGAAGAACCCATCTCATCTTTTAAGATGACAAATTCATGCGGATTAATATGATGATGCTTCGACACTTCGCTCATATCTAGCATACGTTGACTATAAAAATGATCGATCACCGAAGGATGTACATGTAGCGTCGTGCATCCTAAATACATATCTGACCAATCAGCAATTCGATCCGTTAAATAATCTTGCGCTGGAATGCCAAGCACATCACTTTTGATACGAACTAATGTATCTTTCGATACAACGATTACCGGTGTAGGTTCTTCTTTTTGCTGTTCGGCGAAATGCAAGTTTACAGCAACGGCGAGAATCCGATTATCGTTCGTGATTTCATTAAACATGGTACGCATCGCGTCAGTATCTCGTTGATTTAATTCAACTCGAAGAGTACCACCGTTTTCGAGTTGAATGCCTTCATTTAACCTTCCTTGTTCGCGCAACATATCAAGTACACGTGCGACATGTCTGGCATTTCTCCCAATTTCATCAGCCAATCGTTTCTTTGAATCAATCTCTTCTAAAACAATACTCGGAATGACAATTTCATTGTCTTCAAAGGAATACAATGAATTTGGATCGTGCAACAATACGTTGGTGTCGATGACATAGATTTTCTTCATGCCCAATCCCCCCTGTTTGTTGTTAAAAAAAAGCCGGAAGGCCGTGCATCTGCTACGCTTTTTTCATCGCTGCAAACACTTGACCGTCCAGCTTTTCAGCAGCACGTTTGTCGTACGTTTTCTCATATTCAGGCTCGACGGAAATTCGCGATCCATAAAACATCGCGTCTCTTACCGTTTCAACATTAATTTGCACACATGCCAACTTAAGCGGTACTTCAGCCAATTCATCAACAAGCACTTGAGCGCGTCCATAAATGGTGAATACCGTATTGTTTGCAAATGTCGTTACCGTAACATATTCATTCTTTTTTACATTTGCGACAATACGGGATCGATTATCAACCGCAAAGCGCATATGTGTGTGATCTGGTGCAATGATCCAAGAAATCGCCCCCACTGATGGCGAGCCATTCTCAGAGTCAATTGTTCCGAGTAAAACAAGGGACTCTTTCTGAAACGCAGTAAAAAGATGATCATTTAGTTGCTGTAAGGTTTCCCCCAATGCAACCCCTCCCTTAATTGATGTGATTTAATTATAACACATCTAAAGGATTTGTTAATGCTCCGCTTTTAATGCATCTTGAGCTTTTTTTAATTCTTCATCTCCAACGTAAATGTAAGGAGATTTCCATTCACCCACCAAGTGGACAAACTTAATATTTTCCTTGGAGAAGGTAATGTACTCTCGAATTAACGGCAACATTTGATCGGAAGGAATATCTGTTGTCATATTTTTACTGATTGCATCTAAAATATCACCAATATGCAACACGCCGCTAATCGATTTGAGTCGATCCATTAACTGCCTGAACACTTGTGATTGACGCTCATTGCGTTCGATATCGTTCGACGCTTTCGTACCATCATTCGATTTGCGATAACGCACAAAATCAAGTGTGTTCTTACCATCTAATTTCTGTAATCCTTGTTTCAAATCAATATGCGTGCCATCAGCATTGTCGGTGTAACGCATATCTTGGTCAACATTAATTTCCAAACCACCTAGACTATCAATAATTTCTTCGAACGCCTTAAAATCAATCGTCGTCACAAAATCAATTTTCGTATTTAAGTAATCACTAAACGTTTCTTTAATTTTATCTTGAACGGTCGCACGGTCATTCACAAAATAATTTGCATAATAACCATTCGCTTTCCACCGATGTTTACCAGGTTGAAGTAGCGTATCCCTTGGCACCGAAACAACTGTTGCTGTTTTCGTGACAGGATCAACTTTTCCGATCATAATGACATCCGTATTTAAACTTCCAGTTTGTTTACGCGTATCCATACCTAACAATAAAAACGTTTTTGTTTGCTTGAATTGATCTGCTAGTGGTCCAACGGATTCGGTACCACCACCATTTGCTGAAGCTGTTGATATCTGATAAGTCATTTGCGTCCATTTATAATAAACAAATCCTGCGTATGCACCCGTCAAAAGTGCAGTGCCAAGTATTCCGCCCATCACCCAAATTAAAATACGTAACATTTTCCCTTTGAAAATTCCGGAAAAATTGGGCGCATTGTATTTTGGAAGTTGTAACTGTACTTTTTTGGAACTTTCTTTTAATCCTTTACGCAACTCGTCTTTCGTACCGGAAGAATTTCGGGTTACGCGAACGACTTGCACTTCTTGAAATTGTCCTTCTTGCTGTTCCCCGTTGCCGGTCATTCTTCCAACACCTTTTTTATAAATTATAGCGAGGTTCAGCGTTGATCTCGGTTAATAATAAAAATGCCTGCTCGCGGTCATACCACTGTTTCTTTGATTTTCCTTCGACAGTGTACGTCAAATGCACCATCGCTTCGTCAGAAGTAATGATATTCAAATCATTGATGTGAAAATCTTGTTCCAGCATTTCACGAAAAAATGCTTCCGTATCCACTGCTGCAGAATCATCTGGTCTGCCATCACTCACTAATTTGATTTGAACCCAATTAAATAATGCATCTTGAAGCTTCATGTTACGCCTCCTAATAAAAACACATCAATCCCCGACTTGCGTAATGTGATGATTTTATCCAACCATTCATTCGTAAGGTCTTGGTCATGAAGATTGTTACATAATCGCAATGATTCATCAAGTGATAATTTTGCATCAAAAAATGCATGCGCACAATGTGACAACGACCAACCGCTAGGTTGCGGTTGGTCCCATTGTACATGTAGTCCATGATCAAGTCGTTCTCGCAATTGTTGTTCGATTAGGTCATCGGAACCACCGCAAACATCGTCTTGATCACCAAATATGGCATTCCATTTAATCATCATTAACCATCGGGGATGAATTTTTCTCGCCAAGTTCATTAAATGCTTGGCAGTCAGATCATCTAAAACAATGGAATCCTCAAACCAATATTCCGGGTTTACAGGATCAAATTTAATCAGCCTAAAACTACCGATTGTCTTCATGATTTTTGTGCTCGACGCTCAACCCAATAGCGAATTTGTACTAAGACCATAAGTACAAGTGCCACTGTCATACATTGTGCAATTGGTAAGCCTAAGTCCAATTGGAACAAACATAAAATACCTGCCCCAATTGCCATAAACAAACACAATAATGCTTCTTTCAATATCGGTAATTTACGCGTCCGAAAGACGCGATTATATACAAACATCAAGACCGCAAACAAATAAATTAACGTAATCCACGGATGTGCCGCCAACCATTCCTGCATAGTCATCACACCTTTCGTACGTTATCATTCCCAAATAATTAATTTACAATTAAACACCAAGCGCCTGTTTGCGTTGTTTTTCTGATCTGTCACGATCCGATTTATTCAAAATTTTCTTACGCATACGAATTGATTTCGGTGTAATTTCGCAATATTCGTCTTCGTTGATATATTCAAGTGATTGCTCAAGTGACATCACTCGCGATGATTTCAATCGGACTGTTTCTTCTTTCGTTGCGGAACGAACGTTTGTTAATTGTTTTTCTTTACAAATGTTTACGATCAAATCGGTATCGCGGTTATGTTCACCAACAATCATACCTTCGTATACTTCTGTACCTGGATCGATAAACAATATTCCACGATCTTCAACAGACAACATACCATACATCGTAGAAGAACCTGCTTGAGTGGCAATCAATACGCCTTGATGACGCTCTCCGACAGCGTGTTGGACAACTGGTGCATACGTTTCGAACGCATGGTTCATGACGCCATAACCTTTCGTCAATGTCAAAAACAATGTGCGGTAACCGATCAAGCCACGTGCAGGAATGATAAATTCCAAACGAGTGTTGCCAGCTGCATTCGTCGTCATGTTTTTCATTTCAGCTTTACGTGATCCGAGCGATTCCATAACGGCCCCAACGCTCTCTTCTGGAACATCAACGAGTAGATTTTCCATTGGTTCCATTTTAACATCATCAATCATTTTGATGATAACTTCTGGTTTGGATACTTGTAACTCAAAGCCTTCACGGCGCATATTCTCGATCAAAATCCCAAGGTGTAACTCACCACGGCCAGCAACTGTAAGCGCGTCTGGAGAATCCGTATCTGTTACGCGTAAACTTACATCAGTTTCCGTTTCTTTGTATAAACGGTCACGCAATTTACGGGACGTTACATGTTTCCCTTCACGGCCTGCAAACGGACTGTTGTTCACAAGGAACGTCATTTGCATTGTTGGTTCATCGATCGTTAATACCGGCAACGCTTCAGGGCATGCTGGGTCTGTAATCGTCTCGCCGATGTTAATATCTTTAATTCCGGCAATGGCGATAATGTCACCCGCGCCAGCAATATCTGTTTCTACTTTACGAAGTCCTTGATAACCGAATAATTTCTCTACACGACCAGTACGCGGCAAACCATCATGTCCGAGAATGGTTACTGTTTGTCCTTGCGATACTGTTCCACGGTTTACACGGCTAACGGCAATACGACCCATATATTCGTTGTAATCAAGCAAGGTAACAAGCATTTGGAACGGCTCGTCCACGGACTCTTTAGGCGATGGTATCGTTTGAACAATGGTCTCAAAAAGTGCTTCCATATTTGCATCTTGCTTATCTTGATTCAAACTTGCTGTTCCATTCAATGCTGATGCGTATACAACTGGAAAGTTTAATTGATCGTCATTCGCGTTTAACTCAATAAATAATTCAAGAACCTCATCCAACACTTCAGCCGGACGAGCTTGTGGACGGTCAATTTTGTTGATGACAACGATTGGTTGGTGATTTTGTTCCAATGCTTTACGAAGTACGAATTTCGTTTGCGGCATGCAACCTTCAAATGCGTCAACAACGAGCAATACACCATCAACCATTTTCATAATCCGTTCTACTTCACCACCAAAGTCAGCGTGACCCGGTGTATCAACGATGTTTACCCAAAATTCTTTGTATTGAACAGCTGTATTTTTCGCTAAAATCGTAATTCCACGTTCGCGCTCTAAATCGTTGGAGTCCATGGCACGGTCTTGAACATGCTCGTTATCACGGAATGTACCGGATTGTTGTAACAGTTTGTCAACCAATGTCGTTTTGCCGTGGTCAACGTGGGCAATAATTGCGATGTTGCGGATCGATGTGCGTGCTTTCATAAGTAGGGTTAGTCCTTTCTGAATAAAGAAAGCGCCGGATTTATCCGACGCCATATAATGGTCTTTCACGTCTATTCTATTATGACAAACATGGAGCTTTTGTTCAAGTGCATTCGTTTTCATATTGTGTCAATTTTCGAATAATTCAAACCTGAAGCTGGAAATGTATTTTAGAAAAACAATACTCCCATCGAAACCGGTAAACCAATATTAAATCGAATTTTTTCATTCTGTCAACTAACACAAAAAAAAATCTGCAATTTCAACATTGATTTTCCATGAAAAAGTAAAAGCGAACTCGATTTGTTTCGGCGGTAAAACAAAAGATGGCAAGCGATTCCGCAACGAATCGCTTACCCCCAATTTCAAATCTAAATCATTTATAAAATTGTTCACTGAATTCCAGGTGGTAATTTCGGCGGGATGTAATTTAACGGCTCATCGAACGTTGCATAATCTAAATTAATCATTTTAAACAAATACCGTTTCCCAGTCTCAGGATGACTCAAAATCAAATGATCCCGACCCGCAGTTTCGATCACCCCACGTGTCTCCAATGCATTCCATTTCGGATTATTTTCAAATGTAAAATAAAATGTACCGATTTTCCCTTTATTCATCCTTAAAATGTTTTCAATGTACGATTCTTCCACCATTTGATTTGCAATTACCATCATATGATCCCCCTAATTTTAATTTAATACACTCTTGGACATACACTTGGTGTCGGTCTAAAAAAGCAGTGCGACTTATATCTGCCAACATTATACTGACCATACCACTGACTCGGGCATGAATCCGTTCGTAAAAACCATAGTGCATTTGTTGCCGGCCAAGCCCGCTCACCTGCGATCACGCGATCCGCCAGACGTTTATCTTTGGACCGTGCTTGTTGATAAAAATATGGCTTTTGTACCGCTTCAAAACCACCCGGAGACTGATATACCATGTCTTCAATCGATCGGACCGACTTAAAATCCAAACAATCTGCCAAGATCCGATTGATTCCCACCGTACCAACCATTAACATACCATTTTCACCATCACCTTCAGCCTCTGCACGAATAAGTCTGGCAAGTAATGACCGACTGGCACTTGTCGCTCTAACGACTCCCATAAATTGAATCACCTCAACCATGGTTATGAGCGTCTCATCAAAGTTATTCAATGATTTTAAACACAAAAAAAGTTGCCTTCCAGCGATCACTGAAAAGACAACTTTTGATCAACTATTATTTTATTATTTTTACGCGATTGCGCATCCAACCAATCAATACAACAATGCCTGCAAACAAAATTGGAATAATATTGAACCACCACGGATGTTCTCCGCCTGTCCAATCTTTGACCAACTTTTCATTCAGTGCCATTTCGCCAGCGGTATAACCAAGTAAAGCAGCACCAAGCCAAATCAAAAATTTATATTTCTCCATCAAATTAAGTAACATTTGACTTCCCCAAACTATCAAGGGAATACTCAGTGCGATCCCCGCAATAATAACTGCATAGTTGTCTCCCGCGACCGCTGCAATCGCCAATACATTGTCCAAACTCATGACGAAGTCCGCTGTCATAATGATGGAAATCGCTTTATAAACAGTAGACGCTGCAGGAATTTCTTCGTGGCCTTCCGTTTCTTCAAGCAGTTTTACGGCAATCCACAAGAGTAACACGCTACCAAACCACTGAATAAACGGTAGTTTTAAGAGTAATACGACAACGACGGTTAAAATAATCCGTAACCCAACGGCTCCAGCAGCTCCCCACCACATGGCCCGTTTGCGCTGTTCTTCTGGCAATTGGCGACTCGCAAGTGCGATCACAATTGCATTATCCCCGCTTAACACCGCATTAATCAACATGATTTGTGTAAATAAAATAATCCATTCCACCCGTCACTCGCCTCCTGATCATTCGCTTTGACTAGATTGCTTGTCCTTGGAACGACCGAGCAAATCCGTCAATTCACGCATAAATACATTAATATCCTTAAACTGGCGATACACTGAAGCAAATCGAACATAAGCGACCTCATCGACACGAAATAATCCATACATCACTAACTCACCGATCTCGACGCTTGGCACCTCGGTTTTTGCTTCTTTACGCAATTCCTGTTCAACATCGTGCACGAGCGTTTCTAAACGCTCTGTAGAAACCGGACGTTTCTCACAAGCACGAAACAACCCACGCAATATTTTATCCCGACTAAACTCTTCTCGGCTACCGTCTTTTTTGATGACAAGTAATGGTGTTTCTTCGATCGTTTCAAACGTTGTAAAACGTTTGATGCATTTTTCGCACTCACGGCGCCTGCGAATTGATTTATTATCGTTTGCAGGTCTTGAATCCAACACTTTCGTTCCCATATAATCGCAAAATGGACATTTCATCGTTGATCTCCCTTTCCTAATTTTCCCTAAAATATTTCAGAAATTTTCGGACATACTAATTTCAACCCCAGAACGAGGAGGTGATTCTGAATGAAAATCTCAAGTAATGATTTATTGTTGCCACAAGCACAAATGGCACTTGATCAAATGAAATATGAAATTGCATCCGAATTAGGGATTAACATTCCTAAAGATGGATACTATGGAAATATGTCGAGTCGTGAAACTGGTTATATTGGCGGTTATATGACACGCCGATTGGTGGAAATGGGACAACAACATCTCGCTTCCCAATCCAATATGTAAATGTTTCGATGAACGCCGATACTCAACTGTTAGCTAGTTGAAGAGATCGGCGTTTTTCATTTCCACTCATATTGTAAACGTTAAGTTCGGCTTCATACAACTTACGATATTGATTTCGAAAAAATATTACTCGTTTCACATACTTACGTGTTTCTTCATATGGTATCCGATCTAATTCTTCCTCTGAACCACTCCATTGACCACCTTCAAGCCACTTACGGATCGTCCCTTGGCCCGCATTATATGCAGCAATCACAACGGCCTCTCGATTACCAAATTGATTTTGTAAAAACCTCAAATACCAAGATCCAAGCATAATGTTTTGTTTGGGTTCATTTAAATCTAAAGCGTCCATTACGAAATTCCGATTCTGACGATAAATCCATTTGGCTGTTTCGGGCATCACTTGCATCATACCTATGGCACCTTTATTGGATACGGTAATTGGATCAAAATTACTTTCTACCCGAATAATCGCAGCGATTAAAAATGGATCAATCGACTGTAACTTCGCATTTTCACGAATGACTTCCGTATATTTGAGAGGATACATCCACCGTTCGATACCTTCCCATTTAAAAATTAACCAGATGAATCCGATTAAAACAAGCAAAAGAAACCCAATGCGTTTTCGATGCACGACTAAATTCTTCCTTTCTCCTGCAAAAACTCGAGCACTTGGCTTCTACTCTCTTCCATTGTTCCCGTATTATCAATGACCCACTGTGCACGTCTTTTTTTTTCTTCGATGTTCATTTGCGCATTCAGTCGTTGTTCTGCTTGTTCCGAAGTTACACCTTCACGTGCGATCAAACGAGTTATTTGAACATCTCGTGGCACATAGATGACCATGATTTCTTCAAACCATGTATGTAATTCTGATTCAAACAATAACGGAATGTCAGCAACAATAAGAGATTTCGGGTCTATTTTATCCCAATAATCCATCTGTTTGCGCATTTCTACCCGTATCGGTGGATGCATAATAAACTCAAGTTGTTTGCGTTTTTCCGGTTGATTAAAGACGATGGCTCCAAGAGATTTACGATCCAACCGTCTATCTTTTGTAAGTACCGAATCGCCAAAATACTCCACGATTTGTAAAAGTACAGGACTTCCTGGTTCTACAACTTCTCGGGCGATCCGATCAGCATCTACAATATGTGCGCCAAGTTCCTCAAGCATCCGTACGATTGTACTTTTACCGCTAGCAATCCCGCCTGTTAACCCTAAACGCATCATTTGTCACTACTCTCTTATATTAACTTATTACGTTCAGTGATACATCCATTTACTACATCCAAAAATAAATAGTACAATCCCTGCTGTACGACCAGCATATTTTGCCGTGTAATTAAACACACCTTTGCTACCGAGAAATACACCAATTGCAAGCATACACGCCGAACAACAGGCCATTACAACGATCGCTGCAAAAATCGGAAAATTAAGCAATGATGCGGCTGTCCCCGACGCCGCAGAATCTATGGAAAGTAAACATCCCATTTGCAATCCTTGTAACAATCGTTTGAGCAATGATGGGACCGCAGTCTCATCAACGTGTTCTTCAGTTTGGCTTCCCGACGAACGAAAACTTAAGATCCCCATCCCCATTAAGATGGATGCTCCGATGCGTACAGTCCAGTCAGGTGTAAACCAATGATCAAACCAAGTTTCACCGGCAAGCACAAACAGACCAAAGCTAATTCCCGAACACATCCCAACAGAAACATAAGTCATCCGATATACTGGTAGTTTCTGCAACCCATACGTCCAGCCCAAAATCAATCCATCCATACCGGTTGTAAGTGCAAATACGAACAATGTAATCCAAGTCAGCAACAACGGAAAAGCCCCCTTTAATGGTTTGCTTTACCGTATGTTGAAACTTAAAAAAAGGTTTATCAATTTTACAGCCGTTGACAACTAGGACATGTGTGTGTGCCGCGACCGCCGACAACTGAGCGAATAATTTCATGTTGGCAAGAGAGACATTGTTCTCCACTTCGACCATAAACCGCTAATTCTTGTTGAAAATATCCCATTTCTCCTTGACCGTTTACATACGATTTTACCGTTGTGCCGCCTTGATCCACCGCTTCTTGCAAAATGTTACGCATGGCATGATAAAGTGCAACATGTTCGTCATCATTAATCGTTGTCGCTTCACGTTCCGGATGTATTCGTGCACGAAATAATATTTCATCCGCGTAAATATTTCCAATTCCTGCAATGATATGCTGATTTAGCAGTAACGGTTTCATTTTTCCTCTCCTGCCAGAAAAAATACGTTTCCATTGCTCCAAACCGAATTCAGCATCAAGAGGTTCTGGTCCTAATTTATGCAAGGAAGTTCTCGTCCATTCCTGACCTTTCGGAACAACTTCCATCGTTCCGAATTGACGTACATCTCGATATCTTAAATCGGTTCCATCATCGAAATGAAAATACACATGTGTATGCGGTTCGGCTGCCTCATCACGAGCGTACAACCCGTATTTTCCTTCCATCCGCAAATGAGAAATCATTACCATATCATCAAAATCAAACAATAAATATTTCCCAAACCGACGAATACCATGAATCATCTGGCCTTCTAATAGCATCGAAAATTCAAGTGGTTCCGTGGGTTGCCAAATAATCCGCGCCAGTCCAACATATACTTTCTCAATTCGTTTGCCGACGACCAAACGACTGAGTGTTCGCTTGACCGTTTCTACCTCAGGTAATTCAGGCATGACTTTATCTCCTTATTTCGTCTCATACCAATTCGCACCATCATGAATGTCCACTTTTAGCGGTACATCAAGCAAATATGCGGATTCCATATGTTCGCGCACGTGCTTGTACATTAATTCAAGCTCATCTGGAGCGACTTCGAATACCAATTCATCATGTACTTGTAACAACATCCGACTCTTCAGTTGTTCCGATTTCATCCAATCGGCCAGACGTACCATCGCGAGTTTGATCAAATCAGCTGCACTGCCTTGGATTGGCGTATTCATCGCCATCCGTTCCGCAAAACTACGCGCATTAAAATTACTTGAACGAATATCCGGCAAATAGCGGCGGCGATTGAGTAATGTCGTCACATATCCATCTTGTCTTGCCTTCCCAACAACGTCTTCCATGTATTTTTTGACACCAGGAAACGCTGCAAAATATTGTTCAATAAATTGCCCTGCCGCTTTACGCGTAATATTTAAATTTTGTGACAAGCCAAAATCGCTCATCCCATACACAATTCCGAAATTGACCGCTTTTGCCTGTCTGCGCATGTTTGCATCGACCAATTCAGGAATGACACCAAAAACGGTTGCTGCGGTTTGCGTATGAATATCCCGGTCGAGCTTAAATGCTTCAATTAGGGAAACATCCCCAGAAATATGTGCAAGCACACGCAATTCAATTTGTGAATAGTCTGCCGCAAGCATCCTCCAGCCCTGTTCCGATTGGCGCGGCACGAATACACGACGAAGTTGACGCCCTTCTTCAATGCGAACAGGTATGTTTTGTAAGTTCGGAAATTGACTACTCAATCGTCCTGTTGCAGTCAAAGTTTGATTGTAATAGGTGTGTACGCTTCCGGTATCCGCATGGATTTCGTGTTGCAAACCCTCGACATATGTTGACTGCAACTTCGCAAGCGTCCGATATTCCAAAAGAAGACCAACGACTTCATGATAAGGTGCTAATTTTTCGAGCACTTCCGCATCCGTCGAATAACCCGTTTTCGTCTTTTTTACTGGTGGTAATTGCAATTTTTCGAACAAAACCTCACCCAGTTGTTTGGTTGAATTAATATTAAATGTGCAGCCTGCCGCAGCATAAATACGCGTGACTAGATCATCAATTTTAATATGAAATTCCTTACCGATGCGCATTAAATCTTCTTGATTCACACGTACCCCTGTGCGCTCAAGTAATGCAAGTACTTGAGTCAGTGGCAATTCAAGATCAAAATATAATTGATGCATAAATTCTTTTTCGAGACGTCCAATAAAAGATTCATGTAGTGCTGTAACGACTTGCGCTTTTTTTGCAAGATGTGCGCCAAGCAACTCACGTGCTGGAACTTGGAATTTCGCACCTTTACCGTAAATCTTTTCATCAGATTGTACCGATGGCAACGTTGGCTTATTTTCTACGTCCAATTCCAGCAAATCAGCTACTTCTGAACCAGAACGCGTCGGATCAAGCAAATACGATACGAGTAAAGAATCGAATGTAACCCCTGTTAACATTACATCGTAACGAGATAAAATAACGAGTAATCGATGTAAGTCATGGGTTTTTTTCGTAATTGAATCATCCGATGCCCATGCCTTAACTGCATCTCTTTGCAATAATTGTAACCCATCATGTCCGTTTGCAATCCAAGTTTTATGCCCGTCAGACCAGTACATCACATTCACTTCGGCGTGATGTGGATTGTCACCATGCGAATCAATCATAAATACAGATAAACTAGAAAGCGCCGCTTCAAATGCAGAAAGTGATTTGGCGTCCGCAAAATCTATCCATTCAATATCCATAGATTCATCGGTTGACGTTTGATCGATCACAATCACTTCTGATGTTTCGACAGATGAACTGACTTCACGTACTCGATCAATTAATGATTTAAAAGCCAATTGCTGAAACCATTTACTGAGTACTGTAGCGTCCAAACCGTGATATTCGCCATCTGTCCACGTTGCGTCCAGCGGAACTTGCTGGTGAATGGTCGCCAGCGTTTTACTTAGTTTGGCTAACTCAATATTCGACTGCAATTGTTCTTGTTGTTTTCCCTTTAGTTCACCGACATGATCAATTAAATTCTCAATATTTTGATACGCAAGTAATAATTTTTGCGCGGTCTTCTCACCGATTCCTGGCACTCCAGGGATGTTATCTGATGGATCACCCATCAGCGCTTTCAGATCAATCATTTGAATTGGCTCAAGACCATATTTCTCTCGGAATTCTATCGGTGTGTATCGTTCAAGTTCACTAATCCCTTTGCGCGTTAGTGCAACCGTAATTTTTTCGTTTACAAGTTGAAGTAAATCTTTATCTCCAGTAATGACAAGGCTGTTTGCACCTTGTTCCGCACTTTCGCGCGTTAAGGTTCCAATAATATCATCAGCCTCATAACCAGGCAATTCAATTACACACGCACCAGCTTCGCGCAAAATTTGCTTCATTACTGGAAATTGATCACTCAATTCATTAGGCGTTTTTTCTCGTTGCCCTTTGTATTCCGTATATAAATCGTGACGAAAATTCTTTTTACCTGCATCAAATACGACGATCCAATGCGTCGGTTTCTCTTCCGCCAACAAGCGAAGTGACATCGTCCAAAATCCAAAAATCGCGTTCGTTTGAAATCCATTCCGATCCGTCAGCGGAGGCAACGCATAAAAGGCACGATTGGCCAAACTGTTCCCATCCATAATCAATAAACGATTCATTCGGAGCGTCCTCTCCCTTCATTTTCCCATCTTATGATAGCATACACGCCAAGTTGGGTCGATGATTCGTCCAAAAACATTCAAGCACTTGTCACAAGTTTTGTGAAAAATATCACATAGTTTTCAAATGGATTGGTATACTAGTTTCAACCAATAAAAATGACAGGTGGAGATCCAATTATGACTTACGATGCCGTCTTTTATAGCCGAATGCTTACTTCCGTCACCTTAGGATTTCACATTATTTTTGCAACAATTGGCGTTGGATTGCCATTCTTTATTGCAATTGCAGAATGGCTCGGAATTAAGCGAAATGATCCAGATTTCACGATGATGGCGCGACGCTGGAGTCGTGCATTCACGATTACGGTTGCTGTCGGTGTCGTGACCGGAACATCCATTGGGATGCAATTAAATTTACTTTGGCCTACGTTCATGAAAGTTGCGGGTCAAATTATCGCTCTACCATTATTTATGGAGACGTTTGCCTTTTTCGTTGAAGCAATATTCTTGGGTATTTATCTTTATACATGGAATCGGTTCAAAAATCCCTACATCCATGTGTTACTCCTCGTGCCCGTTGTGCTCGGATCTACGCTTTCTGCGTTTTTCATTACGACTGTGAATGCATTTATGAATGCACCGCAAGGGTTTGCACTTGAAAATGGCGTTCTTACTAATTTGGATCCACTTGCGGCAATGTTTAATCCTGCGACGCCTACGAAAGGTGCACATGTGATCAACACAGCATTTTTGACATCTGCATTCATCATTGCATGTGGCGTTGCATGGGGAATGTTAAAAGGGCGCGTGACGCCGTATGCCAAAAAAGCATTAAAACTTACACTTAGCGCCGCACTTGTTTTTAGCATTTCAACGATTATCATTGGCGATTTATCAGGAAAATATTTAGCTGCATATCAACCAGTAAAACTTGCTGCTGCCGAGTGGCATTTTAACACGGAAGAACACGCCTCACTTTATGTTGGCGGTGTGCTTGATGCACAAAAACAAGAAATCAAATATGCACTTGAACTTCCATGGATGCTGAGTATCCTTGTCGGACACGTACCATCGACAATCGTTCAAGGCTTAAATGATTTTCCAAAAGACCTACATCCGCCGCTTTTTATCCATTATTTATTTGATAGCATGGTAAGTTTGGGCATGTATTTATTTAGTGTATCGTTGCTTTATGTGATCGCCTTGTGGCGAAAATGGAGTTGGGTATTAGATCGCAAATGGTTTTATGTACTGGTTGTATTCGGAGGTCCGTTCGCGATGCTTGCAATCGAATTCGGTTGGGTATTTGCAGAAATTGGCAGGCAACCGTGGATTTTGGTAGGATATCTCAAAACGAACCATGCAGCCACGACATCTCCGCATGTGGATAAAATGCTAATCTTATTTATCGCATTATATACCGTGCTTGGGACGACAGCAGTAATTGTATTGCGTAAATTGTTTAAGCGACTTAATGCGACGCCTGATGCGACAATTGAGGTGCACAAATGAAGCTCGAATTGATTGGATTAACCGTACTTTGGACGTTTTTGTATGGGTATTTAATTGTGGCGTCCATCGACTTTGGTGCAGGTTTTTATAGTTTATATAGTCACTGGATGGGTACGAAACACCAAGTGCATCATGTCATTGAGCGATACTTATCGCCAGTGTGGGAAGTCACGAATGTATTTCTCATTTTCTTTTTAGTAGGATTTATTGGCTTTTTTCCAGAGACAGCTTATTATTTCGGTACCGCTCTACTCGTTCCGGGAAGTGTTGCAATTATTTTGCTGGGAATTCGAGGTTCGTTCTATGCTTTTAATACTTACGGTTCAACCGAGCGCCCCATCTTTTTAACGTTGTATGGATTGTCCGGTTTATTTTTGCCGGCTTCACTCGCAACGCTGATGACGTTATCCGAAGGTGGTTTTCTCGTTGAAGAAGCTGGTACAGTAAGGTTGGATTTGGTCGAATTATTTTTCAGCCCATATGCGTGGAGTGTCGTTTCACTCGCACTTGTAAGTGTTTTATTTATATCCGCGATGTTCCTAACTTACTATGCATCTCGGGCGAAGGACGAGAATGCCTTATCCCTCGTTCGTAAGTGGGCGCTGCTCTGGAGCGGTCCAACAATCATCGCAAGTTTATTTATTTTTGTGACGATGCGCGGACATAATCGCGAACATTTCGAACAACTTGTGGCAAACGGTGGTTGGTTTACGGCATCGTTATTGTTTTTTATCATCGCAGTCACACTTGTCGTTAAAAAAACACGCTACGGTCTTGCGTTTATTTTCGTCATGTTACAATTTGCATTCGCATTTTACGGTTATGGAAAAAGTCATTTGCCATATTTGCTCTATCCGATTCTCAAATACACCGACCATTTCACAAGTCCAATCATGGCCAAAACATTAATTGCTGCATTCATCATGGGACTGCTTGTGTTAATTCCATCACTTGTATTATTGATGCGATTATTTTTATTTAATGGTGAATATGTACGCGGCGAAAAAAATAAAGGGAGCGAACACTAATGGATGAATTTCTGATCTTTGTTGCACCTTGGATTGTCCTTATCGGCGCCATTCTCAGCGTCATTTTTATATCCATGAAAGCTAAATTTTAACGATAAAAATCCGTATTCTTCGAAGGTGTTTGTTCGAGGACTACGGATTTTTTAGTATAAAAAAGCCACCAAAGGTCAGGATGACATGCATCTTTGACCCTGATGGCCACACATACAATCTAGTTATCATGGGAGTTGGGAATGTCATGCAGTCGATAAAATAATTGGATTGTGTTACTTCGTTAGTTCAGTTGTTCCGCATAAACGGCTGAATCAGAGGATGAATCGGGGGAAATCGAGTTTAATAAATCGCGCAAACATAGTACTTCGTCTTTTGTCATACTGATGCCTCTGCCCATTTTTAAGCGGTCGGGCGCCCAATCACGTAAGTCGTATTTCGGAGAGCGTCCGTTCCAACGTATCAACGTCAGTTCGCGTGTCCAACCTTTGCTACTTTCGGAAACTGTTCCGATTTGTTCCAGTAATTCAAAATGAAAATCCTCCAATGTGAACCTTTCCTTTCATGCTCCATTTTAATAAATCCGTTACTCAGTTTTTACCAAAGCCGTTCGTCACAACTGCCAATTTCACGCGCAACGTGAAATCATACCACACCCTTTCTTGTGAAATCGAACAGCGGAGTTCGATATGCGAATCAAAATATCATGTTGCAAGATTAGACGGTCTGGCAACAGTATTTCGTTACGATTCTCGTGTTCGTAAACTTATCATAAAACAGCTTTTGGAATTTGGGCAGTACTGTTTTTATACAGTACCCCCTCACCTGATGACAAGAACGTGCAAGTCGTTAAATCCAATGGAATTAAGAAACGAATCAGTTACCATTCCACACATTCATTGCATTGTGAAGAATTTGCTTTCCCGCATCTTCTTCAATATCACAATACTGACCACTCACCTCGTGAATAAATGCCAAAACGAGATTGCCCAAAAATACAGGCACATGTTCATTCGTTGGTAAATTTTTAACTTCGCCTTCTTCATTGCACAAAAAATAAGCCCGGAATCCTTCAGGAACGACTACACCATCCAAAAAAGATTGCATAACAGGTGCTTCTTCAATGAATCCTTCGACAAGCGCACGCAACTGTTCTGTCTGTTTTTGATCGTTCTTTGCCGTAATAAAATATAATGACGCATCTCCGGTTACCGGAACAAAAAATACATTTGGCATAAAAACCTCCAACATTTTGAAATCAAAAGAAAAGACGCCGCCCATAATTGAGCAGCGTTAACCAAATTTAAATGCATTTTTTCCGTTCCAAATCAATCGTTTCATCATATTGAGGCGCACGTAAATCAAACGTTGTTCGTGTGCGGTGCATCCGCTCGCAGACATCATCATTCGTTTCTTCAATCCACGATTCCAAACGTACAACTTGAATCGGACGAGGACCATCTGTGAACTGTGAACGATACTGCATTGGACTTAACGGTTGTTTCGATATTATCACTTGCGGTCTAGTATACATCAGCAGATGACCTCCCTCTCACTCACTCAGAAAACGGTTGCGCAGTTAGGTTAGGAAAACCTTCTCTTTTTGTGGTAGTATGCTAACACAAGCATACTATATTGTAAATGGTTCTTTTCGCATTACCCACCGATGCATCAAGGTTGCCATCGGTTGCTGTAACAAAATGGTCACGATCACCGGAAACGCCACCGTCGGTCCAAAATATGGTAGAGCTACAACTAATCCGAGTGAAATATTTCGCATTCCTCCAACAAACAACGCGGAACGACGCCAAAATGAAGATTCTCCTTTTCCAATCCACCATCCGCTCATGTATCCAATAAAAATATAACTGACGAGTGTTGGAATGAGCATTGGAATCACGGCCCGAAACGGCCAAATTTGCGGTGCCACCGCAGCCGCGTTAATCATTACTACGAAAATAAAACATACTTTTGTACTAAGTCCGATCCATTTTTTCGTTAGTTGAACTGCTACGCCGCGCGTAAATTCATTCATCAACACGCCAATTAACGTAGGTACAACAAGCATCACAAATAAATCATTCATCAATTTCCATACAGGAACTTCTACTTGTTGATGTACGAGCATGGACAACACAACAGGAACTGTAATTGGTGATAATACGGTATCAATCACCACAATTGCAAGTGTAAATGCCCGATTCCCTTTCGCTTGATCCACCCAAATGATCGATGAAATACCAAATGGAATGGCTGCCAATAGCACCAAACCAGTGCGAAATGGTGAGTCCGCACCTAGCAATAATGCACCCCACAGCCAGCCAATTAGCGCTAATAATCCATGTCCAACGACAAATAATCCGATCATCAACTTTGGTTTCCTAAATGCTTCCCATATGTCAGAAGCCTTACAACTTAGTGCCATCGCAAACGTAATCCACGCAAACAACCAAGGTACGAGTGAAATCCACGAGGAAAGTCCACGAAAGGCAAATAACCCTCCCACAAGTGCGAGAGGGATCACCCAAAACAAATTTCGTTCCACCCATTGATTCATGCGTACTGTGATCATTTGAATACCGGTTCTTTGAATTGGGCAAGTTTGCTTTTCGAATCCGTGTCGACTTCCGCATGCAAACTATTACCGTGCGCATCCATCGTAACAATCGCCGCAAACCCGTCAACATAAAGATGCCACATCGCTTCTGGCACCCCAAAATTCATAAAATCAACACCATCAACGCGTTTGATCGTTTCGGCATAATATTGTGCAGCACCGCCAATCGCATTTAAATAAACTGCACCATGTTCTTTTAGTGCTGCTAATGTTTTTGCGCCCATACCACCTTTTCCAATGACGGCACGCACACCAAATTTTTTGATAATATCAGCTTGATATGGTTCCTCGCGAATCGACGTCGTTGGACCTGCCGCTTTAACGTGCCATCCATGCTCATCTTTGAGCATCACAGGACCACAGTGGTAAATCACACCACCGTTTAAATCGACGGGGCAATCATTATTGATCAAATGTGCATGAAGCGCATCTCGCCCGGTGTACATCGGACCGCTAAGCAAGACCACATCACCCACGCGCAACTCACGCACTTGTTCATCCGACAGCGGCGTACTCAGCGCAATTTGGCGAACTGAACCTGCTGTCGCCGCCCCATCCACCGCTGCGCCTAATTTTTCTTTTGCTTCCATGACCACTTTAGCTGGTGCAGTATACACATAGTTGCGGATCACACCAGTTTGCGGATCAAGTACAACCCCTTGACGACGGAACGCCCAGCAATTATAAGCGACTGACACGAAAAAGCTTGCTGGCAAACGATTCATTACACCAATTTTACAACCGAGTAGCGAAACATTTCCGCCGAATCCCATGGTACCAATCCCAAGTTGATTCGCTTTGTCCATTATATAATTTTCAAGATCACGCAGTGATTCATTTGTATTTACATCATCAACCATGCGGAACAATTGTGCTTTTGCGAGATCATACCCACTCGTTCGATCTCCGCCTATGCCAACTCCGATAAATCCAGCGCTACACCCTTGACCTTGAGCCTGATATACTGCATGCAAAATGCATTTGCGGATGCCGTCGAGGTCACGACCTGCCTTCCCTAGTCCTTCAAGTTCCATTGGTAAGGAATATTGGATATTTTTATTTTCACAACCTCCGCCTTTTAGGATTAGGCGAACATCGACCTCTTCTTTATCCCACTGTTCAAAGTGGATGACCGGTGTACCTGGACCAAGGTTATCCCCACTATTCGTCCCAGTTAAGGAATCCACCGAGTTCGGACGAAGTTTTCCTGCTTTGGTTGCACGAGCGATGGCTTCAAAAATATCCTTTTTCATCTGCAATTGATTTGCGCCAACTGGACAATGAATTACAAATGTAGGCATTCCTGTGTCTTGACAAATAGGGGACACATTGCATTCTGCCATTTCAATATTCGAAGCAATCGTCGAGAGCGAAAGTGCCGAACGAGTTCCAGCATCTTCTTTTTCTTGTGCCGCTTGAATTGCAATTCGTACATCCGGCGGTAAATTCGTTGACGTTTCTACGATTAACTCATAAACACTATCCAAAAACTGTTGCATCTGACATCGCTCCTTGGCTGATCACATCATGATTATCTGTTCGACATTATATCATGAGTAAGCCCATTTGCTCCAATTTGTGACGCGTATCAGATGTGCCTAGATGATAAATTTGTTCATAGATTTCACGCAAATATTTTTCAGGTTCCGCTTCATTAACCTGCGTATCTGAACCGATCCCAATTTTAAAAAACTGACTCATTGGCGCCTCATCAGCACATTGTAACTGTTCAAACCGATTTCGAAGTCCCGTCACTTCGAGCGGTGTCGCAATAATCTGCCATTCTTGTGACTCTGAAATCGCATCCAAAACAATCGATTTTGCTTGCACGTTTACGAAATACGTTTGTTTGCTCAACGAAAAACATCCTCTCCTATTTTACTTAGGATGAGGATGTGTAAATATGACGAAGATTATTAAAAATTATTTAAGATTCAACGTTGCTTTCACTTCATTCGGATCTGTTCCTCGTTTAAACTCTGAATAATTGGTGTTGTACGAGTTCCAACCGTCGATCGATTGCATCGCTTGATCCAAATCCGATTCAAAGCTCGAACCGGATGTATAAACAAACTCCATGCGATTTCCCGAAATTTTCAATCGTTTAATCAGTGCAGAAAGCTCCATAACGTTTGACGCTTTGTATGAATCATCAAGTAAAAAAAGTTCAGTCTCGTTTAACAGTTTTTCATATCGCTGCTTGTTTTCAGGTTGTTTTTGCAACTGTTGTTTCAAAAAATGATCATAATTAGTGTTTGCAAGAGGATACGTTTGTGTCCACGAATGATCACGTTTGATTTGATCATCCGTTAGTAAGTAATAATTCCAGTCTACATGACCAGGAGTATCCGGAACTGGATCATCAAAGGTCGTATCCAAATGGTACCAAAGACCATCCAACTGCACGAGATTCCACGCATGATCAACATCGCCTGATTTTCCTTCAATGATCCTTACGGGAATGCCAAGTTCTGTTAACAGTTCATCAACTAATAAAGCATATCCATTACATACAGTAAGCCCATTAACCAATGCATTATAAGCTGAAAAACTCGTTTTCGTTTGATCGTAGGCAACATTTAAAACAATCCAATCATGTACAACTTTCACTTTTTCGTGATCATTCATATCCGCAGAAATGATTGTCGGTAACAATTCATGTACCTTTTTTACAACGATGTCAAATTCCTTTTTCGATTCCAAATACGTTAACCTAAAGACGGTCGTATGGTTATCATGTTCATCCCATTCATCTGAATAGGAATAGCCTGATACGACATAATTAACGTAATCATTTTGTAACATCGCGCGTTCCAGTGCCAATTTGATATTATCTTTTCCTGAAAATGAAACTGTAAATTTCTCATCACGATTCATCAAATGATCCACAAGCTGCGACTCCAATGTGGATACTGCTATTTGAGGTGATGGAGTAGGTTCTTTCAGATTACTTGAATCAATCGTTGGCAGTACCGCATCTTCTTTGATAGATTCATCAATTCGTATGGTAGCAATCGGAGTTGCAACTGGTTTTTGCGTGTACACTGGTGATGATGTTTTTGACGGTTTTGACCATTTTTTAAGTTGTAAAATAAACAAAGGATCATTCGCTTTTCGTTCGTCTTTATTGGCAATGATCTTTCCATTTTTAACAAGATACGAATCCAAAATCGTAAGTTTCCCTTTGATGACGCGCACTTTGTGCACGAGCAAAACATCTTGCGTTAGTATTTCCGCGGTTAAAAAGACGTTCATTTTCTTTTCAGCAACAGTAAGATTAATTGCTTGTTGGGCCCGTTTCAAAAGTAACTTCTCTGAACTTGTAGCAGCGAATGAATGGACAGAGAACAGCTGAAATACATGTACAAATAAAAATAACGTAACCATCCATTTCATCGATTGTTTCACCTCGGCTAGCTAACTGTAACTTTAGTGTAATTGATTATGAATCGATTAGGAATCACTGAAATTTTGAAGTTTCTTACCTTAAATAAGATGACCGCGCCACATAGCATGACAATACCCCGATCGGTCACGACAACCTTCGGGGCAAGCATTTGTTACCATCTATTATTTTGTTAACGTGCGAATCTTTTCATCGATTCCTGGAAAATCGGGTTGCATTTGTTTCACTTGCTGAAACATGGCAAGCGCTTGTTCGGTCATACCTTTTTTCTCGAACATCCGCCCCATGTCAAAATGAAGTTCAGGAACGCCAGGATTTAGTTGATATGCCTGTTGAAAACTCCCCATCGCAAGATCCATCATCCCAAGTTTATCGTACATTTTCCCTTGATAGAATAACGCATCAAAAAAATCTGGTTTGATTTTCACTGCCTTGATAAACCAACTGAGTGCATTTACATCATCATTTTTTTTCATATATAAAATCCCGAGATTGTTCGCAGCCAGCGCATCGTTTGGTTCAATTTCTAGCGCTTTATTGAATGCCGCAATCGACTTTTCAACTAAGCCGGCATCAAAATAGCTAATTCCTAGATTCGTCCAGATTCGATTGATTTCTGGCGAATATTTCGCTGCGAGTTCATAATGTTGAATTGCGTCAATTTGACGTTTTTGCCGAGTAAATTCCATCGCCAAATCATAATAAAGCGGCGCAGCTTTTGGAGCAAACTGCAACATATACGTATAATATGTTTCTGTATTTTTCCATTTCTCGGTGTATTGTCCATTCAACACAACGAGTGGTGCGATTAATAAACCAACTGGAATGGTCGCAATGATGCCTCTTGTCACGTGTGTTCTGTTCAATTTTTTGATCAACATGTCATACGTTCGTATCATCAACCAACAAACAATCATGAGATACCCAAACATCGGAAAATAGGCATACTTATCAGAGCCAATAACATTATTAAATCCAATGATCCCACTTGCAGGCAAGATGATCACGATAAAATAAGCAAAACCAATAAATAATGCTTTTGTGTATTTTAGACTCAGTGTGATTAAGCCCACAATGATCAGTGCAATCAAACAAGTCCACAAGACTGCTTGATTTGATAAATTAAACGGATCCGGAATCGGATAATGTGATGTGAGTTCTATCGGATAGATAAGATGCTTTAGGTACAACACGATATTATAGGACAATTTATAAAAAATCGTCACATACCCACCTTGCTCGTCCGGGGTCATCGTCCCTGAAGTCCGTTGTTGCGAAAGATAAGCAATCGTCCCCGATATCAACATCACGAAAAAAAACGGAATTTTTTCGATTACATTTCGTTTCCACTGATGCCAATTCATTCGTTCTAACGGCCAAATGTCCAGAATAAGTAATCCAATTGGTAACGCTAACACCGTTGGTTTTGCCATAAGCGCCAATACAAATGTACATAACGCAATCCAACGATACATCGACTTTCTAGTTCGTACTGAGAGCAAATACAAAAGGATGGTCCATAATCCAAAAAATGCGGCCAGTGTCGTTTTGCGTTCACCGATCCACGTGATGGTTTCAATTACCATCGGATGACACACAAATAAGATCGACGCGAACCAAGCTGGCCATATTCGCTTAAATAAGACATATAAGATCAAAAAAACTAGGATTCCATTGCAAATATGCAACAGTAAACTCGTGAGATGAAACACCTCAAGATTCGATTCAGAAGCCCCCATCGCAACATCAAGCATCAGTGAAATCATGGATAACGGCTGATAATAACCGTTAACGGTCGATGGAGTTAACACTTCACCGATAAATTGATTAGCAGATGCCCAGCTTGGGTGCTGAACAAGTTGGTTCGAATAAAAGTATTGGTCATCATCAAAGGTGCGTGTCGTCGTGTGAATCGTCGGAAACAATACTGACAATCCAATGATTACTACTAAAATCACACCGACCGACAATTGAATCCGTAATCTACGCCGTTCTAACATTTGAACGAGTTGTGCTTGTTGCATCATTTTTTTTCGACTCATGAATTATTCTCCCGCATATGTATATGGATTCCAAAAGTTAGTTTACCTCTTTCAATGTGATTCGTCACGAAAAAACCGCTCATTTCCCTCAACATCGAGGCAAGTGAGCGGTTAACCAGTTCTAGTTAATTAGTTCTGCTTTTTTTAGTAATCGTTCAATCATCGTTGCCGTTTCCGCACGTGTGATGCTCAATTTCGGATGGAGCCAGCCCTTCTCATCACCTTTGATCATGCCATTCGTAGCGATCGATGCGACCGCTTGTTTCGACCATACGCTAATTGAAGTCGCGTCTGGAAATGCTTTGACTGCTTGATCAATAGCCGTAGCGGTCGTTACATTCGAAAGTTCCGTCCACTTCAGTGCTCTTGAAAGCATGAGTGCTGCTTCCTCGCGACGAATCGTTTGATCCCCCTTAAAGGTGCCATCTTCGTAACCGAAGATCAAACCATTTGAGACAGCTGTCTGTACATCTGCGAAGTACCAATCACTCGATTTCACATCTTTAAGGGCTAACGTTGCCTCGACATGCTTCAAACCGATTGCTCGAATAAGGATGGCTGCAAATTCAGCACGCGTGATTAGATCATTCGGCGCGAATTCAGTCTTGGTTTTCCCGTTAATGATCAACCTCGATCCCAAATTATTAACTGCAAGTTTGGACCAATGCTTCTCCACATCGGCAAACTGTTTCTGATTGTAGATTAATGTGTACGTGCTATTTGATAAACTGCTAAACACTGCTTTCGATTTCGTTAGATCATCATTACTGATAAACGTAGGCACTTGGCGCAACGTGCCATTTGACTCCACAACGACTGCCGTTGTGATTGGATTTTTCAGTTTGGTATTCGGAACCATTAGTTCACGCTTTACGTAACTGCTGAAATTTGAAAGTGCGATGGTTTTATCACCATATATTGCAGAAGCTTCAAAATCAATCGGATCGATCAGTTGTTCAACATTTGCATTTTTCACTGCTTCGTTAACGTTATCGACTTGTTCACGATGCGATAATCTTATAATAATTTCATATGAGATATCTTCAATTGAAATCGAATTTTCCGACTGCTGTGCGATATGGACAACGTTCCGATTCTTCAAACTTGAAACAACTGGCAATGGCTCATTAGAACCTGACAGGATAGAATTTAGCAAAATTCCAAACATATTTTGAATATTATTAACCTGAAAATTCACAGGAGGGATGACCATGTTCACGATGGGCGTCACTATACTTAGTTGGGAACGATCAATGAGTAATTGTTGAATGTATGTTGCTGCAAAGCGAAATATAAATTCATTTTGATTTCCGATTAGATTTGTTGCAGGTAGCATGCATAAATTAATGAAAATTTTGTGATTACTTGGACATACCATAATTGGCGTACCATTTGCGAATACCCCACTCGATAACGGTAAGATCAACTTGATAATCGCTGGTTTGGAATCTTCTTTCCCATCGTTAGCAATGACTGCGAAATGATCCTCAACATTAGCACCTAAAAATGGAGTATATTTAAATTTTGATCCATCAATTACAACTGTTCCTTTTGTTGGTTGCTCTACCAGTCTATACGTAAGCGTATCTTGGTCCACATCGCTGCCATCCAAAG
The DNA here is from genome assembly GCA_947460235.1 of Paenibacillaceae bacterium. GTDB lineage: Bacteria > Bacillota > Bacilli > Paenibacillales > CANHGK01 > CANHGK01. Next base: position 612 of record CANHGK010000028.1, on the reverse strand, counting down.
AATATGTTGCAATGACACCTCCTGGAATTGTAAAGCTTTTATCTTCAATCCTTGGCGCATCATTGATTGCTGTAATCTGTAAGGTTACTGATGACGTATTCGAATCCGAATTCCCATCATTCACCACAAAAGTGAAACTGTCATTCCCATTCGCATCAGGGTTTGGAACATAGGAATAGGCACCTATTGAAGAATCCGTAATCGTAACCGTTCCTTTGATACCTTGTGTAACAACACGATACGTTAATGCATCACCCTCAAAATCAAATCCAGATAAATTTCCGTTTGCGGACTTATCTTCATCCGTAATTAATGTTCCTTCGGAAGTTTTTGGTTTATAATTCACCGCTGGAATTGGTGGATTTACCGGTGATTCATTCACGTCCGTCACGGTGATCGTGAACTGTTTCTCGTAATCATTCAATCCGTCGTTCACATTCACACGAATGCTATAACTCGATTGCGCCTCATAATTAAAGCTTGCCGCTGTTACTAATGACGTTCCGCTAATCGTAAAACTCGCGTTATCCGTATCCCCATTTCCACTCACGAGGGTATATGTGTACGTGTTACCGGAATCCACGTCCGTATTGCTGAGTGTACCCACTGCCG
>CANHGK010000027.1 GCA_947460235.1 Paenibacillaceae bacterium | reverse complement strand
GAATGATTACGAAAAGCAGTTCACGATCACTGTGCTTGACGTCAACGAAGCGCCAACGAATCTTTCATTAAGCAATTCGAATGTTTCTGAAAATTCACCAAGCATCACATCGATCGGAACACTTAGCAATTCGGACGTAGATTCAGGCAACACCTACACGTACACATTTGTGAGTGGAACTGGCGACACGGATAACGCGAGTTTCACGATAAGTGGGACTTCGTTAGTGACGTCGGCAAGTTTTGATTACGAAACGAAACCGAGTTACAGCATTCGCGTGAATGTGAACGACGGATCGAATGATTACGAGAAGCAGATCACAATCACGGTGACTGACGTTAATGAAGCGCCAACGAATCTTTCATTAAGCAATTCGAGTGTTTCCGAAAATTCACTAAGCATCACATCGGTCGGAACATTTAGCAACACGGACGTGGATTCAGGCAACACCTACACGTACACATTTGTTAGTGGAACTGGCGACACGGATAACGCGAGTTTCACGATCAGCGGAACGACGCTACAAACCGCTACGAGTTTTGATTATGAAACGAAATCTAGTTACAGCATCCGTGTGAATGTGAACGATGGATCAAACAACTACGAGAAGCAGTTCATGATTACAGTTACAGATGTGAATGAAGCTCCAATTGCCAACAATGGATCGTTGAATGTCAGCGATGAAACGGTCACTTCGGGTACATTATCTGGACAAGACATCGAACAACAAACGGTGACGTACGCCATTGTGACGCAAGGTAGCAAGGGGAACGTTACGATCACAGATGCGTCAACTGGCGCTTACACATACACACCAAACGCCGGTTCAGAGGGATCAGATCAATTTACATTTAAGGTAACGGATCAAGGCGGACTTGATTCCGGCTTAGGTGTGATAAGTGTTACGATCGCTTTGTCAAATTACCTTGTGGATTTTAATAATGGCGGTGGAAGCGCAGTTACGAGTCAGTCGATTGCTTTCAAAAAGAAAGCTTCAAAACCTTTAGATCCATCAAAATCAGGATACACCTTCAAAGGGTGGTACAAAGATCAAAATGGAACACTTCCTTTTGATTTTGGTACTGTTCAGATCACACAAGCGACAACGGTTTATGCAAACTGGACGTTGGTCCAAGCACCAATCGTAGTGTCGTTTCCGGCGTATGAAATTGCAATTTCTGGCGGTGAGCAGGTTGTTACCAACAACATAACGCCTACCATTTCAGGAACAACGAATGCACCGAATGGTACCCTAGTAAGTATTACGGTAGCTGGACAAACGGGTTCGGCAAGTGTGTCAAATGGAAAATGGAGTTGGAACGTGTTATCGGGCATTGCAGATGGCGATTATATTGCAACTGCCAAAGTATCGAATACACAAGGTTTAGAATCAACCGATCAACAATCAATTCAAATGGATGCGACGGCATATCGATTGACGATCGATTCGATGGTTTTAAATCGTGTTACGACGGACAAACCGATTCTGACAGGAACGACTGATGCACCGAATGGAAGTATCGTTTCGGTGAAAGTTGATGGGAAGTCCTATGAAGCAACGGTTGCAGGTGGCAACTGGAGTATCAAAGTCACAGATTCATTACCGAATGGCACGTATACAGTATATGCATCGATCACGGACAGTTCGGGAAATCAAGCAATTGCGACACAATTGCTGAGTGTAGATGTGAAACTTCCATCGATTGCGATTTATAATGCACCAACCATTTTGACGAACGATCCAACGCCTAATATTAATGGATTTACCGATGCATCGAATGGAAGTGCGATGACCATTGAGGTAAATGGAGCAAAATATGCTACCACAGTCGCAAATGGAAAATGGGAAGTTACCATAACGACGCCGCTTGCTGACGGTTCATATGTTGTGAATGCATATGTGATCGACTTGAATGGTAAAAAAGGCAGCGCGGTACCGATTCAACTTACGATCAACACATCAAAAGCGGAATTGAAGATTGCGGAGGAAGTCAGTGCATTGAAATCTGACCCCCGACCTCAATTGTACGGTACGACGAATTTACAAGATTTTGTACCAATTATCGTGGAAGTCATAAATGCTTCTGAATCAATTGTTTCAAGTCAAAAAACATCTACGTTAAGTGGTCAATGGTCCATTAAGCCTGCCAATGATTTGGCAGATGGCACATACACCGTTCGAGTCTCAGCAACGGAACCAACCTGGAAACAAGTCATTACGGATCAGCTGAAACTCTCAATTGAGACGAAGGTCGATTACAAATTAACATTGTCAGCAAGTCCGAAAGAAATGTTTGCGGATGGGAAATCGCAGTCCATGTTGTCGGCGTATGCAGTTGATCCGAAAGGAAAACCACTCGCTGGCGTGACAATTCACTTTACCGTAGGACAAGGAACACTTTCGACGAATGATGTAACAACGGACGAGCAAGGTGTGGCAAGTGCACTATTGACTTCGCCAGTCATCGAAGCATTAGAACCAGAACAGATCGTCGCAAAAGCAACGATCTCTACGAAGGACAACATCGTAGAGGACAACGTCAGTATTCTGCTCTTACCTGCAGCAATCGAAGGATATGTACGTGATGCAGAAAATGGTCAGCTTGTTGAAGGTGCTAAAGTAACAATTAGCGAAGATTTCAATCACGATGGTACGATTGATTTTGAAGCGGTTCGTTACACGAGTTCGGATGGTTACTACACCATTACTGTTCCAAAAGGTAATTACGAATACCATCCAGTCATTGAATTCTCCAAAAAAATGAACGGAAAAGAGATAAAGCTATCTTTTGAACAAAATGCGCAAGCTGGCGATGTCGGCGAACAAGGGAAGTCTTTCCTATCCGAAAACACAATTGGTGGACAATTGCTCTTTGTAGATTCAACGAGCGGTGAAACCGTAAAAATGAATCAGTATAGCCATACCGACGAAGCGCCGAAATTAAGTGCTAGTCTAGTAAATTCCGATGGAAGTTCAGCGAATGTTGAGGTTAATCCCGATGGTTCATACCGAGTTACGGGTGTCGAAAAAGGAAAGACGTATGAAGTGTTATTAACCGTTGTTGCCTCTACAGGTGAAGAGTTAGCGGGTACAAAGGTAAAATTGACGGTCGGTCAGGAAGGCGAAATCGCATTTAGCACGACGTTAATTGACCCATACGGGATTGTAAAAGATGCAGCGACAGGAAAAGTAATTTCGGGAGTACACATGAAATTATGGTTTGCGGACACAGAAACGAATCGCACACATGGTCGTACCGGTGGGTCACCAGTAATCCTTCCGATCTTAGCTGGCTTCAAACCGAATGATAACAAAATGCCACAATTCACCGATGTTCATGGTGAATATGCTTGGATGGTATTCCCAGATGCCGATTATTACATCACCGCTGAAAAGGATGGGTACATTACTTACGACTCTCGTAATGAAAAGCGAAATGTAGCGCAGTTACCTGGCGAAGATAGTTACATCAAAGACGGTATCATTCATGTGGGTCAAACGATCGTGAATTATGATTTAGAATTGGATTCAGTAAGCGTTCCGATTAAGGTTCCAATGCCCACGGAAACCAAGGTTGAAAAACACACGAAATACATTTCTGGATATCCGGGTGCGAAATTCAAACCGAACAAATGGATTACCCGTGCAGAACTGGCGGTGTTGTTATCGCGATGGGTCAAACAATCCGGTTATCCGATCAATCAGTCAAAACCAACTGAAAAGTATAGGGATCTTGGGCATGATCAACTCGTGAAAGTTGCGATTGAATCCGTCACGAAATATGGCTTTATGACCCATTACAAAAAAGGAAAATTTGGACCGAATAAATTCATCACGAATAAGCAAATGAAAGAAATCATTCATAACGTGCTTACGGTATTGAAAAAGCAAATCAAGAACAATTACCATCTGAACGAATTGAATAAATATCTTAGTGGTCAAAAAATGGCCGGAACACCGCATGTATTTACGTCGAAGTTTTTGAACCGCGCACAAACCGTTGTAATTTTGAACCGATTATTTCAACGAGGACCCATTACGAATGTGACGAAGCAAACTTGGACGGATGTGCCAAAATCGAATTGGGCATATGCAGAGATTGAAGAGGCATCGCAAGATCATCAGTTCGTCCGACAAGCGGATGATCACGAGAAATTGGTGAAAGCAGTGAAATAAACAAGTAACGTCCGTCCCTTGTGAACAGGGGCGGATTTTTTTTAGATTTGTTACAGTAATGGATTGACTAGCGTGAACAATGCTATGATTCTGTTGTAGTAAAAAAGGAGCATTGAGAGGAATAATAGATGGGACAAGGGTTTCGATTTTTGTTAGCGACACAATTTTTTAGTACATTTGCAGAAAATACAATATTTTTTGCACTGGTTGGTTTGGCATATGAACAAGGGAATCAAGAACCTGATCAATTTGTGTCGATGCTTAGCACTGCATTTTTAACGGCGTACATCGTGCTTGCACCTTTTGTCGGCACCATCGCGGATCGGCAAGCCAAAATTCGTGTGATGCAACTTGGGAGTTTGATTAAACTGTCGGGTGTCATTTTGATGTCAATTGGATTTGAACCGATTGTTTGTTATTTTCTGTTTGGGATTGGTGAGGTAATCTATTCGCCAGCAAAGTATGGGATTTTGGGTGAGTTAATTCCTGTTGGTCAACAACTCATGAAGGGCAATGGAATGCTTGAGGGAATTAGTATCGTTTCGGTAATGGTAGGTACTGTGGTCGGAGGTTGGTTGACTGATTTTTCAGCGAGTACTGCGTTAATCGGAACAATCGTGTTGTTGTTATTATCGATTGTTAGCAGTTTATGGATTCCGTATCAAGCGGGAAAACATACGTTGCGTTATCAGGATGCATTCCCGCAGTTCGTAGCAGATTTGCGGACGATGTTTCGCGATGCGCGAACTCGATTTGCACTGATTGGGAACGGTGCGTTTTGGATGACTGGATCTGTACTGCGAATTGCTTATTTAAGTTGGTTGCCATTGGTATTGGGGATGACGAGCAAGAGTGAACAATCTTTGATTTTTGTTGGATCAGCAATTGGCGTTGTGATCGGCGCATTGCTGTCTTCGCGTTTGGTACAATTTGGACAAGTGAAAAAGACAATTCCATTTGGTTATGCCGTTGCGGGGTTTGTCATCATTAGTCCATGGTTGATAAATGTATGGTTGACGGTCGGTTGGCTGTTCTTAATCGGATTTTTTGGTGGTTTATTTGTAATTCCAATGAATACATTTTTGCAGGCGGAAGGTAAGCGATTTATTGGTGTGGGTCGAACGATCGCCATCCAGAATATGGTAGAAAATATCATTATGGTGAGTGGGCTTGTCGGATTTCAACTGCTCGCATGGGCGGGTGTTTCCATTCATCTCCGGATGATGGCGATCGGTCTATTTTTGGCTATGCTGATCTTTGTATTACAGCGTAAGGTGAAGGCTTAATGCGTGACATCTTTATTTTGGATTTAACTGGACTTGCGAACCTTTGCCACCTGATTGAATTCCACTATTTTTTGATCCGACTTCTTTAAGGTCGGTGACAAGTTGTTCAAGTAGTGTTTTGGCAATGGATGCTTCTTTTGAGCCGGAAGCTTTGACAACCAATAAAACAGCTTTGCCTGACCTCAGTAATTTGTCTGCTTGGCGAAGTTTCGTTTCATAGTCATGATCTTCGATTTGAGCAGTGAAACGCAACTCCTTTATTTCAAGTTCTTTGTTGCTAATCGTTTGTTTTTGCAAGATTTCTTTCCCTTTGCCTTTTGCGACAAAACAACACGGTGGTGGACTGCTCATCAATGACATACAGACGAGGTCAACACCTTGAGCGCGAGCCAATTTAATAGCTTCCTCTCGGGTGAAGATACCAAGTTTTTCACCGTTTAATCCGGTTAATAATACTTCGTATGCTTTGATTTGTTCGTTTATCAATGTCGCCATGATGTGGTAGCCTCCTAATACAATTTCTGATGAATTGATCGTATAAGAAATCTTATCATGATTCAAATTTATTTAATATGCCGGAACTGTAGGCGTGTCGTTGCATAAACTAAGATGATTATATTTTAGGGAGTGAGCAGTTTGGTGAAATCAAGGGTAGTTATTCAGCAACAATTGGCGGATGTTACCGGAGATCATGTACCTGATCAGGTGCAATTGATTGGTCAAAAACCAATGAATTACGATTCGTTATTTTATGAGCAATTGCAGTTAATGGTTTCCGATGGTAAAACCGGCAAAACAAAAACGATCAATTTGGATCGCATGGATGGATATGAGCCAATCATGTTCATCGGGGATTTTTCTGGAAATGGTGTTTCAGATGTATTGGTGACTTCTGATAGTGGTGGTTCTGGCGGTTACATAAATGTCGTGATGTATTCTTTTTTGAAATTGGAGCCGAAGGTATTGTTTGATAGTGAATCGTTTAATGCAATTTCTACGTTTCGCGTTGATTATCGAGACCACTATCGTGTGGAAGTACGTTCTGAACATCCAATTCGAACGTACTGGTTGGACATTCATACGCAGGATCCGGCGTTGCTTGCAAAGGTTTATCAAAAGGATGGCATGTTAATTCAGCCATTTCAAGGGAGTGTGGGCGGCATCAACGGAGTCTCTCCGGTGAATTTTTATCGGAAGGGAGCATGGGAGTTACTTGTGACGCAGAAAGTGATTGGACAATTTAATGCGGATGATTTGGGAGATGTGTTTACGTTATTTAGTGGAACCGAACAAGGGATGGAGTTTCTACAACAATTTTTAGGATTCATCGGAAGTGGTGAACGCAAATAATGGCGCAATTGAAACATATAAAAAAACTGCCGAATCACATGAAATATGACTCGGCAGGAGCTTTCGGATTACTTCGCGGATTTAATGTTGTTGTGTGAACCGTCGCAATTGCCTTCAGTATTTTTCGTTTGACCGCATTGACATTTCGCCATGTTGTTCACCTCCTTTAAAGGGATTTATCAATCTTAATTAATTTACGTTCAAATACGCAATGTATGCGAGTGCAAAATTTAATAATGCAAGCACAACTGCAGGCGCATATTTGGCAAATGGATCAGAAACACGAATGTGGAAAAACGCGCCGCCAAGCATGACAACTCCAAGTAATAAACCACCCGCATGTGCGTAAAACTGACTTGTAAAACCAATAATGAGCATCGCTACACCAGCTAATTGAATGATTCCAGTAACAAATCGAAACCATTGCGGTAAACGCAGATGATTGAACGTATCCACCTGCATTTGTTGACTGCTCAATTTACCAAAAGCACTAAATAGAAAAGCGAATGAGAGCAAGCCAGATAAAATCCATTGTGTGATCATCATCTTTGGACGCCTCCGAATCATTATTAAGTTACTAAATGTAACCTCGTAACAAATCATACATTACTTCCGTAAATGTTGTCAATCCCTCTTTCCGTGAATGGAAATCGGAATTATAATAGTCATATAAGGGTTATTTTTTGGAGGTGAGATGAATGGCCCACGGAAAAACATGTGATCAGATTGAACGTGCATCTGAATTGCTAGGGATGAAATGGATTTTGCTCATTGTATATCAATTATTGAACGGACCGATGCGATTCGCGGAATTAGAACATGCGTGTGAAATCAGTGGAAGATTGCTTTCAGACCGCCTAAAAGTGTTGGAGCGAGAGGAAATTGTGACTCGGACGGTTTATGCCGAAGTTCCGGTGCGTGTGGAATATAATTTAACGGAAAAAGGTTACGCTTTGGCACCGGTATTGAATGAGATCGGAACATGGGCATTTAAATGGATTGAGATGAATGAGGAAATAGAGTTGCATCAAGTGTAATTGACGATGGAATGAACGCGAAGGTCATTGCGCAGTTTGAACTGCGGATGATCTTTTTTTGATTTGTTATTGATAGATAGGTAAGGTATATTTTTAATTAGGTTACGTATAGATAAAAAATCAGATTAAAGGAGCAGAATCATGCGAAATTTAAAGAAGAAATTAGTCATTATGATGTTGAGTTTTTCTATGATTTCTAGCGGAGTTGCATCATTCGCATTTGCTGAAGGAGATCCAATCAATGCAACACCAACACCAACGATCGAAGTCGTTGCTACATCAACTCCAGAACCAACCGTTTCACCGATCCCATCAGTTGATGTGATTAGTCCTTCCGTAACACCAGATCCAAACACTCAGGAAATCGTTACCTTGTTGCTTAAACTTGCGGATGATTTCAATGGATTTGGTACAAATGTCGGAAATGTCTTCCAAGGTGTGGATTCGCTTCAATCCAAAGGAATTGATAATTTATTTTCAGGAAAAGATACGAAACGTGTGAAAGCGATGAAGAAAAAACAACGTTCAGTATATATTTCACAAAGCAATAAAGAGATTTCTGATGCGATCAAAATGTTTAAGCAGTTGCGCGTCAAAATAAAATCGTTGGAAACATCGAAAGAAGTAAAAGATGTGGCTACACTTGTGACTGCATGGAAAAAGTTGAATAGTTCAAATGTGGAAGGGAAAAAGATGTTTGATTTAGCAGCATTATTCGTGAAAGGGATCAAAGAAAAAGGAATGGAACGTTTCTTTTTTGGTAACTTTTTGAATGATTCCATCGATACATTAGTTTCGATTCGCGGTTCATTGAATGTGATTAAGGAGAATCCTAGTAAGTTTTTCTCACAGATGGAAAAGGCTCTATTGAAAGTGAAGAAATATGAAAAAGGTTTTACTAGCGATGGCATATCTTTAATGAATCAATTTTCTAATCCTAGTAATTAATCGTATCGATCGTAAAGGCTAGTCTAGTCGAACAACTAACTCGCATTGTGATCTAGTGGCAACCGATCGACGATGCAACGTATTGTTTACAAAACAAAGACCATGATTTCGCAGTCGATGCGAAATCATGGTCTTTTTTATGAGCGTTAGTTTTGAATTGATGTGGCCAATACGCGTTTTTGAGTAGGGATCGTTTGATGTGCCAAACGCATTTTGAAATCTTCGTAACCAAATTCACGCACAACACGGCAGTCGCCGTTTTTTTCTTTGATTGCAATTGCAGGGAGTGCCATGCCGTTGAATGTTGTATTTTTGACCATCGAATAGATGGCCATGTCTCCGAATACGAGACGGTCACCACATGTCAGTGGATGATCAAATGAGTAATCGCCGATCACATCACCAGCTAGGCAGGTTTGTCCGCCTAAACGGTATAAATAAGGCTTTTCTCCAACTTCACCGGAACCGAATAATGGTGGTCGGTAAGGCATTTCAAGAACATCTGGCATATGGCACGTAGCGGATGTATCAAGGATGGCAATATCGATGCCATTTTGAACGGTATCCAATACGCTTGTTACAAGATAACCAGCATTCAATGCAACAGCTTCTCCAGGTTCCAAGTACACTTGCAAACCGTATTTGTCCTGCATCAAATTAATGCATTTCTCTAAGCGAGCAATGTCATAATCTTCGCGTGTAATGTGGTGACCACCGCCGAAGTTAATCCATTCCATTTGCGAGAGCCATGGACCGAATTTTTCAATGACTGCATATAAAGTGGTTTCAAGTGCATCTGAGTTTTGTTGGCAATGTGTGTGGAAATGCAACCCGGACACGCCATCCATTAATTCCGGACGGAAATTCGCCATTGTAACACCAAAACGTGAGCCTGGTGCGCAAGGATCGTAAATCGCATGACCTTCTTGCGTAGAACACTCAGGATTGATGCGCAAACCAATATGCTTACTGGCTCTGAGCACTTTATTTTTGTACTTCTCTAATTGAGAGAAGGAGTTGAAAATAATATGATCACACATGCTTACGATTTCATCGATTTCGTCTTCACGATATGCAGGAGAAAATACATGGTTTTCTTTTCCACTCATTTCTTCATGTGCAAGTCGTGCTTCGTATAAACCGCTCGCCGTCGTGCCGTCCAAATATTGAGCGATCAGCGGATACAACGTAAACATGGAGAACGCTTTTTGGGCCAACACAATCTTGCATCCGGTGCGCTTCATCAAGCCGTTCAGGATTTTTAAGTTTTTTTCGACCAAACCTTCGTCGACAACATAACAAGGTGTAGGGAGTTGTTCGAATTTCATCTCGTTAGTCCACAAGCTCCGGTGAGAAGCTTTCCTTCCAAGGAAGTCCCCATTTGTTTAATGCATCCATGTATGGGTCAGGGTTAAACTCTTCAATATTGTATACGCCTTTTTTGTCCCACTCGCCAGTCATCAGCATCATCGCACCGATCATTGCAGGCACGCCTGTTGTATAGGCTACGCCTTGCGAACCGACTTCTTGATAGCACTCTTGGTGGTCACAAATATTGTAAACGTAATACGTTTTGTCTTTGCCGTCTTTTTTGCCGCGGAAAATACAACCGATGTTCGTTTTGCCTTTTGTGCGCGGTCCGAGAGATGCAGGGTCCGGCAAAACAGCTTTCAAGAATTGAAGTGGAATGATTTTTTTGCCTTCGAATTCAATTGGTTCGATCGACGTCATCCCGACATTCTCAAGGCATTTCAAGTGCATCAAATAGCTTTGACCGAATGTCATAAAGAAACGAATGCGTTTAATGCCAGGAATGTTCTTCGCTAAGGACTCAAGTTCTTCATGATATAACAAGTACATATCTTTCGGACCAACGTCTTCGAAGTTGTACCCGCGTTTAATTTCCATCGGTTTCGTTTCAATCCATTGACCATTCTCAAAATAACGACCGTTTGCGGAAACTTCACGAATGTTAATTTCTGGATTGAAGTTCGTTGCGAATGGATAGCCATGGTCGCCGCCGTTGCAGTCAAGAATATCAAGGTATTCAATTTCGTCAAAATGGTGCTTTAATGCGTGTGCGGAGAATACGCCAGTTACACCTGGATCAAAGCCGCTGCCGAGAAGTGCAGTGATGCCTGCTTCTTCGAAACGTTCTTTGTATGCCCATTGCCAGGAATACTCGAACTTCGCCGTATCTTCTGGCTCATAGTTGGCAGTATCCATATAATTTGTTTTTGTCGCGAGACATGCATCCATTATTGCCAAGTCTTGATATGGCAATGCCAAGTTCATAACGATGTCCGGTTTATATTCGTTAATCAAAGCGATCAAGGCAGGAACGTCCATTGCATCGATTTGAGCTGTCGTAATTATTGTTTTACCGCCATCCAATTTGGCTTTTAATTCATCGCATTTCGATTTCGTGCGACTTGCAATACAAATTTCTTCAAATACTTCATGGTTTTGGACGCATTTGTGGATGGCAACAGATGCCACGGCGCCACAACCGATAATTAGTGCTTTACCCATGATCAACTCTCCTGACGAAGTCAAATTTTGTAAAAAATCCCAAGAAACGATTTATAAAACAAAAAAACAAGGGTTAGCGCATCGCCGCGCACAACACTTGTTATGAGGTCATCTTCAATATGAAATAAGCACACGATTCCTAGGGAACGGTCATGTGAATGATTCCACGGGCATGTCAATAGACATACGGGCAGAAAGCTTATAACTATTCAAGATATCTCGGTAGCATCAGAGTCTATATAGCAAATAATCACTTTTAGCACTCTTATTGACTGTTTCACAAGTTGTGTGCTTTGTTCGCACTGGTTGTAAAGTAACCAACTTATAAAATTTGAGCATTACGCTCAATCAATAAGGCAACTACAGTTGCCAATCGGCATTTGACCCGGCTGTCCGTATGGCCTCAACTCCCATAACGCATGGAAGTGGTCAAAATTATCTGCTTGGAAAGACTCAGAGATATCATGAATTACGCTTTCCAAATCACACATTCCAAGATTATCACCTTTGTAATAAAATATCAAGAGGAACAGACGTCCATTTTAGCACTCGTCAAATTGTCGTCACAATTAAAATGCATTTTAAATGACAACGCGGAATCATCTGCCACACCATTTTGAGACGTGGTAATCTAGATGCATCGATGCTAATTAATGGGGTGTTTTTATGAAAGAAGTTTTACATCAATCAAGACAGCAAATTATTTTTATTGTCGGTTCTGGCGGGACAGGGAAGACAACCATTGCCAAGGAAATGGTCAAGCAATTTGACTGTGTTTTTTTGGATAAAGATACTGTTGGAGGTCGGTATAGCGATCTAATTTTGCAAATGAATGGACAAGATATTAATGATCGGGATTCTGCATTTTATCAGCAGCATTGTCGCGATATGGAGTATGTGGCGACCATGGATGTGGCGGTTGAAAATCTAGCACTAGGTAAACATATTATGTTGATCGGTCCGTTCGGCAAAGAATTGCTTGATCCGACTTGGATCGTTGGTCAACTTGCGCGTGCAGGTAAAACGCTAGAAGAAGTTAGCGTGTCGTTGATTCACGTCTATCTGTCCGATTTGGAGTTGCAAAAACAGCGAATCATCCAACGTAATCATCCGCGGGATGCATGGAAAATAGCGAATTGGGATGAGTTCTCCAAACGGATTAAAGGATTACAAGAATTCAAATGCAACTGGAATGAACAGGAATGTTCAATTCTCCATCTCGACAATTCGAAACAATCGATTGAAGAGAATGTGGAAAAGGCGCTTGATTTTCTAAGTTTGGGTGAATTGTTTAAGGGATCGAGGGATGTTTATGTATGAGGCAGAATCTGAAGCGCAGTGGATGCGTGATTGGGCAGCATTTCTTCTATCCTATCGTTTTGCGCTTAAAGAAGTCGAAACAAAGTTAACGATCATTAACGAAGAGTTTCAATTTATGCATGACAGCAATCCAATTGAACATATTAAGTCGCGGATTAAATCCCCGGATAGCATTTTTGATAAATTGAAACGAAAAGGCGTTCCTGTGACCATCCAATCTGCTTATGAACACATTCGTGATATTGCAGGCGTACGGGTCATTTGTTCATTTGCAACGGATATTTTTAATATTTATCAAATGCTTGCGGCACAAGATGATGTGACAGTCCTTGAAGTGAAAGATTATGTAAATCATCCGAAAGCAAATGGCTATCGAAGTTTGCATATGCTAATTGAGATCCCTGTATTTTTGACGAATCGGGTTGAACATGTACCAGTTGAGATTCAGATCCGTACCATTGCGATGGATTTTTGGGCAAGCCTTGAACATAAAATTTTCTATAAATTTAATGAAAATGTACCTCTTCAAATAAAAGAACAACTTAAAGAAGCGGCGGAGATTACATCGATTTTGGATGAACGCATGCTTTCATTAAATGAAGCAGTCAATAAAATTCGTAATGACGAGGTGGATCGTACGTGATAACGCGTAATCGAAAAGAGATTCCGCATGGTTTGCATGAAGATTTGGCAGCGAAATTTGTACATCATTATGGGAATGATTCATTATGTTATTTGGCTTTGTCTGGTGAAAAATTGATGTTTTATAGTAAAGATGGACAAGGACTAATACCTTATGTGGTCATTGATCGTGTTGCACTTAGTCTTGGCGATCCCATTTGTTCGCAAGAACAAATGAGTAGTGTGCTTCTGGAATTTCAGCGTTTTTGCAAAATGAATCGTTGGAAAATGTGTTTTAGTTCTACCAGTGAACACGCCGCGCAGGCAATGACTGACGCGGGTTTATTAATGTTTAAATATGGAGAAGAAGCGATTATCGATTTGCGGAATTATGAACTAACCGGGAAAGCGACGTTGAAGCTTCGCAACAAAATTCGTGCGTCAGAAAAGGCTGGTCTAACCGTTTTTGAATATTACCCAAGTAAGCATCGTGACCATGATTTAGAGGACAAGATCGATCACGTTTCCGCAGAATGGTTTGCTGATAAAAAAGCGAAATTAACATTTTCGCTTGGCGATTTACATTTGGATACTCCTTTGCAAAGAAGATATTTTGTTTCAATTGATGAGGTTGGAAATGTGCATGCGGTGTTGATGTTTTCGCCATTCATGAATCGGTGTGGTTATTTTTTAGATGTGATGCGCCGCAAAAAAAGCGAAACCGTGCCCGGTGTGATGGAACATGCAATCATCACTGCTGCGATGAAAATGAAAGATGAAGGCGTCTCTCTTCTTAGTCTTGGGGTTGTCCCGCTTGCAGGAATTTGCGACGACAACGGAGATTTGACGAAAAAAATTATGAAGTTTGTATTTAAGCATGTAAAAAGTGATTATTGTTTTGAATCGCTTTATCACTATAAAAAGAAATTTGCTCCAACGGAATGGAAGACACGTTATGTTGCTTACGAAAAATCAATCCCTCTATATCAAGTATGGTTGGTGATGATTAAGGCCAGAAGAGTGAAAGGCGCCCTGCAACAATTTGCCAAGGGGGTTTGGGAGTTGCTTCGCAATATGAAGAAAATGGGCAAACAATCCGTTCCAGCTGTGTTGAATTTGGAATTGATCAATGTATTGCTTTCATCCTGTGAATTAATTTGAGAGTAGTATGAAAAATGATCGGTAAACCTTCCATGAGGAACGGTTTACCGATTTTTATGTTATTGCTGAATTTCTTTAATGGGATTAAAGGATTTTTGACAGTTAACTCAAAAATAAATAGTTAGAAAACATAATTTGTTGTTCGTCCATTAAATACACAGGAATCTTTAGGAGGTTACAATGAAAAAATTAATCGTCTTTAATTTAAGTTTGATCTTACTCCTTAGTTTGGTATTGATTGGTTGCCAACCAAAACAAGATGCTGCGCAACCTTCTGTGCAACCGAAAGCGACGGCAACGCCGAAGAAGGAACGGGTAGCGACACGTGAAAAGCAGTTGCCAGAATGGATGAAAAATGCGGTTATGTATGAAGTGAATATTAGACAGTACACGCATGAGGGCACGTTCGCAGCATTCGAACCGCATTTGCAACGATTGAAAGATCTTGGTGTGGATGTTATTTGGTTCATGCCAATTCATCCGATCTCAAAGGAGAATCGAAAGGGTGTACTCGGTTCCTATTATTCAGTTGCTGATTACAAAGGAGTAAATCCGGAGTTTGGGACGATGGACGAGTTCAAGGCGCTCGTGAAAAAGTGTCATGATATGGGATTTCATGTAATTATGGACTGGGTTGCGAATCATACCGGCTGGGATAATCCATGGATCAAAGAACATCCAGAATGGTACACGCGCACTGCTGCGGGTAAAATCATTCATCCACCAGGCACAGATTGGACAGATGTTGCGGATTTGAACTTTAAAAATGAAGACATGTCTGAAGCGATGATTGAGGCAATGGCTTTTTGGGTCAAAGAAGCGGATGTGGATGGTTTTCGTGAAGATCATGCATCAGGCGTTCCCGTTAAGTTTTGGAAAGATGTTCGAATTGAATTAGATAATATCAAACCGGTGTTTATGCTTGCGGAAGACAATAGCGATATGGAGATGTTACGAAAAGCGTTTGATGCGAATTACAGCTGGGAATTCTATCATATGATGGATGACGTCGCACAGGAAAAGCGAACATTGGGAATGGCATTTAGTTCCTTTTTCTCGAAAATGAGTCGAAATTATCCGGATGGAACGATTCCACTTCAGTTTATTACGAACCATGATGAAAATTCTTGGAATGGAAGCGAATTTGAACGTTTCAAAGAAGGCGCCGTGCCAGCGATGGCAGCATTATATTTTACCGTTCCAGGTATTCCGCTTGTCTATTCCGGTCAGGAAGCTGCACTCACGAAGCGCTTGAAGTTTTTTGAGAAAGACGAGATTGATTGGACCGATATGTCTTTGACGAATGTTTATCAAGATTTAATTCGTTTCAAACATGAGAATGCTGCACTTTGGAACGGGAAAAATGGCGGCGATATCGATACAATCGATACGTCAGATGAGAAAGTACTTGCGTATACGCGCAAAAAAGATGGCAATCAAGTGATCATATTGCTCAATTTGTCGTCTGCGCCTAGCAAAGTTACGGTCAAATACCATTCCCAACAAGGGAAATATCACACATTCCCGGAGCCTCAAGAAGTCACCTTGAAAGACGAACAAAACTACGAGCTGAAACCGTGGGAGTATCGCTTGTTTTATCGAAATCAATAGAGGTATCATCTGAAAAATAGAAGGTCCATACGAAATACCAGTGCGTGTTCAGCACTGGTATTTTTTTGCATCGTTCGTCATTATGTTCACTTGTCGTAGCATGTACGAGATAAATGATAAGTATGTTTTCAATTCGATAACAGATACGCGAGGTTGCCAAAGTTATTTTATAATGCTTCGGGAATCCATTGGGCATACACCAGCACATGCTGACCATCCGTTCAGAAGTGCTTCAAGCGTGAGAAACGTTTATATTGCACGGAAATTTAAAAGGAACGTGATATTTACGCATCTATCGTTATCACATATAATTAACCCAGTTAACCAAAGGAGGTTAGGTATTCGTGTTTAAGTTGATAAAATATGTTAAACCATTTTTGATTTCGGTGGTTACGATTATTGCGTTATTATTCGTGCAGGCGATGAGTGATTTAGCGCTTCCAGATTATACATCGAAAATCGTTAACGTCGGGATTCAGCAAGGTGGCATCGAACAAGCGATTCCCGAAGCGATCCGTAAAAGTAAGTTGGAACAACTATTTATTTTTATGAGTTTAGCGGAGCAATCAAAAGTTAAGGCAGCGTATCAATTGCTCGATCGCAGCAAGTTGTCAAAGGGGGAGTATGATACGGCGGTAGCATCCTATCCGATCTTGGCGAAGGAACCAATCTATCAATTGACTTCTGATTCAACTGGTGATCTGATCGATTTGATGGAAAAGCCGATGCTGATCGTGTCTGGTATTGAAAAATCGGGTAACACTGGCATCAACCTTATTCAATTGGCAGCAATGCAACCAAAAATGATTGAAGCGATGAAAATAAAGATCGAGAAGAAATTTAATGGATTGTCTGCTTCTATGATGACACAAGCGGCAATCGCCAGTGTACATCAAGAATACGAAGCGATTGGCATTGATATGCGTCAGAAGCAAACGCAATATATTTTGAAGATGGGCGGATTGATGTTGCTCATTGCACTTATTGGCATGTCAGCGTCGGTTGTGGTTGGCTTTTTGTCGGCAAAAGTCGGCGCTGGATTAGGGAAGGATTTGCGGAATCATGTGTTTCGCAAGGTGACGGGATTTTCGAATGCTGAATTTGATCGGTTTTCGACGGCATCACTGATCACTCGCAGCACAAACGATATTCAACAAGTTCAATTGTTAATGATTATGGTATTGCGTATTGTGTTTTACGCGCCAATCCTTGGGGTTGGAGGGATCATCAAAGTGTATAGCGGCGATTCGTCAATGTCATGGGTAATTGCAGTGGCGGTAATGGCGATCTTATCACTTGTTTTGGTGATGTTTGGCGTAGCAATTCCAAAATTCAAGATGATTCAGCAGTTGGTAGATCGGTTAAACTTGGTGACGAGAGAAATATTGACGGGAATTCCGGTCATCCGCGCCTTTAGTACGCAGCGCTTTGAGGAACAAAAGTTTGATCAAGCAAATGTCGATTTGACCAAAACGACTTTGTTCGTTACTAAAATGATGACCACGATGATGCCACTAATGATGTTGATCATGAACGGTACGACCTTATTGGTCATCTGGGTTGGGGGACATCAGGTCGATCAAGGTGCGATGCAAGTTGGTGATTTGATGGCATTTATTCAATACTCGATGCAAATTATTATGGCGTTTTTGATGATTTCGATGGTTTCCGTCATGTTGCCGCGTGCAACAGTATCGGCGAATCGAATCAATGAAGTGTTACAAGTTGAAAACACGATACTCGATGCAGCGCATGCGCAATCATTTCAAGGTACGTTGGAAGGTGAAGTCCGCTTTGAACACGTTCATTTCCGTCACCATGGGGCGGAAGAAGATGCGTTATCTGATATTTCATTCACCGCGAAACCTGGTCAAACGACTGCGTTTATTGGAAGTACAGGCAGCGGAAAATCAACGCTTATTAACTTGATTCCAAGGTTTTATGACGTCTCTGCTGGGAAAATTACGATTGATGGTATTGATATACGCAGTGTAACGCAACATGAACTCCGCCAACAAATCGGCTATGTGCCTCAAAAAGCAGTACTGTTTACTGGAAGTATTGAAAGTAACATCGGTTATGGCGTTGATCAAATCAGTGCGGAACAACTTCAGCAGTTTGCAGATACAGCACAAGCATCAGAATTTATTCAAACGATGCCTGAAGGATATTTGACTGGGATCGCGCAAGGTGGAACGAATGTCTCAGGTGGACAAAAACAGCGCCTTTCGATTGCGAGAGCGTTGGCTAAACAGCCGCAAATCTATATTTTTGATGATAGTTTCTCTGCACTTGATTACAAAACCGATGCGTCGCTTCGTAAAGCATTGAAAGAGCAAATGGGTCAACGTACGATTTTACTCGTCGCGCAGCGGATCAGTACGATCATGCAAGCAGATCAAATTATTGTGTTGGAGGAAGGCAAAATTGCCGGGGTCGGAACACATCAACAGTTGCTAGAATCGTGTGAAGTTTATCAAGAAATCGCCTATTCCCAGCTCTCCAAGGAGGAACTTGCCGGATGAATGCAAATCATCGTAGTCAAATGAATAACAATCGTTCAGGCGTGGGTGGTCCAATGGGTAGAGGTCCGATGGGCGGCGGTATGGGTGGCCCGATGGGCGGGATGCGTACCGTTGAGAAATCCAAAGATTTTAAGGGTACGATGAAACAATTGATTGGATATTTATCGCCGTATCGAACATCATTGCTCATCGTGATGGTGTTTGCAGTAGGAAGTGCGGCATTCGCGATTATCGGTCCAAAAATTCTTGGTAATGCGACAACTAAAATATTTGAAGGACTCGTGGCAAAAGTATCTGGAACCGCTGGTGCCGGAATCGATTTTGCATCAATTGGCCGAACGGCTTTGCTATTGCTCGGTTTGTATCTAATTAGTACGCTGTTTGGGATGGTACAGGGTTTTGTCGTGGCTGACGTTGCGCAAAAGGTTTCTTATCGGATGCGTAGAGATATTGCCGAAAAAATTAACCGGTTGCCGTTAAAATACTTCGATACCAAATCGCACGGTGAAGTATTGTCTCGCGTCACCAACGACGTGGACACCGTGAATCAATCGCTCAACCAAAGTTTATCGCAAATCATTTCATCGGTCGTCACGATTGTCGGTGTCTTCATAATGATGTTGTCGATTAGTTGGGTGATGACACTCGGCACGGTGTTAATTTTGCCATTGTCGATGATTTTGATCATGCTCGTTTTCAAAAAATCACAGAAATACTTTAAGGATCAACAAGAATATTTAGGACATGTGAATGGTCACGTCGAAGAGATGTACGGCGGACATGTGATTATGAAAGCATTTAACGGGGAAGAAAAAGCGGTCAACGAATTTGATCGATTAAACCGTACATTATATGACTCGGCGTGGAAATCACAGTTTTTGTCTGGGATGATGATGCCGATTATGCTTTTTGTTGGGAACATTGGTTACGTGCTCGTATCGATTTTGGGCGGTTGGTTAGCCATTCGCAAAACGATTGAAGTTGGGGATATTCTCGCGTTTATCCAATATGTACGCCAATTCACACAACCCATTGCACAAATCGCACAAATCTCAAATATTCTTCAATCGACGGCTGCTGCCGCAGAACGAGTATTTGAATTTTTGGATGAATCGGAAGAAGTGGAAGAAGTTGCGGAGCCTGTATCTACGGACGATGTTTCCGGTCAAGTCACGTTTGAGCATGTCGATTTTGGCTACAATTCAGACAAAACGATCATTCGTAATTTTTCAGTTGCCGTGAAACCGGGTCAACGTGTTGCGATTGTCGGACCAACTGGTGCAGGGAAAACGACAATTGTGAAGCTATTGATGCGTTTTTACGATGTGCAACAAGGTAAGATTTCGATCGATGGACATGATATCAAAGACTTTTCGCGGAATGAATTGCGTAGCTTGTTCGGGATGGTGTTGCAGGATACGTGGCTATTTAACGGTACGATCATGGAAAATATTCGTTATGGCAACTTGATGGCAACGGATGAGGAAGTGATTGAGGTAGCGAAAGCGGCGCATGCACACCATTTTATCAAAACATTACCTGACGGCTATGGTATGGTATTAAACGAAGAGGTGACCAATGTGTCACAAGGTCAAAAACAATTGCTAACAATCGCGCGCGCGATGTTAGCTGATCCGAAAATTCTTATTCTTGATGAAGCAACTAGTTCCGTAGATACACGCACAGAGGTACTCATCCAAAAAGCGATGGATCAATTGATGCATGGTCGCACAAGTTTTATCATTGCACATCGCTTGTCCACAATTCGTGATGCGGATGTCATTTTGGTGATGAAAGATGGAGATATCGTAGAACAAGGCAAACATGAACAATTGTTAGCGGATGGCGGATTTTATGCGACGCTTTATAACAGTCAATTTGAACAAATGCAGGCATCGTAGAATTTTTACGAAAAGCATTTGACGCGAATTAAAGCTGGGAATTCTATCCTATATGAACAAAACGATGAGCTGAAACTAAGGGAGTATCGCTTGTTTTATCGAAAACAATGACACACAACGTAGGAGTTTAACATGCAAGAGCAACCACTTGAATTTCAATTCGATAACAGTTACGCGAGGTTACCAAGTTTGTTCTTTAGTGCTGTGCACCCATCACCTGTAATTGCGCCGAAGAAGGTTGTCTTTAATGCTGTGCTTGCCAAATCACTTGGGTTAAACCCGCAACTGCTAGGCGCGGATGAAGGTGCGGCTATTTTTTCCGGAAATATCGTGCCTGATGGTGCGCAGCCACTTGCACAAGCATACGCAGGACATCAATTCGGACATTTTAATATGTTAGGTGACGGACGAGCGCTTCTGCTTGGTGAACACATCACACCAACAGGGGAGCGATTTGATATCCAGTTCAAAGGATCTGGAAGAACGCCTTACTCGCGCCGCGGCGATGGACTTGCTGCGCTCGGTCCGATGCTGAGGGAATACATCATCAGCGAAGCGATGCATGGACTTGGCATTCCGACCACACGTAGTTTGGCGGTTGTCACGACCGGAGAACCAGTGTACCGAGAAACGGAATTACCGGGTGCGATCCTTACAAGGATTGCAAGTAGTCATCTTCGCGTCGGGACGTTTCAATTTGCCGCTCAATTTGGGGCGTTGGACGATGTTCGCGCGCTTGCAGATTACACCATTCAAAGACACTTTTCGGAGATCTCGCTCATGGACGAACAGCGCTATTTACTTTTGCTCAGGGAAGTTGTGAAAAGGCAGGCGTCGCTGATCGCAAAGTGGCAGTTGGTTGGATTTATCCATGGCGTAATGAATACAGACAATATGTCGATTTGCGGAGAAACGATTGATTACGGCCCGTGCGCATTTATGGATGCGTATGATGCAGAAACGGTGTTTAGTTCGATTGATGCCAAAGGCCGTTATGCGTATTGCAATCAGCCGTATATTGGCGCGTGGAACTTGGCGCGTTTGGCAGAAAGTATATTGCCGCTGATCCACTCGGACGAAGAACAGTCGATCACGATCGCACGCGAAGAAATTGAGAAGTTTAGCGAATTATATTACCAACAGTGGGTCGCAGGGATGCGCTCAAAACTAGGAATTTTTAATGAGGAACAAGAAGATCGGGCCTTATTTGAAGAACTGCTCAGCGTCATGCAGGCGCACCATGCGGATTTTACGAATACATTTCTTGATCTGACGTTTGATCGATTCGAAGGTTCGGTAATGTATTCTTCGGCAGCATTTGTTGCGTGGCACGAGCGATGGCAGGCGAGACGTGGACGGCAAACAGAAGGCGCGGAGTCTTCAAGGGAATGCATGTGTTCGAGTAATCCGGCGGTTATTCCGCGGAATCATCGGGTGGAAGCGGCGCTTGAGGCAGCGGTAAAACATGCTGATTACTCGGTGTTGGAGCAGCTACTTGCGGTGCTCGGAAATCCATACGCGCATACACCGGAACAGGCTGAATACGCAGTAGTTCCTGTTGCATGTGAGCAGCCATATCAAACTTATTGCGGGACGTGATTCAATGGATGAATACATTGCGAAGTTTCCACCAGACGTTCAAATCATCTTGGAAGAAATCAGAATGACCATCCGGTCAGAAGCGCCTGAAGCAGTAGAAACGATGAGCTATCAGATGCCGACGTTTACATTGCACGAGAATTTGGTGCATTTTGCGGCATATGCGAGACATATTGGTTTTTATCCGTCACCGAGTGCGATTAGGGCATTTCATGACCAAATTGCACATCTCAAATGGGCGAAGGGATCGGTACAATTTCCGCTGGATAAACCGATGCCACTGGAGTTGATCCGCGAGATGGTCAGATTTCGCGTGATCGAGGTGACAGCGAAAGCAGAAGCAAAGAAGAACATGAAAAAGAAAAAGCAAACGTAACAAACAAGGCATCTGTCATTTTTCAATCCCTCAACAGGAATTGAAAACACAGATGCCTTGTTTTATTACATATTCATTAGATATACACGCGTTTCGTATGGTTTGAGACGGATCGTTGAAACGTTTTGGTGCGGTTCGACGTCATAATTGTTTAGTACAAGGTGTTCAGAAGACAATTTCAACTTCGGATAGCGATACGCCGCTTCCGTCGCGGACAAATTGCTGATGATCACGGCAACTTGGTTGTCCAAGGTACGTGTATATGCATAAATTTGAGCGTGCGACTTCAGGATCAAATCATAAATTCCGTATGAGAAAAGCGCATTCGATTTGCGAAGTGCGATCAATTTTTTATAGAAATTCAAAATGGAGTTCGGATCGTTTGTTTGCTGAGCAACGTTGATTTCGGTGTAATTCGCGTTCATACCGAGCCACGGGTTCCCTGCGGAGAAACCTGCGTTATGTGTTGCATCCCACTGCATTGGCGTACGTGAACTATCACGGCAATTCGTCCATACATACGGCATAATTTCTTCGTGCGACATGCCTTGGTCACGGCGATTGTTGTACATATTCTTCGTGGCAACACAGTTGTAATCTTCAATGTTCGGGTATTGAACGTTGGTCATCCCGATTTCTTGACCTTGATAAATAAACGGCGTGCCGCGCATTAAGAAATACATTGCACCAAATGCAGTTGCGCTTTCGCGGCGATATTCTTTGTCATTCCCCCATGAGGAAACGACGCGAGTCATATCATGATTCTCGATGAAAAGTGCAATCCAACCCTTGGTTTCGAGCGCTTTTTGCCATTTGGACAAAATGCGTTTATATCCTTTCACATCGAGCGTCAGATCGAGATCTTGCGTCCACAATGTCTTGAATTCGAACTGGAAAATCATATCGAATTTGCCGAGTTCATCGCCAACCCATTCATGTGAATTATGTGCATAGACGCCGCTCGCTTCGCCAACGGTCATGATCGGATAGTTGGAGAACGTATGCTTGTCGATGTCGGAGATCATATCCATAATTCCAGGAATGTTCATGATTTTAGGATAGGCAGGAACATGCGTTAAGCCCTTCGGATTCGGCATGTCTTTCAATCCAGGTTCTTTCTTAATGTGTGTGATCGCGTCAACGCGGAAGCCATCGATGCCACGGCCTAGCCACCAGTTGATCATATCGTAAATCGCGCCGCGAACTTCGGTGTTCTCCCAGTTCAAATCGGGCTGTTTGCGTGAAAAGAGATGCATATAATATTGGCCAGTTGCCTCGTCGAATTCCCACGCGGAACCGCCAAAAATACTTTCCCAGTTGTTCGGATCATTCGTGCTTTTCAGTGCGTTCGTCGGTTTCGCATCGCGCCAAATGTACCAGTCGCGCTTCGGATTGTCCTTGGAACTACGCGATTCGACAAACCAAGGATGCTCATCGCTCGTGTGATTCACGACGAGGTCAATGATCAATTTCATGCCGCGGCGGTGAACTTCTTCCAAAAGTTGATTGAAATCTTCCATTGTACCGAATTCATCCATAATGTCTTGGTAATCGCTAATATCGTAACCATTATCATCGTTCGGCGATTTGTACATCGGACAAATCCAGATCACGTCGATGCCGAGGTCCTTCACATAATCCAATCTTGAGATCATCCCTTGCAAATCGCCGATGCCATCACCGTTGGAATCCATAAAACTACGCGGATATATCTGATAGGCAACGACTTCTTTCCACCATACCTTATTCATTCGAGAGCCTCCCACGGCACAAGTTAACATTGTTCATATTCTATAATAGTCGCAGATAAATGCAAGCATTTCAATGAGTAGGATGTAACTTTTCAAAAAGGGGTTGAGTGAAATGGACTGCTGTTGTGGTGGCAATTCGATGGGTTATGGATGCTTTTGTGGTGCGAGCATGAATCCTCGAGTGAATGTCGAGGGTCCGCGTGGTCCAGAAGGTCCTCAAGGTCCAGTTGGTCCCGAGGGTCCGCGTGGTCCGGCAGGGTCGAGTACTTTTGTTTGGGGAGATCAGACGGTCATTTGGGCGGATTCGAGTGCACCTGGACCAGGTGATGGTTCGCCGTCTGATCCGTATCAATCCTTACAAGCGGCGATCACTGCAGCGACCTCAAGTGCTTTCGCGAATACGCTGGGAACAAAAGCCCGGTTAGTGATACTCATTGCTGCGAATTCAGCATTTGATGAGGATGTGATCATTCCGCCGGCAAGAAACGTTCAATTGCTTGGATTAGGTCCGTGGACATTAGGGAATGCAATACTTTCGGATTTTGTATCCACCATTCCGAGAAACATTACGATTCAAACCAACCCATCAATTGAAAATGCATATCTCGTAAGAGCCAGATCAGTTACCGTGATTGGCACGTTGGACAATGGAACATCAGCTAGTACACACACCAATTACACAGACGGCGCAACCATCAGCGGAAATATCATTTTTCAAAATACGGATCCGATTGATGGGAGTACAACGATCGAATTTCAACTTTTAAATGCGAGTGTATTGGGAAGTATCATCAATGATCCGCTTGCAGTGCCGGCGCACACTGGGATAACAAATACGTATATTTATCATTCGCGAATTCGGGTGATGAATAAAGCATCCATCAGAATTCAGCGTTTGGTTGACAGTCGTTTAAGTGGAAGCATCAATGTTGCGGTATACGCCAACGTAACCAATTGTTTCTTTCAAGGAAATGTTACGGCGTCATTAGGTTCGTTTTTGGTGAATGGAGATTTGCCGCCGCTCGGGATATATAACTCTCAATTTGATACGATTACTTGGAACGGGACTTTGGCACTAGACGCATCAAGCAATTATAGCTTTGTCACAAGTGCATCAGTTTTGGTCGGGGTAAAAACAATCTTAAACAGTCTTGTTTAAGATTCAAGTTATCGCAACTTAAAAAGGCATCATTGGCGCTGAATACACCAATGATGCCTTACATGTCTATCATTCACTTAATTAATCCAAATCTAATAAATCACGTTTCAAATAACCTTCTAATATTTTTGTGAGCGAAAATAGCGTGTGTGACAAATCATAATTTTCAAAAGCGTGTTCGCAAAGTGGCATATATGCCATGTCTTCATTATATTTCACGATATTGCGAGCGATACTTTCTTCGGAGAGGCCTTTTTCCACTTGACGTTTTTTCACGGTGTCAACGTCGGAATAAACGAAGATGCGCACGACTTTATCTCCATAAATCCCTTTCAGAATTTCAGCGCCTTCGCGATTCATGATCAAATAAACCGCACCGTGTGTTGATAAATGTTCTTCAATGTCTGCGCCTTTGATCCCATATAAATTCGTCGTCGAGAAAATCGTCTCAACAAATTCATTGTTTAGTTCTGCACGTTTGAATTGAGCAGGGTTTAGGTAAAAATAATCGACGCCTTCCGTTTCGTTCGGACGTCGCGTCCGCGTTGTGTAGGCAACGACTTTCTTCATGCTAAATGTTTCACCGGCGCGGTCCGCAACCGTTCTCCGTCCAGCACCCTCCGGGCCTGTGTAAATAAAAATCCGATCCGTATCTTTGAATTGGTACATGTCTCAACACCTCTTCCGAAATCTATCATATATTAATTCATACTACAGATAAATAGTGTTTTTATCAAATCAAGGATTCCTTGAATTAGACTCAACATTCCATTTATTTGATGATTGGATCAAAAAGAACATGCATTCAAGATCGATATTGAACTTATGCTTAAAAAGCAAAGAACATAACGTTTCATTACAAATATCTCCATATGACATAACTTTTTTACCTTTAAAATAACGACAAATTGTATAGAATTGATGAGGAACGTTGTTTTCTATTAGTTGTATTAGTGAAAGGATACTAAGAATGCAAAAACGAATTTTAATTGTTGATGATGAAGCGAAAATACGCGAAGTGATGAAATCGTACCTCGAACGAGATGGTTTTCTAACCGAAGAAGCCACAAGCGGAAGTGAAGCACTTGTCCTTTTTCGGGAACAAGCATTTGATTTGATCATTCTTGACTTAATGTTGCCAGATGTTTCTGGGGAATCGGTATGTCAACAAATTCGACTGGAGTCGAATATTCCGATCATTATGCTGACAGCGAAAGTAGCGGAAGAGTTTCGGATCAATGGCTTAACGATTGGTGCGGATGATTATGTAACGAAACCATTTAGTCCTAGAGAGTTGATGGCTAGAATTAAGGTGATTTTTCGCCGAGTAAATACAACTCGCTCACTGGATTCAGAAATGCGATTTGATGATGGTGACTTAGTCATTCATGAACAACGTGTTCAGGTGACAAAAAAACAAAATCCTATCAATCTTACACCGAAAGAGTTTCAATTGTTATTGAAAATGGCGAAACATCCAGGGCGTACATTTAGCAGGGAAGAGTTAATTGAACTTGTATTTGGATTTGATTATGCCGGTGACACGAGGGCAATTGATCAACACGTTAAAAATTTACGTCAGAAGATTGAAGATGACCCGAAAACGCCGGTGTATCTGATTACGGTGTTTGGCGCGGGCTATCAATTTAAAGGTGGGGGTTCAAATTAAAAGTCTTTATTTTCGTATTGTGCTTGCTTGTACGTTAATTGCATCAGGCGTCCTCATCGCTGCAGCGATTACGCTTGTCTATCAGACCCATATGCATTTTCTTGAATATCAAACACAGGTTCAAGATGTGAAGATGAATGCTGGCATGTTAGATGATCATTTTGAAATGGCATTGAATCAAACGATTTTGTGGACGTCGGTCGTGGGGTTACTTTTGATTTTCATCATTAGTTCCGTCGTTGCAAGACGAATTTCTGCCCCGCTCATTCAAATGAGAAGAACGGCAGAGCACATGTCAAAAGGTGATCTCACGACTCGAAATGAAGTGAAAGGACACGATGAAATTGCTGATTTAGGACATTCATTAAATCATTTGGCGGAACAACTGCAACGGCAAGAAACACTTCGCAAACATATGACAGCCGATGTTGCACATGAATTACGCACACCATTAGCAACGTTAAAAAGTCACATCGAAGCGATGATCGATGGCGTTTGGGAACCGAGTCATGAACGGCTCATCTCCTGTTACGAAGAAGTGAATCGGTTGGGGGTGATCGTTGGAGATCTCGAGCAATTAGCCGCCGTGGAATCCCCTAATTTTAAGCTGAACGTAGATGAGGAAGATATGAGTGAATTGGTGAACATCAGCATTGAATCATTGCGACCATTCGTTGAGCAAAAAGGGTTGACGTTAATTTTGCAATCTGAGGGACAAGTCATGGCGCGTGTCGATAAACATCGGATAGGTCAAATCTTGACGAATGTGTTTATGAATGCGCTAAAATTCACCCCAACGGGTGGTACGGTAACTGTGGTTAGTTGCGTTCGAAACGGAAAACCAACGCTCATGATTCAAGACACAGGAATTGGTATCGATCAAGCAGATTTACCGTATATTTTTGAACGCTTTTATCGAACAGAAAAATCCAGAGCCAGAGCCTCAGGAGGTAGTGGCCTCGGGTTAACGATTGTCAAACGATTGGTCGAAAATCATGGTGGCTCGATCGAAGCCAAAAGTGTAAAGGGAGAAGGAACCAGAATCGTCATTCAATTTCCATGAATTCCTCATCAGTTCTACATAACTGTTCTATATTCTTTAAAAAGAATGAATGAGATATGGAGGGAAATGATGAATACGCACATCGCTTCAATTCGTCAATTAGTAAAAATGTACGTTGGGTACGTTGGGATGTTTTTAGGGATTGGATTAATCTCAGGTTCTATTGTACATCTGCCGATTGATCCAAGTAGATATTCGATCATTATGGTATTCGGTGTGGTTTTATTTATTAGCGCGACGCTAGTCAATGAGATTATTTTGCATAAAAAAGAGATGAGTGGACTTGAAATTGCGAAATTACTGATTTCATCTTTTTTATTGTCGATTGGAATCGGGATGATGAGTGGTGGCATTCAGCATTTTGAAGATGTACAAGAGTATGCGGCCTATTTGATTCCGATTGGTTTGGGGATTTCATTGTTTAGTTTCATCGTGAAAAATCAAATGAAACTTCCAAAACGAAAACTGGCAATTGTTGCACTGTCCTTTGTACTGATCGCTGCGCCATTACATTTGTTTTTGAATGGTATATCGGATGGTTCATCCGGAACCGATGAAGTACACTCATCGCATCAGCATAGATGATGTCGTTGGCAATGGGGGTTTTTGTATCTCGTGGTGTCGCAAATGATTCGACCGATGTAAAATGACATGTATCCGACCATGTCTATAATTTTGCGGAAATAGTTGCTAATAGCAACTATTTGTTAACCGAATGAGTACTCCACTGCAAGCTACACAAAGAATGAACGTACGATTCATTTTCTGACATGATGTTTTTACGTGTAACCCAAAAGGTTTAGCAAATTTACCAAGATAGCTCAATCTATTCGGTAGAACTGAATAGTGGTTCGTAATTTGGATATGCGAACCACAATCAACGATAAGATCTTGTCATAAGACCAGTAGCAGACGATGCGATGGTTGTTTCATTGAGATGCATATGGAAGCTTACCAACTTCCTTTTGAAACATCCATATGAATTAAGAAATGGTTCGTTGATTCAATATGAGCAATGATTCATAGCAACGATGTATTCCATCACAAAAAGCGCTTGTCGAATTTGGCCAATGAATGTGAATTCATTGTTCCAAGTAGGCAGGCGCTTTTTCTTGGTCAGTGTCGTGATTATTTTAGAATGGACTTTTTTTACGTGCTAGGCTATTGTTTATTGCGGGTTAATTAAAATTTCAGGAGGGTAACTATGATGTTCATGTCTAAAAAACGACTCAAATTGATGGTCTCGTTGTTCTTGTTAACTATTTTCCTTATATTACCTTTCACACCCTGTGTCGGATTTGCCGAAAACAGTCAAACGAATGCAGAAGAACTGATCAAGTCTTCATTGATTAATGGGAAATTCATTCCGCTCGAGCAATTACCCAAAAATGCGAATCAAGTTTCGATTGGGATTTATCCGATTAATGTGTACGACTTGAAGTTTGAATCCAATACATACTACATGTCTGCATATGTTTGGTTTGCATGGAAAGGCGACGTCGATCCATCGACAACGATGGAATTCGTCAATGCCGTTGAAGAATGGGGAATGATCAAAACGCCACTTTTCGAAGCGCCGAAAACATTACCCGATGGCACGAAATATCTAGCGATGCGCATCAATGCGCGTTTTTATCAACCGTTTGATTTGAAAAACTATCCGTTAGACACGCAATACTTGAATTTTTACATTGAAGATAGTTCAAGTACGTACGATCAAGTGGTGTACATTGCGGATAACAAGAATACAGGATATGATGCGAGTTTGAATATTCAAGGATGGGATATTAAAAGTTTAACTTCACAAAAATATGTCCATGATTATGGCACGAATTTTGGGGATTTGACTGCTGGGCCTGATGCATCGAAATATTCGAGTTTGAAATTCACGATGGAAATCAAACGGAATACGAACTTTTTCTATTTCAAATTGCTCCTTCCGCTGATCATTGTGTTACTTACGAACTGGTTCGCTTTGTTATTGAAACCAACTTTCGTTGAAGTGCGGACCGCAATGCCGGCAACATCCTTGCTTACAGCGATTTTCCTTCAACTTGCGTATTCGGATAAATTGCCGGAACTGTCTTACATGGTGTTGATGGATAAAATTTATGTGCTCGTGTATGTGATGATTGTCGCAACGTTCATGCAAATTATCTTGCTTAATCAGAAATTGAACGAAGATGATCAGGCTTCGATTGATCGAATTGTGCGATTCGATAAAATCAGTGTGGCGATTCATGTTGTTGTATTCGTTGCGGTTATGGCCTATTTGATTTTGGCATAGCACGCAACACAATTTAGTTTTAGTAGACGAGACTATTTCATTGGTGAATGGAAACCAATGAAATAGTCTTTTTTGATTGGTGATATTCGTTTGGAGTGCCTATTTTTCTCGTGACGAAAGAATCATCTAACGATACACTGAATTTGGTAAATTGAATGAATTGTTCGAAGGGACAGGATGCATAAGCTATGAAAATGAGACATCAGAACCAGAATAAGAAATCCGCAAAAATCGGGATTCAACTGCTACAGTTGATATGGATTGTAATCGGTTTATTTCTATTTACGAATAGCGGATTCGCCATTGAACGAACGGTGCACTCACCGATCAAACCCTTAAACGGAAAATGGCAATTTTATTGGAACCAGCTGTTGACGCCGGAAGATTTTCGCGGCGAACGGGGAAAAGAACGAATTGCACGAGCAGACCATATCTCTGTGCCTTCGAACTGGCATGGGCAAATACTGGGGGAACAAACGAATGGCGGACTAGCGTTGCCTCAATTCGGGTATGCAACCTATCGGTATACGGAGACATTGAAACCGGAGCAGGTCAATCAGCCGATGGCGGTTTATTTTCGCTATGTTGATGCGGCGGCAAGTACTATGCGCGAATCAATAGCTTGACGAACAGCACGTATTCCGTTGTTTACTCACCGAAAACTTTTGCAGATGTTGAGAAACATTGGTCAAAAGAAGCGGTGAACAACATGGCTTCCCGCCTCGTGATCAAGGGAAAAACAGAAACAACTTTTGCACCGAACGATCAAATCAAGCGTGCGGAATTCGCATCGATTCTCGTACGAGCGATGGGTTTGAAACCTTCGGAAGCAAATGATGCATTGAACTTCAAAGATAGTAAAGCAAACGACTGGTTCAACGCGGATGTGCAAACGGCAGTGAATTATGGCTTGATTAGCGGGTACCATGACGGTACATTTAAAGGCAACCAAACGATCACGCGCGAAGAAGCAATGGTAATGCTTAGTAAGGCGATGAAATGGACGAAGCTGACACAAGTGAACGATGTAGCGGCAATTGGTAGCAACATTAGCAGCTTCAGCGATGCAGCAGCGATCGGAAACTGGTCTAAGCAAGCGGTAGCATCTGCAGCAACGAATGGCATCATCAAAGGCCAATCCAAAGGCAAGCTCAATCCAAAGGCCAATATCACTCGCGCCGAAACCGCGGTTATGGTGGAGCGCTTCTTGAAGAAAGCTGAATTGATTGATTAATAGACATTGCTCGTGAGAATGGCATGATGAGAGAACGACTTTTAGCCTGCTGGGACCTTTTGGTCCTAGCAGGCTTTTTTTCGTTGACCCTTTCTAATTTCTAGCGGTGAATTGCAAAATAAAAACCGCCGCGGACACCAGATTTCATGGTTTCCTAGGCGGTTTGACATTACTTGTCTAACAGTGATTTTTCAATTGCAATTAACTCGCATACAATCGTTTCAACATCGCATCATGCTCCAAGGATCGGTAGGCTAATTCCATCATCGTCAACAACTGTTGATCTAATTTTTTTTCAATTCTGCGTTCCGTTTCAGCGACTTCAAAGATTGCTACTTTCAGTTGAGCTGTTTCGTTTTTATGTTCAATTTCTTCAGTTTGTAGCTTTTCCATGGTTAACCCTAATTTTTGAACATCTGCTCTAAGAACGCGTACGTCATCTTTCAATTCGCTGACATCCGCTTTGAATATGCCGACATCATCTTTCAATTCGCTGACATCGGATTTGAGCAAGCGTACGTCATCTTTT
Organism: Paenibacillaceae bacterium; assembly: GCA_947460235.1. Taxonomy (GTDB): domain Bacteria; phylum Bacillota; class Bacilli; order Paenibacillales; family CANHGK01; genus CANHGK01. The sequence goes on along the minus strand of CANHGK010000027.1, from coordinate 60 downwards.
AATTCGCTGACATCGGATTTGAGCAAGCGTACGTCATCTTTCAATTCGCTGACATCGGCT
>CANHGK010000026.1 GCA_947460235.1 Paenibacillaceae bacterium | reverse complement strand
TATTTAACCCCTGCCTCGTTCATGAAACGATACGATTTGAAGCAAAAGGCGTTAATGAAGAAAGCTGGTTAATCCAAAAATGAAAATTTGAGCTGGTATGTGATCGAAAACTCACACTCTGGCCTGTCCAATAAAACGGTAAGAGCTCAAATATAAGACATTTATGCTTGAGATTACGGACGTTAGTTAATAATGCTCCAATTTCCGACACGCTAAGCACACATGGCAACTTCTTCTCTTTTTTTGCACGAGGAATTTGTACAGAAAGATCATTGCGATGAAGTGTAGTATCAAAAAGAAATTTCAATGCGCTAACAAATTGATTAATAAATGATGCAGATTGTTGTTTCTCGTTAATTTCTTTAAGTAAATAGTTACGAATGTCGGCAAATTCAGCCAGTGTGAGAGGTTTTTGAATGAAAGATGCAAATCTACGGATGTGATTAGTGTAAACTTTTCGAGTACGTGAACTGTAATTTCGAAGTAGTAAATCTTGATCGGCTTTTTGGATCCATTGTTCATTCGCTTCGGCATCCAAACGGATCTGAATATGAGGTTTAATACGTTCGAGAATCATGCGAATTTCTAATTCATCGGAACACAGTTGTTCGATTCCGATCCGAATCGAAAGTTCTATGAGTGCTTCTTCTGAATAAGGAATGTACCACAAGTTTGTTTTGAGATTAAATTTACGACCAGGAATTTGAGCGATTTGCTTGCGTATGAACTCCGAGTAATTAAATTTAAGTGCATATTCACCTTGCCGCGTCGTACGAATCCAAACCTCTTGCTTCATGAGCAACACCACCGTAATCAATGAGTAAAAACATTATAACAAAAGAAAACACAAAAAGCGAACTTACGTTCGCTAATTCGTGTACTTTCTTATTTTTCCCCTATCGTATCTGCGCAGCTCCGAATAATAACCACCGCGTTGTAACAATTCCGAGTGCGTCCCTTGCTCAACCAAACTTCCTTGGTGCATGACCAAGATCCGCTCAAACAATTCGATTCCTTCAAAGCGATGGGTAATCCATAACAACGTCTGATTTTCATGCGATGCATGAACTTCCGCCGTAAAATCAAACGCTGTTTGGGCATCAAGTCCATTAAGTGGTTCATCAAAGACAAGCAACGAACGCTTTCTAAGTAACGCCCTTGCGAGACCAACTCGCTGACGTTCTCCTCCTGACAACTGACCACCCAAATCACCAGTGATCGTATCATACCCACTTGGCAAATTCATGATTCGATCATGAATATTTGCCTGCTTTGCTGCTATGATTACGTCTTCCCGCGATGCTTCGGCATTTGCAATGCGAATATTATCCAAAACACTCACGTGAAATAAATAAACATGCTGCGGTACGATGGTCATTTGGTTAACCCGTGATGAATAATCATCATTAAGAATATTGATGTCATTGATTAAAATTAACCCATTAGAAATCGCCAAATCATTCATAAGTACTTTAAGTAAAGAACTTTTACCCGCCCCACTCTCGCCTACGATTGCGATACGTTCACCTGGTTGTATACAAAACGATACGTTAGATAAGGCATCTTTTGACGCATCTAAGTAATGTGCGAATACATGCAAAAATTCTACTTTGGCCGCACCGTTTGATGAATCGTTTTTGAACATAGTAGATTCTTCCGTTCGATCAAATGCATTGGAATCAAACAATCGAGTCGCAGATGTTTTAATTTGTCCCCACTGAGCAAATGCTTGCGGAATTGGCAAAACTGCCTCGAAACATGCCAAACTAATTAGCATAATTAGCGGGATATCAACACCTTGTATTTTCGCTTGATCATATAAAGGAACAGCAAGAATCAACAGGACAACCATCGTGATCCGACTGATCCAGGCAATGACTCCATTCCAAATTGTTGACGTTGTAAGTAGCGATCGCTGAGCAGTAAACAAACACTGCTGCGATTCTTCGATTCGAAGTTGATGATCAGATCGATTGTCTAAAAGCAGGATAGTCATCAGTTGCTTCAAGTACGTCGCCGTTTGTTTTTGAACCATTGCTCGAGCATCGACTGCATTCGTTCCATCGCTTGATGTTTGGATCAGTGAGATCGTTGGAATGACCAAACCACTGACAAGTAGCGCTATACATAATATAATTGCCATTCGCGCATCGAATTGTCCCAAAATGATCGTCCCCAATAGAATTGTAAGCAACATCACGACAACCGGTGCGACGATACGCAAATAAAAAAATTGTACTTGTTCAATGTCACTAATCAAAACACCTAATTGATCCGAACTATTTTTCCGCTGCCAAATGGACGATCCCAGCCGTGCTACGTTACGAAATGCTTGGACGCGTAAATCTGACAACATCCGAAACGTTACATCATGCGACGATAATCGTTCGAGGTATCGAAACACACCACGAGATAATCCAAAAAAACGCACACCGACAATCGGTGTCCAAATCAGCAAAACATTCTCAGGGTGTAATGCTGCTGAAGCGATTAAAAAACCAGATGTTCCAAACAAACCAATATTCGCACCAACGGTCATTGAGCCAAGGAGGATCGACAGTAGAACACGCCAGCGATACGGTTTCATTAGGGCGAGAAGATGATTGAATTCACGCATGGTGAGGTGTCATCTCCTTCGTCTCGTTTTGAATCGCCCACAAGTTTTTATACAAATCACAACGTTTTAGGAGTACATCATGCGAACCGGAATCAATAAATGTTCCATTTTCCATGACAAAAATTCGATCGGCACATGTAGCTTGTTCGATATGATGTGCAATGGCGATGATCGTTCGTTCATCATTTTTTTCATTTTTCCATCTTACAAGGGCATGCTGTATTTCGGACGCTGTTTCGACATCTAATTGAGAGAACGCTTCATCGAGCAACAAGATCGGCCGCGCTGCAAGAAGCGCTCTTGCGAGCATCAACCGCTGGATTTGACCACCACTTAACCTTATTTCCTCTGTGATCTGCGTCTCGTATTGCATTGGTAATTGTTCAATCCAATCCGCGCACAAGGCAAGCCGAGCCACATCTTTCATGGTATGATCAGTTGCAAGCGGATTGTACATATTGAGTTGCTCGGCAATGGTTCCTTCGACAAAATCTGGAGTTTGTGAAACAATTGCTATGTTTTTTCGCCATGCACCGATCGTATCATTCGATACCATCGAATCACCCAGTTGAATCTCACCATGGGATGGACGAATCCAACCACAGATCAGGTCAAACAGTGTACTTTTCCCTGCCCCACTCGCTCCGACGATTGCGACCCATTCTCCTTTTCGGATGGAGAAAGACAAATGATGCAATCCCCCAACCGTACTTGACACATCGTTGAATATAAGTGTTGAGATCGTATTCTGCGATGCTGCTTCATTACACGATTCGCTCCATCCAGGATTCGGTGTATCCAAAATTGCTAACATTCTTTTCATCGCTTCCATGCCATTTTGTGCGGCGTGATACTGCATCCCAACGTTACGAATTGGATTATAAAATTCAGGTACAAGCAGTAGCAAATAGAACGCCCGGTAAAAATCAATTTGACCATCGATTAGCCGAAGTCCTAAAAATACTGCAACCATCGCTGTACTTAATGTCGCAAACAGTTCCATGACGAACGCTGATAAAAATGCAATTCGGAGCGTAGCCATGGTCGTTTGACGATAAGACTCACTTACTCGTCCAATAATGTCCGTTTGAGCCTTTACACGCTGATAGATCGTTAGCGTAGGCAATCCGCGCAGTACATCAAGTAAATGACCACTTAACCGCTGTAACGTTTGGAACTGCTCATTTGCTTTCATTCGAGAAGACCATCCAACTAATATCATAAAAAAAATTAACAAAGGCAATGTTATCGATAGAATCCATAGCGTCGTCATGTCATATTCAAATACAACACACCAAATTGCAAACGGTAATGCGGCGGAGAGAACCGCTTGCGGGATGTATTTTGCGATGTATGTTTCCAATTGTTCAACGCCATCGATCAGCGTCGTCAATAGTTCGCCGCGAAATTCACCTTTGGCATAATGTGGTCCAAGATCCCCTAACTTTTTGATTAATGCAATTCGCAAATCCCTTTTTACGTGAGCAGCCGCGAGTAACGCCAAATATTCACCCACAGAGGATACAATGATACGCAGTGTAATGATGATGATCACAACCGTGATGCCATCATGTAATGTCGATAATCCTTCCTTCCCTATAAATGCACGATCAACGAGCGATGCAAGTTGAGACGTTTCAACGATAACAAAAACGCCTGCAATGACCGTCACAAGGACGGCCACCACCAGACGCATCAGTGCTGATGTTGAGTACGTAAAAAGTCGTTTCATCATCTTAATATTCCAAATGGTCCGTCGTGCTAATCCGTTTACGGAACGTCCAGTACGACCAAATTTGATACCCTAGGACGATCGGAACAACGGATATTGCCACGATTGTCATTACTTTTAAGGTATATGGACCCGATGCAGTGTTATAAATGGTTAATGTCCAAGCAGGATTGAGTGAACTAATCATCACACGTGGGAACAAGTCCATAAAGACCGTGATCGTCGACAAAACGATCGTTACCGAATTCATGATGAATGCCCATCCATCTCGTTTTTGCTTCAAAAAATATTGCACAGAAAAGAGCGCAAATCCAGCCAAAATCGGAACAGCACCTGGATTGATCCCGTTACGCGTAAACATATCGGTCTCGATATAACTGAGTAATACAAACAACATGACCAAAGCAGTTGCCCATTGCCCGACTGCCAACGCCACCGAACGTGCACGCTCTTGCATCACATCAGTCGTTTTGAGCGATAAAAATAACGCACCGTGTAAGACAAATAACAATACCATACTTGCACCGCATGTGACGGAATACAAGCTTATTAAATCCCAAAACGAACCAACAAAATTCATTTTCGCATCAATCGGAACACCGCGCATCAAATTTGCAAGCGCAATTCCCCAAATCAATGGCGGAACAAGGCTACCAAAAAAGATAATCCAATCCCACATCGTTCGCCAAACAGGTGATTCGAGCTTACTTCGGAATTCAAATGCGACACCCCGGCCAATTAACGCGACGAGCAACAAAAATAATGCCAAATAAAATCCACTAAAAAGTGTCGCGTACCAATTCGGGAACGCCGCAAACATCGCTCCACCAGCCGTCAAAAACCACACTTCATTCCCATCCCAAAATGGTCCAATCGTGTTAATCACAACGCGACGTTCCACATCATTTTTCCCAATAAATGGAAGCAACATCCCAACGCCATAATCGAATCCTTCCAAGAAAAAGAACCCGATAAACAATACTGCAATAAGTACAAACCAAATCGTTTCTAACATGATTAAATCACCTCCGCAGTGGAACCAAATGCACTTTTACTAGGTTGTTCCGCACGTTCTTCTTGACCGTTTAACGTAGTTTGAGCAGGTACACCTTTTTTAATAAAATGTACGAACAATTTGATCAATGCTGCCGCTAACAACCCGTATATTACTGTGAATCCGATCATCGATGTCCAAATCATCCCTGCCGTTACCGTTGGCGATACACCATCTGCCGTTTTCAAGAATCCGAACACGCCCCATGGCTGACGACCTATTTCCGTCATGATCCAACCCGATGAATTTGCGATAAACGGGAGTGGAATTGACCACAATAGAATTTTCAAAAAGATCGTTAAGCGTTCCATCTGATCGAGTAAAATTTTCACAATTCCATATAATCCAAGCAAAATCATAAGAGAGCCGGTTACAACCATGATTCGGAAACTCCAAAACGTCGTTTTTACCGGTGGCACATAATCACCAGGTCCATATTTTTGCACATACTCTCGTTGTAATTGATGGATTCCTTTCACTTGACCTTCAAATTTGTTGTAGGCCAGCATACTGAGTAAACCAGGAACTTCAAATGCAAACGAATTTTTTTGATGTTCAGTATCGATACTCGCGAACACCGTCCAAGGTGCACTTTTACCCGATGTGTCCCAGAGTGCTTCCGATGCAGCCATCTTCATCGGTTGATTCACCATCAAGTGTTGCGCTTGATCATGGCCGGCAATTGCCACAAGCAAACTGGAGAAAAAGGCAACGATTAATCCAATCGTTAATGAGATTTTGAACAATTGCACTTCATACTTCCGTAGCAATTGATAACTACTTACACCCGTCACAAAAAATGCTCCCGTTGCTAACGCACCAAAAATCACATGTGGAAATTCCGTCCAAAGTTGCTTCGTCATTAATAATGCACCGAAATCATTCATTACAGCATGACCATTTTGTACGATAAATCCAACTGGTTCTTGCATCCATGCATTGGCCGTCAAAATCCAAAATGCTGAAATCGTTGTCCCAATTGCCACCATCCAGATGGCGAGAAGATGAATCTTTTTCGGAAGTCGTTCCCAACCAAAAATCCAAATTCCGATAAAGGTCGATTCGAGGAAAAAGGACACAAGTGCTTCAACCGCTAACGGTCCGCCAAAAATATCACCGACAAATCGCGAATAATCCGACCAATTCATCCCGAACTGAAACTCTTGAATAATCCCTGTTACGACACCAACTGCAAAATTTAGCATAAATAGTTTACCCCAAAATTTCGCAAGCTGTTTGAAACGTTCATCGTCCTTTACGACATACACCGTCTCCATGAATGCAACCAAATACGCGAGTCCGATGGATAATGGAACGAATAAAAAATGATATACCGTAGTAATCGCAAATTGCCATCTTGCTAAATCAATAGCCGCCATAAATTACTCCCCCAATTTATCTATTTGTATCCATCGTAAATTACGTGAATCATTACGACTGTGATACACATCACAGGAGCGCAAATTTTCGGGGATTGTTACGAAACTGTTCACATCATCGATAAATTAACCTATAATTGACATAATAATCTGAAAATATGAGGTGTAATTACGTGTGGAATGATTTCAAAAAATTTGCAATCAAAGGTCATGTGCTTGATTTAGCCATCGGTGTCATCATCGGAAGTGCATTCGGTAAAATTGTCTCCTCATTGGTCAACGATTTGTTAATGCCGTTACTCGGCTTACTTGGCGGTGGATTAAATGTTTCAAATTTGAGTGTAACCATCGGTGATTCAATCATAAAATACGGTTCATTTTTACAATCGATTATAGATTTTTTAATTGTTTCATTTTCAATTTTTCTATTTGTAAAAGTGCTTACTCGACTTAAATTAAATGATGAGTTACTTGGAGAAAAGGATATAAAACCAGTCACAGCATCCGAATCAGAAGAAATTAAGTTACTACGAGAAATTAGAGATTCACTAAAAAAGGATTAGCAACAAAATAACCCGAATGCATAACGTCATCTCTGACGAAGTACATTCGGGTTATTTATATTTATAGCTATATTTATTTTACTGGCACGCCTTTGATTGCTTTCCCTTTTGCAACAGCATTGGAACCAACATACAATCGATATCCTTTGCCTTTATTATTATCTAACTTTTTACCATCCATAAAAGTAACATCAATATAACTTTGTGCAGTTGGTACGAGCCATTGAAGGGCAACATACCCTTTGAAATCCATTGATTTAACCATTGCAATGGTTGACTTCATCCAAGGGCCTTTATTAATTCGATAGTTAACAGTAACTTTATTAGCGGATTTATAATAAGCAGTTACTTTAATTGTTGGTTTTTTTGTTGGTGCTGGTGTAGCAGTTGGTACAATGGTCGGTGTTGCTGTAGGTGTCGGTGTCGGTTCCAAAGTCGGTGTCGCAGTTGGTATCGGTGTTGGTGATGGCGTCGCCGTAGGCTCCGGTGTTGGTGATGGAGTAACGGTTGGCAATACACTTGCGCTTGGACTTGGACTCGGAATTGGACTAGCAAAAACAGTAGCTGTCGGTGATGGTTCTACTGAAATTGTTGGACTTGGAATTATTGATGGAACTGGTGTTGGTGAAGGCGTCGGATCTGGCGGCAAAATAATTCCATCCGGTGCTCCAGGTGTAATCAATGTATTTTTAACGGTATATACACCTGCGGTAAATTTATAATTCAACATATTTTGACTATCCCATTTAGTTCCATCATTAAATGCTGCCTCAACTTGTTTACCAGAAGACCCTAACAAAATTTTGAATGTTTGAAAATTATTCAAATTAGTTTCAGACATCTTCACACCAGGCGATGTTGTCCAAACGCCACCATCAATATGATAATGAATGTTCGTCGGTACGGATGCAGCATAATAAATGGTTACAGCTGGTTCAGATACTGCATTAGATGGAGCACCCATTTTTAATACGCCATTCTCTAATGTGTAGACACCATTTGGAATGACAAAGTTCTTATTATTGTTACTATCCCATACATTATCTGCATTGTGGAACGCAGCGCCTGCAATCCCTTTAGCAGTACCAGTCCACACTTGAACATATTGATATCCTTTAATTGGTGATTCAACCATTTGGAATCCTGGAAGTTCAGTCCACGTTCCGCCATCTGGTTGGTAATGAATCCATTGTGAATCACTGCTACGGTAGTAAATCGTTGCCGTCAACGCACCATCGATAGGCCATTTAGGCAATGTATATACTTGACTTGCATCCGAGCGATTTCCTGCGGCATCAATGGAAACGACGGTATAGAACGCTTCACCATCGAGCGGAACACTTGAATCTACTAAAACGGTTTTCGTCGTTTTACCAACTAAAACACCATTACGGAAAACTTCATATGAATTAATTCGGTTATTATCAGTACCCGCTACCCACGCAAGATCAACTACTTGTTTCGTACGATGAGTCACTGAAATTCCAGTTGGTGCAGTAGGTTTTTGTGTGTCATTAGGATCAACCCAAATTGATTTGATCGGTTCAACTGTCGCAGCACCGCCCATTGCTGTTAACCCGTACATATCTGTTAATGTACGAAGAACATTAAAATGAGTGATTGGTTCAATCGTATTACCAGGTTTAACCATAGGGCCATACATAATAATTGGAACTTGATTATCTTTGGAATAATCATCTTCATCCCATGTTACGATCAATAGACTATTATTGGATAGTGCCCATTCTTCATATGCTTGTAGTTTCGTTTCTAACCATTTGTCTGCTTGTTCAATTGTTCCGTCATGCATATCGTTATCTTGATTTGGAATAACAAATGAAATCGTTGGTAATTTGGAGAAATCAGAAGGCCAGTCCGTTAAAGGCTTATTCAAAGATGCAGGAACATTATCAAAGTTAACCCATGGGTTATGTTTACGGAAATATTGTTTAACCGTACAACCTGTATAACCAACAGAAGGCATATCTTCCGAATAGCCCGCAAACGATAAATTAGCTTTTAACAACTCTGACGCTAAATTTGGTGCTGAAAACGTATGCGGACAAGAATCATCTTTTACTCCTTGATTTGAACCGGAGAATAAATCTAGATAATTTGGTTGACTTGGGTGTTCATTCGCGTACGCCTTTGTGAATAATGCTCCGACTTTTGCTAAATAGTTAATATGTGGCGCTTTTGCGCTGCCGATTACTGAAGTGAATGAATGATTCTCCATGACAACAATGACGGTGTGATCTGGTTTCGGCAATCCAGTTGCGGAAGCTGCACCTTGCACCCCTACTATTCCAATCATTGACCATAGCATAATCGCAACCATCATGCCCCATCCGAATCGACTCCAACGTTTTGCTAAATTCATGTTTCTCGTCTCCCTTACGATCTTAATCTACATATTACGCGCAGTTTTTAGACTATCAAATTATTGAGCAGACTTCAAATCGAATCTTAAAAAAGTTCACTTTATTTTTAATAATAACGAATTTCCAATAACTGTAATGGAACTCAGTGCCATTGCCGCACCTGCAATCCAAGGTTCTAGGAACCCAAAAGCGGCCGCGGGAATTCCAATCAAATTAAAAACAAATGCCCATGCTAAATTTTGACGAATTGTCCGTACCGTTTTCTTACTCCAGTGCAAGGCATCAAGCACACTGATTAAATGACCGCGCATAAGCGTAAGATCAGCAATTGACATCGCTAAATTCGCCCCAGTACCAATTGCCATACTTACCGTAGCCGATTGAAGTGCTACTGCGTCATTCATGCCATCCCCAACCATTGCAACGTAACCGTCCCGATTTTTTAATTGCTCAACAATCTTAAATTTATCGAGTGGTCCGATAGCGGCATACCATTCCGAAATCTCAAGTTCCCTTGCAACATAGTTTACCGAATACTCATGATCTCCGGATAAAATGACAGATACGATGCCCATTGATTTCAATTTCAAAATCGTTGCATTCGCATCATCCTTCATCCGATCTTCACATGCGATCCACCCGACAACCTTATCGTTTAGAGATATCGTTACGATAGGCATTCCTAATTTACGAAGTTCTGCGGCTTGCGTTGATTGAATGGGTTTATTGCTAAGCATAATTGTCTGACCATCAATGATACCGCTGATCCCTTGTCCAACAATTGTTGAAAATGATCCGCTTTGCAATTGTAAATTAGCAGTATCAGCCATTTTCCCAAAGTGTTCTACGATCGCTTTAGCGATTGGATGTTCCGAACGTGATTCTAGTAAAACGATTGCAGAAATTAACCACAATTGATCAATATTTGGTTCAAAATCTAACGCGCGAACCATCATTTTCCCTGTCGTTAGCGTACCCGTTTTATCAAAGATTACGGTGCGGATTTGACTTGCAATTTCAAGTGCTTCAACATTTCGGAAAAAAATCCCCTGCTTTGCAGCTTGCCCAGTTCCCACAACAAGCGCAGTTGGCGTTGCTAGCCCAAGGGCACATGGACAAGCAATCACAAGGACACTGATTGCATGGTTGAGCGCATCAGACCAATAAACAGTACCAAACCAAATGATACTTGCTACAAACGTAACGAGCGCAATCAACAAAACAATCGGAACGAAAATTGCCGAAACCCGATCCGCAATTCGTTGAATCGGTGCTTTTTCACGTTGCGACTGATCAACCATATGAATCATTTGTGCGAGCGCTGTTTGGTTACCGACATGGACAGCTTCCACCACGATCGGTCCAGACAAATTAATCGTCCCAGTATAAACAAACGATCCAGTTAATTTATCGACGGGGATTGATTCACCGCTCATCATCGATTCATCAACGCTAGACTCCCCTTCAATGACGAATCCGTCAACAGGAATTCTCGCACCCGCTTTGACAAGTACATGTTGACTTGGATAAATGAACTTTACTGCACGCTCTATAAAATTGGGAAACTGCGCTGTACGAACAAATGCCGTTTGAGGCTGCATGTACATGAGCGCTTCAATCGCCTCGGAAGTTCTTCCTTTAGCCGAAGCCTCTAGCCATTTACCGAATACGATAAAAGCCATCAACACGGCAGCTGTTTCAAAGTACATTGCATGGTCATTTGACATCTTTGCCATCCAAAACGTACTCCATATGCTATATCCATACGCGGACGTTGTTCCAATGACGACAAGCACGTCCATGTTTGCACTTCTACTTCTCAGCGCATAGAAAGCGCTCCGATAAAAAGGCCAACCAATTCCCCACTGAACGACCGATGCAAAAAAGAATTGAAGCAACGGGTCGTTGATCCAATGTGGCCCCACAAACATCATCGGCCACAAAAGCGGAATTGCAAAAAGAAACGCCAACACCCAACGAATCAATAATTCTTTAACCTTGTTTTTCTTTTGTGCAGATCGCTGTTCATTTCGTTCATCAGAAGTATCAGAAGGGATAAATGCTCCGTATCCAAGTTTTTCAATCGTATCGATTATCTGATGCACCTGAACTGTGTTTGAATCGTAATTGATGTTTGCCGTTTCCAGGACAAGATGAACAGAAACATTGTCGACGCCATCAAGCTTCGCTATGCGCTTTTCAATCCGTGCAGAACATGCAGCACACGTCATTCCGGATATCATTAATTCTACATTCTGAATCACGCTCAATTCCCTGCCACTTCATACCCTTGATCTTCGATCGCCGAACGAATCGCATGAAGATCGATTTTCATTTCATCAAAAGTGATTGAGACTGTATTTGCCATTAAATCGACAACTCCAACTGCACCTTGTGATGCGATAGCCTTTTCGACGGATTGTTTACAGTGTCCACATGACATCCCTGTTACCTGCCATTCAATCTGTTTCATCGATAGTCCTCCATCCAATCTTCTATTTCAAAAGTGAACTGTACATTTTTATTACAGACAAATGCATGCCTTCATGAAACACTGCATACGTCATTAATTCACGAGGCGTATTCATTTTTGCACCATTTGCCGTCTGATATGGCTCTAATAGTGGTTCGTCTAGTTTACCAATTAACGCTGCACGAACGCGATCGATTTGATCTGAATATCGTGATTTCAATTGATCTACTGACATTTCAGAACCATCCCAAGTATGTGGGGTAGATCCATTACCATATTGTTTAGCGAGTATATCATGATCTTCAAAAGGTTGTCCGCACAATTGGAATGCAAACCGCTCCATGACAAACAGCACATGGGCCAATTGCCAGCGAATATGATTCCGAAAACCAGCAGGCATTACATCGTGTTGCGCTACCGGAATTCGATCAAAAACGTTCCACGTTAACCCGCGGATAAACGCCAATTGTTCAAATAATGCGATTTCTGATGTTTGACTCATTGAATTTTCCTCCGGTTCGTTATGCAAAGATCGCAATGGTTTGCCAACCTCGATATGTTCCTTCAAAAGATTGTGCAAGTTCAGTTAAAGATGCCGTAACATCACCAATCGTATCATAGTCTGGACGATCATCACGACAAATTTCTACGACATAATCCCCCGTTTTTTCGTCTACATAGTGATCTTCAATCGAAAACCTTAATTTCGTCATCGAATCGCGGAACGCTTCACTTTGTTTTGACGTATGGAAAGTGACAGTATGAACAATTGGACGCGGACTTAAAAGCGTATCGCCCTCTGTTTTTAATTGTTCAATGCGCTGTCGACTTAGCATCTGCATACGTTCTTCATTGCTTGGCAAAAGGAAATCGAAATAATACGCCCAATCCGGGTCGGATTCTCTGCCGGTAATTCTCGTTTCAAATGCAGGCGTATCACCCCACATGTCCGCAATTTTCTTACCTGGGTCGACCGATAATGGATTCGTATAGAAAAACAATTGGCGCACTCCACCCATTGTTACTCTACCAGCACAAAGACTGTGTCCATCTTGCTCTAATGCATTAATTATCGTATATTCATAAGCTTCCAAAATAACCAATTCATTCACTTTTGGTAATCCATCGCGGTCTGCTTCCCGAATCGCAATATTCACATTGTATACTTCAGGATAATTCGTGTTTGCTGCTTTGTCGGAAAAGCGCATTTCTACTTCCACCCAAGCGGTTTGCTCATTGATTTCTGTCATGTATAAATTAAATCTTGATGCCATCTTATTTTCTCCTCCAATTCACTCTTTTATTATATCGAAAAGTGTTTAAAAAAGAAAAGAACGCCTCTGAGAAGTAATCATCTCTTTGACGTCCGATTGAAATCATTCCGACGGTACTTGAATATTTTTTTCTTTTAACAAATCAACGAGGCGATTACGCATTACCGTCAGTTTGTAATTTGCACGTTGTAATTTTAAGTGTGCATGAATTCGAGATAATAATTCCATCCGATCAAAAGGTTTAACGATGTAATCATTTGCGCCCGAGGTAAACCCTTGCTGTTTATCTTCTGAGGAGTTTTTAGCGGTTACCAAAATCACAGGCATTTGTTCTAATGAATACGTCTTTCTCAATAGTTGCAACGTCTCATAGCCGGACAAACGCGGCATCATTACATCAAGCAAAACCAAATCTGGTCTCATACCAGATTTCAATAATGCTAATGCTTCAGTCCCACTATGACAAACAGTAATTTTTGCGTAATTTTTCTCAAGTAATACTGACATCACGTGGAGATTAATTGGTTCATCATCCACGACAAGAATATGTCCATCCTCACCAAAACCAACGATATCCCTTTCGGATGATCCATCAAAAACATTTAAATCTTGGCGTTCTTTCTCACGTGACGTAATCATTGACACTTCCGAAACAGAACGATCTTCTTGATTTGAAATGGGTAACGTAAAAGTAAATTCACTTCCAACGCCGAGTACAGAGCGCACTCGTATTTCACCACCATGTAATTCCACTAGTTTTTTTGCAACAGAAAGACCAAGTCCAGTACCTCCGTATCTGCGCGTTAATGATCCATCAACTTGTTCGAATGAATTAAAAATTTGATCAAACCGATCACTCGCAATACCAATACCTGAATCTTTAATTACGAACTCAACAAATTGTTCGCGAATCGATGCACGAACCGATATTTTACCATGATCAGAAAATTTAATTGCGTTGGAAATGAGATGTCTAAAAATTTGTTCCACTCGAAGTTCATCAGCATATACGCGAGGAACGAAGTTCGAATCAAGTTCATTTTTTATCACAAGTTCCTTCATCCCAATGTTCGGTTCTAATTGATCCAATGTGTTTTTCAAAATCAATTTTACATCAATTGACTTCGGGTGAAACTCTAAATCATTTGTGCTCAATTTTGAAAAATCCAAAATATCATTAACGAGTGCTGTTAGACGCTGCGCACTTGCTTGAATTACAGATAAATTTTTTTGCAAAATTTGCGACAAAGGACCGGCTACCCCATCCAATAACGAAGAAACCATACCAGTCACTGCATGAATCGGGGTTCGTAGTTCATGTGATACATTAGAAATCATATGATCTTTGACTTGGTTCAATCGAAGAAGTTGTTTATTATTCAATTCTAATTCAAGTGACTGGGCTAGGAGTGATTCATTTAATTCGATGGTTTTCATATGCGCTAGTTTTAAATCAACTAAGTAGAAATTCGTGATCTTTTGAGAAAAATACACAATAATACCAGCTGCAATAAAATACGCTCCTGTGTCTACCATTCGTAACGGCAATTCCGAAATTGTAGAACCTGAATGAATAAAATAATAAATATGTCCGCCCAATCCAACTGTGAACATATAAATTAAAAATCGCGTATTCATAAATATTGCAGTAATCATTAACGTTAAATAAAAAATAAACAGTCCGCGTAGTGAACCATCCGAATAAATAAATAGTGCACCTACAATAGACAAATTAAAAAGTGCCAAATATGGAGACCAAGTTGAACGTGTTTGATGTTTATTAAAATACCCTAACAAGAGCGAAAGCATTAAACCCAAGATTAAGGTGGAGATCATCAAATAATGTCGTTCAACGCGTGATGTTAAATCGATTAGTTCGAACACAATTCCAAATAAAAAAGCCGTCACACAAGTTTTGTACACGATCGCATTTTTTCGAATTTGATCTTTTAAATTTATATCAAACATCAACAATAAACACACCCCCGAACCGAGAAAATGCTATCTTCATACCAATTCTCTATCCGTTTTTGTATCCCTTTTTTTCTTGCGTAAAATTATCCAGTTATCATGACACTAGCGATCACAACTTCTGATTGCGAATTTAAACGAACCGGTGGTCCCCATGTGCCAAATCCAGAGGAAACAATCGCATGCATCTTACCAAACTTCGCATAACCCCAATCCAAATCAAATAAGCGTTTCGTGAAAAAATGATTCGGCCAAATCTGTCCTCGGTGTGTATGACCGCTTATTATCAAATCCGCTCCCGCCGCTTCCGCAAGTGAATATCCGCGAGGTTGATGATCTAAAACGATGATCGGTTTGGTTTTGTCCGCCGATTGTAGTAATTCTTCAACGGTCATACGACCTGCCCCATCTCCGCGCATCATTGAATTCGCAGTTACATCTTTCCGACCGGCAACGATTCCGAATCCAGGAAGCACTTCAACTTCATCTTGCATGACGCGTATCCCTACGTTTTGCATCGCTTGAACATATGGTTTAATCCCTCTACCATAATATTCGTGGTTTCCAAGAATCGCGAATACGCCAAGTGGCGCGCGCATTTGGCCAAGTAATTCATCCATCCCCTGATCCAAAAATGGACGCACATCGTCATCAAGAACATCTCCCGCTAACAAAATCAAATCGGGTTGCTCGCGTTGCACAATATTCACCAAGCGTTGCAAATGATTTCGTCCAACAATGCGTCCAGCATGCAAATCTGATGCGATCAGGATCCGAAATGATTTCTGTTCTCCAAGCGCTGATTTCATAATTTCAAAATGATACTTGCGTACGATCGGTTTCCACGCGTAATAACTACCAATCACGATACCCGCAATAAGAAGACCAATCGACACAAATCCAAGCACTCGTACTACTTCGTTTGTTTCAAAGCCAAATCCATAAACTGCAACAATTCCTATCAAATTCCCTGCAATAATAAGTAAAACGCTCCATTCAAAAATCACGATCGCAATCGCTCCAATGTAATTGAGTGCATTACTCATAACAGCCGGGACATATTTAATACGTCCAAACACATAACTAAAGACGAGCGCTAACATTGTCCACGTACAAAAACCTACCGACGCATCAACATGGATTGTTTGTAACCATCGTGATGCATAAAACCCAATTAGTAAAAACAAACAAACCATGAGCATGATGGAAAGTAAAACGCGTATAACCATTTTGAACATCACTTGCTCATCTCCCGGAAATACAATCTGTAATCATCTGTCTAGCTAATTTTTCTCGTTTCGCATCGTTCGTGATCATTGTGGACCAATGAATATGTAAACCAATATATAGTGCCGTCATCCTCGCATATTGTTTCGTTTGCTCATCGATAACGCCATAACATTTCCAAAATAACGATCTCGAATTTTCCGGAATCCACGAATACACAATTGATAAATCAACCGCTGGATGTCCAATATAAGCATCATCCCAGTCAATGATTGCAGTCAATCGTCCATCATCATCAACTAATAGATTCAGCGGATGCACATCACCATGAAGCGGAACATTCATCAATTCTAGTGGTGCAGTGTTATGAAATGACTCAATCACATGATGTATCTCGGCTAATTGGACTTGATCAAACCACTGTTGTTGCCTCGCAAATTCATAACGCTCAGAGACACCTTTGATCAAATGGTTTCGTTCCATCCGAATATAACTCGGCTTTTCAACACCATAATCACGTAATTCATCTGCAGATTGATCGTGTAACCAACGCAAAAAAATTGCGAGCTGTTCCGCAGATTCACCTCGTATCGATTCCGATGTTACCCCCGGGGTTTGACCTTGAATCTTTGTAACAAGCGCCATCATGATCGGTTCATCACTCATCCATACGATTTGCGACGTTGGCAGTGGACATGACCTCAACCTGGATTGTAACCATTGATCCATACGAATCCCATTTAACAAGTTTTGCTTGGCCGTTTGCTGCTTTGGTACGCGTAACACATAATTGGGACCAACGGTATAAACCAGTTGGCTATAGCCTTCCCCATATGGACGCACATCAGGCACACCCGCTGGAAAAAGATGCTCGGCTTGTTGTATAAGTACTGAGCGAAGTTCATTCGTCGTAAATTCGATTTCCGCTTTCCATGGTTCCAACGCATTATCCTCCAAAGTCGAATGCGACCTTTCCGTCTTTTACCATCAAGAAAGCTTCAAATGGTTTTCCCGCTTTCGAGATAAATCCAAGTTTAATTGATGTACGTCCTGCTGTGATCAATTCCATTGCCGCTTGGCGTGGAACGGTTTCACCAGCCATCGTTTTCCAAATCGTAAATTGACAACCTTCTCGAAAACGCATGCAGCCAAATGCTTTATCTGTTTCCACGATTGACGATTGAGCGCATACCGGACATACCCCAATGATTTCCCGTTGGACTCGGGTAGTGGTTGCACTTGGATCGTCAACTTCTGAAGATTTACCATCTGGTGATTTTCCAAGGCGAGCATGACGCGGAAGAGCAATTACCTCAGATTTTAGTCTTGCCATTTCCGCGCGAAGTCTTTCAATCATTTGGTCCATTACGTCAACTTCTGATCGTTGGTTTTTCATGATTGCTTCGAGCGCCGCTTCCATCTCTGCGGTTTGCTCTACAGACTTTAATCGATCATCAATTAAGCTAATAAATTGTTTTCCAATATCCGAAGAGATCAGTTGCTTTTTTTGACGTTGTATAAAATTTCGTCCAATCAACGTTTCCAAGATGCCCGCACGTGTCGCCGGCGTTCCAAGTCCGTATTTCTCCATCCATGCCAAGATGGAATCTTCTGTTAACCGTGCAGGTGGTTTTGTTTTCTTCGATAATAATTCCGCATCAACAACGACAACGGGATCCCATGTCGTTAGCGGGGGTAACTTTTGAGTATCCGCAGCATCACTGTCAGACGAACTCTTTTTCTTTCTAACAGACGTTTTCCCTTTTTTACCTTTATCGCCATCGAGATCTCCGCCGACAGCATCTTGTTCTGCATCCGGATCCGTTTGAAACAATGTCCGCCAACCGAGTTGAACTTCTTCAACGCCGCGCGATAAAAACAAGTCATCTTCTACTTGAGTATGAACCGTTGTGCTGTTATATAAATAATCCGTATAAAATTGTGCCAAAAAGGTCAGCGCAACTTCGTCGAAAACAAGTCTTTGCTCTGAGGTTAAGCGGGCATATTGTGCTTCCATATTCGTATCTGTCGGAATAATCGCATGGTGATCCGTCACTTCGGCATTATTAATAAACCGACGTTCGTTCGAAAACCAGTCAGCAGCAATATTGGAATTAGCCCTAGCACGATTCAACAACGGTTCCACAAGTGAAGTGAATGGTCCAAAATTTAACCGGCGAACGATTTTGGGCAAATCTAGTTTCATAGAATCGGATAAATATCGGCTATTCGTACGCGGATATGACAAAATTTTATGTTCTTCATAAAGTGTCTGTGTAAGGTCTAGCGTCTTTTTGGCTGAAAATCCGAATCTACGGTTCATTTGTCGTTGCAGCGCTGTCAAATCAAATAATTGCGGTGCAGGTTTTGATTTTAATTCGGTTTTGACATTAGCAATTTGACCGGGTTTTCCATTGACTCGTGCAACAATTTGTTCAGCGATGCTTGTTTCAATGATTTTTGATTCGTTTTTATCATCAACCCATTTGCCCTTATATCCACGATCAAAGGTTGCGAGCACCTCATAAAATGGATCCGCTTGAAACGCTTCAATTTCTAAATCACGAGTGACAACATAACTTAATACAGGTGTTTGCACCCGTCCCACAGACAAAACTTGTTTGCCGGTTGCTCTCGTTAGTGTCATCAATCGTGTAAAATTCATCCCAATGAGCCAATCCTGTTTCGCGCGTGCGAATGCGGCATCATATAAGGAATCATATGCCGAGGCTGGTTTAAGACTTGTAAACCCTTTGCGCAAATCTGCATCGGTCATCGTACTTACCCATAAGCGGACCATCGGTTTTTTATTCCCAGCAAGCGTCAAAATCCAACGAGCAATCGCCTCGCCTTCACGCCCAGCATCGGTACCAATTACGATTTCTGTTACGTCACTACGGTGAACGAGCGTTTTAATACACTTAAATTGATCACGAGCACCTTTGTCACCATTCAGTTTCAATTCAAACGCAGGGATCATTGGCAACGTTTCTAATTTCCATGATTTCCATGTGTCGGTATAATCGTCCGGCTCTTTTAATGTGCATAAATGACCAAAGGACCACGTCACCACGTGGTCCGGTCCTTCGAAGCATCCTTCGCCTTTTGTTTTACAATTTAAGATGCGAGCATAATCGCGGGCAACACTCGGTTTCTCCGCTAATACCAACTGCTTACTCAAGCACTTGTCCCTCCATTTGAATCAATAAAAAATTTGCGTACTTCCGTCTGAATCCCCGATATGTTCTTCCCATGTCACTTTGCCATACCAAGTCGATACCGATTCTTTTAATCCGTCCCTGCTATATACTGCACGCCAATTTACGAACGTTAAAAAGATTGAAACGAGTGCAGCGATTTGAATAATAAATATTGTAAACGTAACATATGCGACGAACCCGATCAATGAAGCACTGATAACTCTAAAGACAAGATGTGGTTTACGCACAAATGGATACATAAATCCAATACCTATGCTTACAAATATCATTAACCACTCGAATGTAAACCCTCTCATGAAGACAGGTCCAAACTCTTTACACATTGCAACAACGGTACCAGCAACGGTTCCGAATGCGGCAGCATAGACCCAACGTGAAATACATTCGGACTTCTGAATAACGCGCATCTTTTCACCTCTGTTCAATAAACAAACTAATTTATTTCCATTTCTGAATAGGCATTTTACTTTCAACCAACAAACGGTATGCTTCCATTTGGGCATACGTTGGAAATACACGCTTCGGCACTACCGTATAGCTGTCTTTATTATATTTCATAAAAAAATACATCCGAGTTTCAATGGTTTCTTTATAATGTGACCAATCAATGCGTGTTTCTTCTTTTCCATTTGTGGAAATAATCGCTTCATCGGAGAACCACATGGCCATAGGATGATGGAAATGCGGCTGTTGCTGATATTGACGCTTCGGTAATTCAGATAAAATCCAATTACCAATAAACAAATATACACCTGCAGCAATCATACAAAATATATTTGTTGCAGATAATCCGAAGGTTCCCCAGGACCAAATACACGTCATCAAAATAGAAATAGAAATAAACAAATCCCGCCCCGTCCATTTCGTTTTCCAATTATACGTTCGCATCGCATTGACAAATTCATGTTCAGGTAAATAAAACTTGATCACAATCGGATTAAGCATGTTAGTACACCTCTTCTAGCATTATACTTAAATTACAGAATAACAGGTACATTTTTGAGGGTCAATTCCAACGATTAATAGAAAGATAAATACGTGCGGGATGTTCACAAAATATGATACGAAAAATTCAAGCATTTCCTTACAAACAAGTTCAAAATTAATCATAAGGGGGTGATTCGTATGTTTGAATCAATACTTAATATATTAGATATCGGCATTCATGTTATAAACTGTGATGGCACAACGATATTTTATAATGAAAAAATGGCTGAAATTGATGGACTTTCACGTGATCAAGTGATTGGTAAAAACGTCTTGGAAATGTATCCCTCACTCACTGCAGAAACGAGTACATTATTGTCAGTTATCGCATCAGGATCAAAACTAGAACCGCGCGTGCAATCCTATACGAATCACTGCGGACAGCGTGTAACTACAATAAATCAGACGATTCCTTTACTAGAACAAGGTGAATGTATTGGCGCGATTGAAATGGCCCGGGATATTAGTCAGATGGTCCGATTAAACGAACAAGTTCTCGATTTACGCGACCAAATGATTCGAAAAAAAACTGGAAATGCGAAAACACATTCTGTCGGTTCTGCGCAATATGAATTTAGTGATTTAATTGGCGAACATCCCTTATTCCTCGAAGCAATTACACGCGGACAAAAAGCAGCTCGCACCAATGCGAGTGTATTAATTTATGGTCCAACGGGAAGTGGTAAAGAATTACTTGCGCATAGTATACACAATGCGAGCGCTCGTCGAAGCGGACCGTTTATCGCACAAAATGGTGCTGCAATGCCTCGTGAATTGATGGAAGGAATTTTATTTGGCACGACACGCGGAGCATTTACTGGTTCAGTTGACCGTGCAGGTTTATTTGAGCAAGCCGATGGAGGCACGTTGTTTTTGGACGAAATTCATATGCTTGATGTGCAACTTCAAGCAAAATTACTTCGTGTATTACAAGACGGTCGTGTTCGCCGAATCGGAGCAACCTATGAATCGATGGTCGATGTTCGTGTCCTTGCAGCCATGAATGTCCACCCCGAAGAAGCGATTAACCGTTCAATGATCCGATCAGATTTATTTTATCGTTTGAACGTAATTTCCATTGAACTACCGTCCCTTCATTCAAGGCGTAGCGACATTCATTTGCTTATGCAACATTTTCTACGTGAGCTCAATCAAGCGTGCGGCACTTCGATACGAGAATGCTCTGACGAACTTCGTACATGGATCGAAAAATATCCTTGGCCCGGAAACGTACGTGAAATGAGACATGTTTTTGAATCTGCATTATTGATGAAAGAATCGACCGATGAACGTCTAACCTTGGAGGATCTCCCTCCTTACGTGCGTCACCGAGTGATCACCGAATCGAATGATTCAGATGATCAACCACCAAAACGCTGGATCATTTGATCTAGTTCAAATTTTTCAAAAAAACAATTGACCATTCCCAAACTGGCATGACATTTGCTCAATATACTATTGTGCAGACCGTTTGAGGGGAGGGATTTTTATGAATCCATACATGCGCAATTGGAAAGATGTCCTCATTTGGAACCAAGTAACCGATGAACAATGGGATGATTGGGTTTGGCAACTAACAAACACGATCAAAACAGTTGACGAATTAAAACAAGTCATTGATTTAACCCCGGAGGAAGAAGAAGGCGTTCGTATGTCAACGTTAACAATTCCGCTAAATATTACGCCATATTATGCTTCTTTAATGCACAAAACAGATCCACGTTGCCCGATTCGTTTACAATCCGTACCATTATCACATGAAATGATGCGTACACCGTATGATGCAGAAGATCCGCTGCATGAGGATGAAGACTCACCAACACCTGGTCTTACGCATCGCTATCCAGATCGGGTACTTTTTTTGGTAACGAATCAATGTTCAATGTATTGCAGGTATTGCACGCGTCGTCGATTTTCTGGTCAAGTCGGCATGGGCGTACCAAGACAACAAATGGATCGTGCGATTGACTATATTCGTCGCAGTCCAGAAGTGCGTGATGTATTATTGTCTGGCGGTGATGGACTTTTAATTAATGATCATATCTTAGATTATTTGTTAACAGGACTTCGGGCCATTCCGCATGTCGAAATCATTCGTATTGGTACAAGAGCGCCAGTCGTATTTCCGCAGCGTATTACACCTGAACTTTGTAATATTTTACGAAAACATCATCCAATTTGGTTAAATACACATTTTAATCACCCATTCGAATTTACAGAACAATCCAAACGTGCCTGTACGATGCTTGCAGATGCTGGCGTTCCTGTCGGAAATCAAACCGTATTACTTGCAGGGATCAATGATTCATTACCAATTATGAAAAAATTAATGCATTCCCTAGTAATGACACGTGTTCGACCATATTATATTTATCAATGTGATTTAAGCGAGGGGATTGGACATTTCCGGACTTCTGTAAGCAAAGGAATTGAAATAATGGAAGGGCTGCGTGGACACACTTCGGGCTACGCTGTACCTACATTTGTTGTGGACGCACCGGGTGGTGGAGGGAAAATTCCGGTTGCTCCAACTTACCTCATCTCTCAATCAAATCATGCCGTTGTTCTTAGAAATTTTGAAGGAATGATCGTGAATTATCCGGAACCACCAAATTATATTGAAGGTCGCGCGGATGCTTTTTATGAAGAATTTATTACCGTGCAAAAACAGTTGAATGATGGTCCGAAAAGTATATATGATGTCGCAATTGCACCAACACGTGCAAATTTGATTCCAGAAGGTTTAAGGCGAATGGACAAACGAGATGAATATACCGAAGATCAATCACATCTCAGTTTAAAAGATATGCGCATTAAACGTGATCAATTAAAACAAAAGAAATTCCGTGCGCAACATGAGCCTACCTCCACTCCGCCATGCTCATAGCCGCCCGTAAACAAAACACCCGATCAACTGGACGCATATACCAGTTGATCGGGTGTTTGTATTTGAAAACTGACGCACATTAGTCATGTATTAACACTTGATCATGTGTCGGTATTTGGTGGATAGGAATAAGTAAACGGACCGTAGTACCTTGTGCAGTTGATGTCCAATTCAACTCAGCATCATGGCGCTCAGCAATCCGTTGACAAACAGATAAACCTAATCCAGTTCCATTATTTTTCGTTGTAAAAAGTGGTAAGGTTATTTTGTCCATAATTGTAGGATCGATCCCATGGCCTTGATCACTAATTATTAACTCAATACGACCACTCAAATCGTCAATTCCAGTACGGATGACGATTTCTCCATTTTCATCCATCGATTCAAAACCATTGCGTACTAAATTAAGCACCATTTGCCGAATTTCTGCATCATTAAGCAATGAAGTCGGTACATCTTTATTGAGTTCCATACGCAGATGTTGTTTATGCAAAAATGCGTACGACTCCATCAACGGGACAAGTGAATGAATGATTAAATTTAAGTCCATTGGTAACCGCTGAACAACTTTGCTTTTTGACAGCGCAAGAAAATCACTAATAATTCGATCGGCGCGCTGAATTTCAGATAACATCAAATTTAAATGCGAATAAACAGACCATTTGGGATCTTTTGATAGTAATTGAATGAACCCTGATACCGTTGTAATCGGATTTCGAATTTCGTGTGCAATCGCAGCTGCCATATTCCCAAGTAAATCTAATTGCGACATTCTTTCTAATGCAATTTGTTCTTCTTTTCGAGATGTAATATTGCGAATCCCAAAAATAATTTCATCTTTGAATGGTATAACGGTAATTTCTAACCACAAATTTAGTTTTTTGGAGAATTTCTCGAGTGTATGTGACTCACGGTTATGTACAACATGTGCAATAATCTGAACCAACTCTTGAGCAAACTCTTGAGCAACATCGAGATTAGAAAATGGACTCGTTTTAAGAATCTCTAATTCATCTTCCGATAAATAATTTCGCATCCCTTCGGACATTTCAAGAATTATTAAATCCATATTACAAATAAAATAAACATCCACAACATGATCCAAAATTGCCAGTACTTGTTGGTGCTGCGTTCGTAAATTACGCTCAATTTGTTTTTGTTCGGATATTTCAATAACAATTCCAGAGATCCGATCCGGTTGTCCAACGTCTGATAATTTGGAGTAAATCGTATAAACAGTTTGATTTCCCGGTAAGTCATGGACTGCAACAAAGGGTTGCCCCGTTTTTAATAACTCCAATAATTTGTGATTCAACCCTAAGACCGGATAGTTTGCATTAATCAAAAATTGATCCAATTGTGTGAGAAATAATCCTTTTAATTGAATACCAATCGATTTAAAGCTTTGATCAAATAATGTTCCATATGTTTCAACAAATAAGAAGTCATTGTTGATCGGCTCCAATATATAGAATAAAGCATATTGCTGTTTTAAATAATTGAGATGCTTGATTTCTCTTTGATTACGATAATTTTTTAGTTGTAGAAATACAATCCAATAGAATCCGCTTAACATAATCAAAATCGTCAGTAATTGATATGTATAGGACAGATCGCAACTCCCCATTCTTAACGCGAGGAATAGCAATTGTTACGATACACGATCCTCTAAACGAAGACGATCTGCAATCATCGCAATAAATTCACTATTCGTCGGTTTTGATTTGCTAATATTTACGGTATACCCAAATAAATGACTAATTGAATCGATATTTCCGCGCGTCCATGCAACTTCAAGTGCATGTCTGATCGCACGTTCAACTCTGCTTGGTGTGGTGTTAAACTTATCTGCAAGCGCAGGATACAAGATTTTCGTAACTCCACCCAAAATATCAATATTATGGTAAACCATTAGAATTCCTTCACGCAAATATTGATACCCCTTAATGTGTGCTGGAACTCCTATATCATGAATAATTGTCGTAATTTGGTTATCTAATGTTTTCGCCTTTGAATTGGAATTTCCTGCTACCGGTTGTTTCATAATTATTGAATTCGTTGTCATTGGTATCGAACCTTGCGTTGTTTGACTCGATATCACCGTGCCAGCAAGCAATTGAATTCTTTGGTACAAATGGTCTAAATCAAAAGGTTTAAGCATATAATAGGCTGCACCCAATTGTACGGCTTTTTGTGTGATTACTTCTTGTCCAAAGGCCGTTAACATCACGATCTTCGGAAACGGTTGAGGGCTCATTTGACGAATTCGATCCAATACACCTAGACCATCCAAATGAGGCATAATAATATCAAGTAAAATTACATCCGGAAATTCTTCCATTTTTTCTAATTGTTCAATTGCATCGATCCCATGAAATGCAGTACCAACGACTTGAATTCCCTCTTGAGATGATAAAAACTCATTTAATAATTGTACGAACTCGAAATTATCATCAGCAATTAGTACACGAATCATTCCCAACAACTCCTTAAATTATATCTCTTTGCTAATATTGTAATCATAGCGCATTCGACAAGTCAACAACGCAATTAATGTCGAAAAAAAGCAGACTCGTTGTCGAGTCTGCCTGTCGAAATTTGTTTTAATTGAAATTAAGCAGCGTTTTGTTTACCAATTACACCGGCTTCACGCAACATCCACTCCATATATGCTGCAAAACCAACCGTTGGTTGATTCACTAACACATGTGTCAATACACCAACTAATTTACCATCTTGAACAATTGGACTACCGCTCATCCCTTGAACAATTCCACCTGTTTGTGTTAACAATCGCTCGTCAGTAACTTTGATCAACATACTTTTCACTTCAGGTTCAGCCTGAGGAACGGTTTGAATAATTTGAACTTTAAAATGTTCAACTTTATTGTCGTGGATTGAAGTTAACAATTCTGCATCACCAACATGAACTTCATTTGGCAATGCGACTTGCATCGGTGTTGTTTTTAAAACATCCAATGTTGAATTGTTGTTCCAGGTACCAAAAATCCCAAATCGTGTATTCCGTTCAATCGTTCCACTTGGCGCCTGTGAATTGGACCACTGGGCATGTTTTTCTCCTGGTATACCACTTGTACCTTTGCGGAATCCAGTAACATCTGCCGGAAAAATCAGTCCTTTTGTAATCGGAACGAGTGATTTAGAATCAGGGTCCGTAATGGGATGACCTAGCGCACCATACAAATGTTGTTCTGGCACGATAAAGCTCAATGTTCCGATCCCAATCGTCTGATCACGCACATAAAGTCCAGCACGATACGTTTTCATTGACGCATCGTATTGAGGAATTAATGTTGCATTCATTTGTGTCCCATCGCGTACAATGGTCAACGTCACTTCTTTTTTAGCTGCACCTAATTCTTGTACGATGGAACGAAAATCATTTACATTTGTTACTTTTGACCCGTTTACCGACATAATACGATCACCAACTCGTACCGTCGGATTTGCATCCTGATCATTCACCCGATATTTCCCAACAACGAGTAAACCTTGAGACTGAATTTGAATCCCAATCGTTTGACCTCCTGGGATGACTTGCACTGATGCGGCAAATACAAAAGGAGTTACAGTAAAACTAAACAACAACAACATAACAAAAGCAATGAGGTTCATCTGCTTGGTGCGCTGCCTTGCCTTGCGGAACTCCATTGCATGAATCCCCTCCCGTTCGTCATCCCGATTTGGCGGAATGCGATTTGGCGGTTCAGAAATTTGAACCGTCACCAAGAGGATGTACGAAAAGTTGTTATTTTATTAAAGTAAGTCTTTGCTTAAATTGATTTGCTGCTTCCAATAATTCTTCTGCGTGTCCTCGCGTTTTGTCACTTACTTGAGCACCACTAATCATCCGTGCCAATTC
Organism: Paenibacillaceae bacterium; assembly: GCA_947460235.1. Classification (GTDB taxonomy): domain Bacteria; phylum Bacillota; class Bacilli; order Paenibacillales; family CANHGK01; genus CANHGK01. The sequence goes on along the minus strand of CANHGK010000026.1, from coordinate 6,006 downwards.
ATCAACTCGTCCATTTTGGTCAAGTTCATTCACTTGGGTAAAAGTCCGTTCGTTCTCAACTTTCTTTTCAACAATCCATTGATGATCTGCCATTCCAGCCGTTTGTGCCAAATGTGAAACAGCAAATACTTTCGCCGTTCTTGAACATGTTGCCATTTTTTCTGCAATTGCCTGTGCAGCTCTTCCACTCACACCTGTATCCACTTCATCAAAAACCAATAATCCAATATTCGACAACCGTGAAAAAATCGTCTTAAGTGCCAACATAATCCGTGACAATTCTCCGCCCGAAGCAATTTTTGCCAGTGGTTTTGGTGGTTCACCGGGATTCGTGGATATTAAAAATTCAACAATTTCCATACCATGCGGCCCAAATTGATTAGAATTCGGACGATCATTAATCTGAATCACAAATCGAGCTCTCGGCATTTGTAGATCACGAAGTTCTGCTTCGACAACATTCGACAATACTTCCGCCGATTGCGCTCGATGACTGCGCAATTGTCCTCCGAGTGCATGTAATCGTGATTGGATGATTAATAATTCTTTTTGATATTGTTCAATTAGTTCGTCGCGATGTTCCATTTGGTTTAATTTTTGTTTCAATGATTCCGCATACGCGAGAACATCTTCGACCGAAACACCGTATTTACGCTTTAATTTTCGCAATTCCTCCAATCGTGATTCAATGGAATCCAATGATTTAGGATCTGCATCGATACCATCGGAATAATCGCGTAGTTCATAAGATGCATCTTCCAATTGAAAATAGGCAGATTGAATTTGCTCATGTAACGGTTTTAAATTTTTCTCATCATACGGAATTAAATCATGAATTAATTTTATTGCTTTATGTATTTGTGGGAGCGCACCTTTTTGACCGCCGAGAGCCTCGTATGCACCTTGTGCATTTGCAATCATTTTTTCTGAATGTTGAAGCCTTTTACGATCAGTTTCAAGTGTTTCATCTTCTCCAACGATTGGTTTCACTTCAAGAATTTCAGTTAATTGAAATCGATACAAATCAGCTTGTTGAATTGCTTGTTGATCGTCTTTACTTACGCGATCCAACGTTTGTTTCGTCTCCAAAAACTTTGCATATTCATGTTGGTATGCCGATTTTGAGGTTGCAAGCGGTGTTCCGCCAAACGCATCAAGCCAACCTAAATGTGATTCTGATTTAGATAATGCTTGGTGCTCATGTTGCCCATGAAGTTCTACCATTAATTCACCGAGTTCTTTAAGTGAAGCCAAATTGCTCATTTGTCCGTTAATTCTGCATACATTTTTACCGGTTCGGGATAATTCACGTCTGACAATAATCGATTCTGAACAGTCTGCAGGGTACTCACGTGATTTCAACCAATTCCACGCCGGATGATCTACTGGTGGATCATACATTGCTTCAATTTCAGCTTTATCTGTGCCATAACGAATCCACTCCGCAGAGCCCCGACCACCAAGCAACAAACTAAGTGCATCCATCACGATCGATTTTCCCGCACCGGTTTCACCGGTAAACACATGAAGTCCTTCATCGAATGACAAAGAAATGAACTCAATGACTGCCAAGTTTTTAATCGACAATTGTGTAATCATGCGTTTTCCCCCTTACGAATTATCCGCTAATTTCATTTTACAATTAGAATCTCATGAGCTTCATTGACAACTTGTTCAATTCGTTCGTTCCACATCTGTAAGTTCACGGCTTGCCCATCTTTACATAAATGAAGCAAAAATTCGATGTTTCCATCACCGCCTGTAATCGGTGAATGTGTTAATTGCTTTGAATTCCACCCATTCAGTGCAGCATCCTGAATCACATGTGCAATTACATTTTTATGGACTTGCGGGTCGCGAACAAGACCTTTTTTACCAACCAATTCACGTCCTGCTTCAAACTGTGGTTTTACGAGCGCCATGGCTTGTCCACCATCACAAATAATTTGTGAGAGCGGTGGCCACATCCAATGCAATGAAATGAATGATACATCAATAACTGCAATTGATGGGATTGGCATTGTAAAATCTGCTGGGTTTGCATGACGAAAATGATACTGTTCCATCACTTTAACACGATCATCCTGACGCAATTTCCAAGCCAATTGATTCGTACCGACATCAACAGCGTACACATAACTTGCTCCATTCTGCAATGAACAATCCGTAAAACCACCAGTTGATGCACCGACATCAACGACAATTGCGTCTTGCAGGTCTAGATTAAAAACCTTAATTGCTCGTTCCAACTTTAATCCACCGCGACTTACGTACGGGTGTTCGGTTCCTTTGACAAACAAATGCGCGTCGCGGGGTACTTTCGTACCCGGTTTATCGACGCGCTCTTGATTGACAAATACCAATCCCGCCATAATCGAACCTTTTGCTTTTTCTCTTGTAAGAAAAAAACCTTGTTCGATCAACAATACATCCAGGCGTTCTTTTTGTGCCATATTTACCCCTTTAATGATGAATCCATATTAATTATGCGTGATGTCGATTCCGCAAATGCATGGCTTGTAAATGTGTAATCAAATTATCAATTGTTAAACCGATTTCCTCGCGTTGTTGCGGTATCGAACCATGTTCAACAAACACGTCCGGTATTCCAAGTAACCGAATGGCAGGGGCTACGAGATGATGCATCGCATACCATTCCAAAATTGCACTACCGAGTCCACCCATAACTGCCGTTTCTTCAAAAACAATCACTGGATGTCTTTCTTGCGCAAGTTGTCTCAGTATTACTTCATCCAGTGGCTTTACAAAACGTGCATTGATCACACGAATGAATTTACCATCTTTTTTCATACGCTCCGCAGCATCTTCTGCGATTGCAACCATTGGACCAATCGCGATGATTGTCGCATAATTTCCTTCTCGTGTTATTTCCCATGAACCGATTGGAATTGTCTTAAATACTTGATCAAGTGCGACACCCGATCCGCTCATGCGCGGATAACGGACAGCAACCGGTCCATCGTTATAAGCAATTGCGGTATGCAACATATGCCGCAATTCATTCTCATCTTTTGGCATCATAAGCACAAGATTCGGTACATGACGCAAATAAGCCAAATCGTATACGCCTTGATGCGTCTCACCATCTGCACCTACGAAACCTGCACGGTCGATCGCGAATACAACATTTGCATTATGACGACAAACATCATGAACAATTTGATCGTATGCACGTTGTAAAAATGTTGAATATACAGCAAACACAGGTTTCATACCTTGCATTGCAAGTGCCGCGCATAATGTCGTCGCATGTTGCTCTGCAATTCCGACATCCATCATTTTATCCGGATGTTTCTGTGCAAACTTAGTTAACGCTGTTCCGCTTGGCATTGCTGCTGTAATTGCAATGATTCTAGGGTCGTTATCAGCTAATTCAATTAATGCTTGAGCAAATATATCTGAATACCAAGGATGCGCTGCACCCGATGCCAGTACTTCGCCAGATTCAATCTTATAGGGACTGATTCCATGCCATTTATATGAATCCGCTTCGGCTGGTGCATATCCCTTACCCTTCATCGTAATCACATGAAGAATAACAGGTCCTTGAATCGTTGCCGCTTGTTCCAACGCTTGTAGTAACTGAATCATGTCGTGACCGTCTACAGGACCTAAATACGTAAAACCGAGTTCCTCAAACAAAACACCAGGAACGACAAGATATTTTAGCCGGTCTTTGACGTGTTCAAAAGCTTTCGCCATTTTGTCGCCAAATGCGGGGATTTTCTTAAGAAAGTGTTCGATATCTTCTTTCACTTTTTGATAGTGACGATCCGACCGAATTTTACCTAAATAATTATGCAATGCACCAACATTTGGAGCAATCGACATTTCATTATCATTTAAAACAACGAGCATGCGCGTTTTTTCGTGACCGATATGATTCAGCGCTTCAAGCGCCATTCCTCCGGTGAGTGCACCATCTCCAATGACGGCAACAACTTGATTATTTTTACCTAGTCGATCACGTGCGATCGCCATCCCCATCGCTGCGGATAACGAAGTACTACTATGTCCAGCTTCCCAATGATCGTGTTCACTCTCTGCACGTTTCACAAATCCAGATAGGCCTTTATATTTTCGGAGAGTCGGAAATAAATGTTTCCGTCCCGTCAACATTTTATGCACATACGCCTGATGACCGACATCATATACGATGCGGTCTACTGGAGAATCCAAGAAAAAATGCAAAGCAACCGTCAACTCAACAACACCAAGATTAGGCGCGAGATGTCCTCCGGTTTTGGATAATTGTTCAATTAAAAAATGTCGAATTTCCGAGCATAGTTGTTCTAATTCCGCAATGCTAAGCGTTTTGAGATCTCCGGGTTGTTCAATTTCATCAAGAATCACGTTTTCCCCCCCGTTTCTCCGCTTGCGATTTGGAATCTTGATTTGATTTATTTGACATCATACGCTCCATCACATGCAACAATTTACCTACACGTAAAACAATTTCTACTGAATGATATATCGCAAATGACTTCCCAAGTGCCTTCCCACCAACAGTAAATGCTGAGACCAATCCAGCAGCAATTACGCCAACTGCGGGTTTCCACCACTCGGTAAGACTTTCCCAATCCATAATAATCCGTGCAACTACCATTGCACTCGCTGTACCAGACATAACTCCACAAATGTCGCCTACAACATCATTACAAAAATTTGAAACACGGTCTGCGTTTCGAATAATTAATAATGCTTGCCTAGCACCATTTACCTTTTTTGAAGCCATTGAATGAAAAGGAACTTCAGATGCCGACGCGGTCGCGAGCCCAATCACATCAAACACAATTCCAACAAATATAAAAATAAAAACCACCATAATACCTAAAGCCCACGTCAAATCAGCCATGAGCCATGTTGCGAGCACACTAAGCGACGCTGCAATGATAAAGGTGATTGTCGAAATCAATATACTCCATTGAAAAGAACTCTTCATCGAAAACTTCATGTGTATACGCTCCAGATAAAGAGATTGAGGGTAACCAGATGAGTAAACGTTGCGGCTTAGGTCCAGTAGGTTTTCCCAGTCCGAATCCCTCTCGTTGCCGTAGAGGCGGTTTCCCTTTCAACCGAACTTGACGACGTCACCGTACGTCAGACTAGATTACCACTTAGTCCACACTATAATCCTCATCTTGTTTCACAGCTTGTGAACAGTCTAGGAAATTTCTTCAACAGCCCGGAACGGAACCCTAGCCTCTTTAGCAATCGTGATTTCATGCCGCTTCTCCTGCTTTACCATGTGGCCACAAAGCAAAGTCGGATTGGAAGATGGTAAACCACCCTCTCGCTGCAATCCCAACAACGGTCACGCAAGGCAGGCTACGCTGCACAAACGGGTCCAATGACACGCTTCATGCAGGTTCATACCCCAAGCCATCGCTAAAAGTAGCGACGCACTTGGGCCTCCGCGGAAAAAGGGTCAACGCCCGCATGCCATTGCAGATCGCCCTTAATCCTTAACTCCCAGCATCAGCCCACCACTGGGCGTAGCAAGCCAACACCAGGAACTTCATCGATATGCCCTTATACGGATTTTTAGCCCCGTCTTCGAGTACCGTAGACTGACTAGAATACTGCACCACTCATTAATGCAATTATATCACACCAACGAGTGTATCCTCAATGGATGGTGATGGAGGATTAATGATCTCGATTTAACAGAAAATCCGCCAATTGACAGAGTGGTTCAATATTAGCAAAACCAGCATGCCGAATTGTTTCTTTGGCACGTTCAGTCAATACACGTACTTTTTCTTGAGCAACTTCAAGACCAAGGTAAAAAGGATAGGTCGGCTTTTCGGATTTTTCATCGCTCTTTAGCGGTTTTCCCAATTTGATCTCATCACCAATTTCATCAAGTACATCATCAAGAATTTGGAATGCTAGACCAATATCTTTGCCGAATCGTGTTAATGCATCTAATTGTTCGTGAGAAGCATTGCCCACCATTGCGCCTGCACGCAGACTAAATACAAT
>CANHGK010000025.1 GCA_947460235.1 Paenibacillaceae bacterium | reverse complement strand
GTATTGGTAATTTTGTTGTTGATTGTATTTTAAGCCATCAAGCAAATTGGAGGAGGATCTTCAGATGCGAAGCCGGATCACTGTTGTGCACGGTGATATTACGAAACAAGCTGTAGATGTCATTGTAAATGCCGCGAAATCAAGTTTACTTGGCGGCGGGGGCGTTGATGGGGCGATTCATCGCGCTGGTGGCCCATCGATTTTAGCAGAATGCCTAGCCATTAGACAGAAAAAAGGTGATTGTCCATGCCCTCCAGGCGAAGCCGTGATCACAACAGCGGGCAATCTACCCGCAAAGTACGTAATCCATACGGTAGGTCCTATATGGAATGACGGGAAACAATGTGAGCCTGAATTATTAAGAGCTTGCTACCGCAAATCGTTAGATCTCGCAGTTAAAAACGGCGCAAGATCTATCGCGTTTCCAAACATAAGTACCGGTGCATTTCGTTACCCGAAAGAGCGAGCAGCGGCAATCGCAATTCATGAAGTTCGTTCGTTTCTATCCATAAATCATATGTCATTAGAAGTGCGCTTTGTATGCTATGAAGCGGAACAAATGGAATTGTATCTTACATTGATTAAGGGGGAATATTGATGATTCATTCGCAACCACAACCAAATGGACCAATTCAGAATTACCTTTGCAGAATCGAAAAAGCAGACGAACCCAATTATTCAAGAACTTGTTTAATCGATTCACAGATGACCATTCATCAATTGCATCATCTCATAAGAATCTTGTTTCGAATTACAAAAAGCTCGAAATATGAATTCTTCGATGGAAACTACGTGTACAATGAATCATGCACATCCTATTTTCGCAATGCGTGGAAGAAAATCGACTCCAACCGTTGGTTATCAAGCATACCCTTCATTTACGATGGGCCTCCCACTGACATTGAAGTAGTGTTACAAGCTAGGCCAACTCGATCGATTACGGTGAAATCATTTGAGGTCCATCAGGGGCAATACATTCTGTATAAGCCATTACAGGAAAAGCCTAAGATATTTTTAAACAAGCATAAAAATATTGAGATATTACATGCGAGAGGGTATCAATTAGAAGACGATCTCGAACCAGAGTATGTCGTCAGACTAATACCTGATCCGGTTTTGACGGAGGAAATGCCCGACATCATCTTTGGTGTACCTGTTTGTTTGGACGCCGTAGGACATCGAAAACCCGATTTGGAAGTGGCTAAACTCACTCCGGAAGCGGTTCCGGAATTGAATAAGGGGCTGTATGACAAAAAAGCACATTGGCTAGGCTGGATCAATAACTATTTAATTCGCTACCGGATAATATTTGATCCAAACCTTGATTTTCATAAACATCTAGAAGCATATCTTTATTCTAAAATGCCCAAATCAACCTTGATCAATCGTTTGTCATACCCACAATCGAAGTTAAATCCAGCAGACGAAGAGATTTCATGGGACCGACCACAAGTTGAGTTATCTGTTCCACGCGGAAACTCACTGCCAGATGAAGATTTTTACAGTTTGAACCCCGAGGACATGCGTATGCTTATTCGTACGATTTGTGATTTTTCACCATATCATCGTGTTCTTGTAAATGCGCTATCGAAATGGGAACTGGATTCCTCAACTGCACAGAACCTGGTTTCTCATTTGTATCAGGCAATTAACGGCTCTTCGATGACCGCCCAAGAGGCTGAATGTATCGTGAATCGAATCGAAATGAATGAAAATAGCGTTGAGAGACTTTCTTTACAACTCAAGCGACTGATATGGTATACGAGTGGACCGCAAAGAGATCGATTACGAACAAGTTACGAAGATGAATTTACATCCCTGTTAAAACAATCGATTGATTGGACGATACAACTGGATGCAACTCGAACACACAACGAAATACGGTCGCTTTGGTACATGATTCTCGAAACACTGGGCCCAACTGGTGATAGATTTACTGAGAAATGGATCTCGATAATTGATAAGATTTAATCGAAGTCTCTGAATAATTAACAATGAAATTTCTGCTAAATTACAAACTTCATGCTAATTTCTAGTTCCTTAAAATGACGAGAAATTAGCATGAGGTGTTTACTTTGTTGAGGACTATTAAAATCGATGCTTATCTTCGGAAAAGTAATCGATTTTGCATCATTTGCAGCTGCCATTTGTTACTTACATCAAGAAAATTTATAACGATTTATTCAATATATTTCTAATTAGTGATCTATACTGAATATTCCGGTGCATAATGCGCCACAGTGGCTTTTTCAGAATGGAATATTCACTATACTTAAAAAGTGATTTCAACATCTCTGATATTGCCCCTTCAAATTACACGATAAAAGCACATTTGTGCGAAAAAGAAATTAGAAACTGTATATGTTACATATAAAAAAAAGCAGTATATTTATGAAAAAATAAAAACCTACACACATTAAATGTGTGTAGGAACTCTGCAAAATATTTTGTCCTTAGAAAATAAACCGGTTTACTTCAATTCCTTTCTCTCATCTCCGGACAAATATTCTATATCAAAATTATTTTCCCAATTTGTATTAATTTCTATAACTTCAGGTTTTTCATATTTAGTTGCCAAAAATCTTTCACGATACAAATAATATGCAGCTTCACATACTTTGTTTGTATAATATGCATTAAATCCACCACCAACTAAAGCTCCTAAAACTGGAATAACTTGTGCTAATTTTGCTTTAGTTAACCTAATTCCTATAGATTCTGAAATATTTTTAATTACTCGAACTATAATACTTTGTTGAAGTGTGCTCCATGACTTATTTCTAGCTACGTCAACGGCAATTTTTTCGAGTTGTGATAATACAACATACTTTGTTGAATCTTTTGAACTAGAAGCATAGCCCAAAATATTCATTGCAAAGAATCGTTCGTGTTGGGTGTTAATATCGAATCCATAATAAGTTGCATATTCTCCAATTGCTCTTAAATTTAAAGTTAATAACGAAGAAATATCAATTGGAATTCCAACGATTCCAGCTAATCCAGTTGCACTACCTTCTGCCAACGCTAATGACTTGTATTTCGCCCCCAAATATCCCACTATGTGATCTACTTTTTGAAGATCAATATTGTAAATATCTTTATGTTCATATACATCTAAATTACCTTCTCGAAATTCCTTAAAAATTGCTTCAGTTCTCACTGACTTTTGAGCAAAATCGTTCAGAATCTCCAATACTCCTTGAACAGATTTATATACAACTTCCTTGAGATTATCAGCACCTGGAATCTCGCTTGTTAATTCTAACGCTTTTTCAAATGGATAATTTATTAATTCCATAGCCCGATCAAAAATACTTAACTTAGGATTTTTCCATTCATGTATCTGTTTAATTGCATCTTTTTCATATTTTGACATTTTCGATTCCAACATTAACTCCCCCTGTAAATGTTTATTGATTTAATTTATCAGTACATGAATCTAAAAATAGCTTTAAAATATAATACTACAAAATGATTCGATGAAATTTTAAAACCTAAATAGAAATATATAGGATTTAATGAATCCATTTAATCCCAATAATTTGTGGCCTCATACATTAAATAACCAATACATAAAATTACAATACTCCAAATTATACAAATTAACAAGAATTACAGTAGTGTTTCTTCCAAATTTAATAAGTATAAATAAAGTTTTACTTTTATGTAACGTTTATTAAAGCATAAAACACAACTGAAAGATTATCTGAAATCAATTTGACGATAGCGTCAATAATTTTGACAAAGTTCCTTTTCCGGATAAAACAAACTTAAATTCTTTTACACTCGGTTGTTTGCAAAAACCACTCATCATTGAACATGCTTCCCATGTTTACAGGTTTTAAGAATACTCTCATCGAATATATCGTTATCCAGCAATTGGGAGGTGCAACGATGCGCATTAAAATGAAACTTGTAACCAAATTATTTATTTTTTGCTTCATCAGCATCTCGATCATTGTTGGCATAATTGGATATGGGGCATTGACGTATGTAAAACAAAATGCAGTTACTCAGTTTGCTGACTCTATGCAACGAAGTGTTGAAATGTCCAGAGATTCGATCGATTTAAACCTTGTATCCATTCGTACGATGGCAATTCAAATTGCTCAAAATCCTGATATCAAAAGGCTCATCGCAACTGAGAATCACGATGCTTGTGGTGATCTTTTGGTGTGTGATTTAAAATTCGGTACACCAATCAACAAACTCCTTTCTGGATACGCAGCGCAGAACCAATACATTAATACCCTTTTTATTGTTGGAAAATCAACAAATGATAATCAATTTAAGCCGATAAACGCTCCATCATCGATCAATTATGATGGGATTAAATTTATGCATCGCTCGCTAGATTCGGACTTATCCGGCTTCACCTTCACAAATACAAATCTCCACTGGTTAAGTCAAATTGCAACATCAAATCACGTAATTTGGATTCCTTCAAAAATAAGTTCTTTTTCGTTTGGTTTGGAAAATGAGCTATTATTTTACGATCGCAATCATCGAATCATGAATAGTGGCTACAAATCACCTACCTTTACTGTCGGTTATCCCATTCATTCAGAGGATACTCTCTCATTTGTGATTGCCGAAATCAGTACCAATTTATTTCGAGACACCATGGGAACCGATTCATCAACAAAACAAAATCTAGTGATAAATAATAACAACGAGATTATTTATGATGAAGATGCTGAACAATTATCTCTTCCAACAGTAATAAACCCAGTAATAAAACCTGGTCAAAAATCAGGATACTTATTACAAAGTGCGCCAGAAGGTGATTTGTTAATCAGTTTTGCACGTTCCGCGGTTAACGATTGGACAATCTTTCATATTACTCCCATAAGTTCTATACCACTATACCCAACGACTTTGATAATCATGTTCATCGTTGGGCTAATCGTGTTTGTCGCAATTGTATCCATATTAATTTCAATTTTTGCTCAGCGTGTAATTAGTAGACCGCTAATCCAACTTTCATCCGCAATCGCATCTGTCGAGCATGGTGCAACCAGTATTGAGAGGGTCAACATTAACTCGAGTGATGAAATCGGCACACTCGGACGAACGATGAATTTCGTTGCGAATCTATTAGACCAAGTAAAAGAACAGTCTGAATTGGCCAAAGCAAACCGCAATGAAGTGAAGTATCTGCTCGATAATACCGGACATGGCATTCTTTCATTTGGAAGCGATTTGAAAATCCATGAGGAATATAGTTCGGAGATTGAGTATATATACCGAAGAACATCATTTATTGGTCGAGATTTTGTCGAGATTACATTTCCTCATGAAATTACATTCCTTCATCAAATCTTTAATGAGGTTTTCTCATTAGTGGATCCAAACCAGCAAAATACGTATTTGTCACTGCTTCCAAATGAAGTGAATATTGTATATCAAACCTATCAGTTAGAATACAAAATGATTACCAAGTATAACAATTCTGCATGCATGGTGATTTTTACGGATATTACGGAAAAGCGCGCATTGGAATCAAAGTTAGACCAAGAATCCAAATCCATGAAAATGATCATCAAAGCAGTGCAATCAAGAAATGATGTTCTTCAAACCATCAGCACTTATAAAAAATTTGCGATGGTTGAAATTGCAATTAGACTCGATGAAGCTAACGATGAATTTGATGCTTATGAACATTTAATGAGACAAGTTCATACGTTCAAAGGGACATTTGCGCAATTTCATTTCGTACACATCGGTTCATTTTTACATGCACTCGAAGATAAATTAAGTCAATTTGAAGATTCTGACGTAACTCACAAAAACTTAGCTCATCACCTTCCTTCTTTAGAATTAATTCAAGCAATTGCAGATGATGAAAAGATCCTACGCGACGCGCTAGGCGATGATTTTTTTGAACAGGAATCAACATCCACCATTACTAATGCAAAATTAGAACAATTAAAACAACATATGATTCGTTTCGTAAAGCCAGAATATATGGAACAGATGATTCTAATGTTTGATGAAGTTCGTCAAAAACCGTTCCGCGCATTGCTTGAAACCTATCCTTCTTTTGTTTCTGAATTGGCGATTGGATTAGAAAAATATATTCATCCACTCGAAATCAAAGGTGGAAACCGTTTAGTAGACGAACAACATTATTCACCATTTGCACATTCTTTAGTTCATGTATTTCGAAACATCTTAGACCACGGCATCGAAACCATTGATGAACGGGCTAATTCTGGAAAAAATGAATATGGAATAGTGACATGTGAATTTATTGATAACCCCCATGCACTTGAGCTTCATATCGGTGATGATGGAAGAGGAATTGACCGAGAACGAGTAATGAAAAAAGCAATTCAAAAGGGACTTTGTACTCCGTCCCAAGCAGAAGAAATGACAACAGAGCAAGTGATCGAATATATTTTTGCTGATGATTTTTCTACTAAAGATGAGGTTAACCAATTATCTGGACGCGGGATTGGAATGGCGGCAGTTAAGGAAGAAATCGAGAAGATTGGCGGCACATTACGAGTACAATCGGATGTTGGCAAGGGAACGACATTTATATTCTGGATTCCAACCGGATGAGACAAAATCTATAGAGGCTATTTGTGGTATCCCAGCACAAAAAAAGAACGTATTGGATTTAAGATGTATTGGGACCAGAAACATACATCAGTTTTTAAAATAGTAATTTCGATCCGATTCATAAATTCGTAATTTAGAAAATCAACAAAAAATAAACCCCGAATTGGGGAAAAAATTTCTTTTCACTTCACTTTTTAAAATGAAAATTATTGGCTTCATTGTGATCAAGGTGGCTTTATGATCACATATTCATAGTCAATTGATGCAAAAGTACAAATGTTGAGAGGCATAATTTATTCATCCCAATTAACACCATATTTTTTACATTCCGACCGAAAATCTTCAAACATTAGCCATTCTTTATAGGTAGGTGCCGGAATCGTGGCATAATAGACCCATTCCGTGACTTCCAACCAAGCACATGTGGAACAGATGAAAATACGTTCACATAGTCTCGAAGGTTTTGCGTTGCTAGTCATTAAAGATGCTTTGCAACGGGGACAAATTTGTTTGCCGTCCTGATTCTGCAAATATATAATCCAGTTTTCAAATCTGATATTGTTAGCTGCGTGTTTGGGATTCGTAATTAATTTGAACAACCTATATCCACTCCAAAAAAAGAACATTTGTTCTTATTTTAGCACAGGAAAGATATGATTTACTAGAATTATTCGATTCGAATTGTTATGACGATAAAATAATTCCAAACATAGATCGCAATAGAATGGAAAAATTACGTTTAGGAAGAGGTGGATTTTGTGTTCGTGCCAAATTTAGATCCTGTCGATCGAGATAGAGAATTCAATAACTGCACTCAAGAGCAACGGGATACTATTGTGTATAATTTCTTATTTGTAAAAGGCGTGAGCAATAGAAAAATAGACGAACAAATACTTGGCCTAGACTCTGATCTGAGTAAGGGTTGGCAGTCTATGGGTGTTTTGCATCACTTAGGAATAAAAAATCCTCATAAAGGTATATTTATTGGTTTTAGTATTGATCATGCTATAAATGTAATGTCCCAGCAGAACTTAACACACTTCAAAACTGTAATAGACAGCATTTCAAGATATCAGAAATCTTGTATTATATCTCAAGTTTTTGATTCATGGGAACTGTTCGACAATAATATCGCTCTAAAGACAATTGATAAATCAACGTTCGCTCATTCAGGTACAGGGGTTCCATTTGGCGTCAGAGATTTCTTTGAAATAGGTCATCTTGGAAAGCGCGAAAAGAAAGAACTAAATCTTTTTTATGATGACTCAGCATTCTTTGCTTATGTTCAAATGGATACCTTGGACACACCAAGAAGCCGACTGTTTTGGAAGGCTGATTTTAGAGATTTACTTATGGAAGAAATGCCAAGTTATTATGATCTGTTTATAAATGGTTCTAAAGTGGAAGAGAGTAAACTTCCGAAAATACGCTTTACTAAGGTTAATGGCACCCGATTCAATATAGACTTTGTTTATCCAATTGAAATCGAAGAAGATATTGTCGAAGAAATTGACGGGGACGAGGGACTCGCACTAACTGAAGTGGATCCCGAAAGTAGAAGAGAAGGAAAAGTTAGGTATATTTACGGTAAACAATACGAGCGGGATCAAAAGAACCGCGTTGAAGCCATAAAGTATCACGGAACGAAATGCACGATTTGTCAATTTGATTTTGAAAAGGTTTATGGCCTTAGAGGAAAGGGATTTATCGAAATACACCATTTGAACCCCTTGAGCTCTGTTGGCAAAGAAACTGATATTAATCCAAAAACGGATTTGGTTCCGGTTTGTTCCAATTGTCATAAAATGATTCATCGAAGAAAAGATAACGTTCTAAGTATCGAGCAAATGAAAATGCTTATTAAGAAATAAGTTAAGAAAAAACAATGGGGCCGTCCCCAAGTAGATAATCTACTTTTGGGACAGCCCCATATTTATCTATCCGATCCACGCTCCCGTATCTTGTTATGTTCCATTCTAAACGCTCGCGAACTATCCTTTTCTTTTATCGCTTTCCTCTCTACTCGCCTTCTTACCTCTTCCCGATCCTTCTGCAAATATGCCACCAATATTCCTTCTTTTTCCCGAAATCCTGCCGCCTTTCCCATACCTTTAATGTTGTCCCATTCACTTTCACTCAACCTCTCGAACGTAACTTGCTCCCCGCTCGCTTTCATCTCGCGATATCGTTTTGCCTGCTCCGTTTCCTCAGTCCGATTCATCGATCCCATCATTTGAACAACCGCTCCTGCTAGTCGCATTTGTTCATCAAAGGCATCTTCGCCATGTCCATCCGTTCGGATCACACGGCTGAGTCGTTCCATTACCCGCGATTCAAGGATGCCTTGATCGTCTCCAATTCGGTTTGGATCGTTCGTTGCTGCGCGATCAGCTGCTGAATCGCTTTGAGTGTCACTCGGTTCATTTCTTTGTTCGTCCCGAGCAACGTCTCGACTCGGTTCAATTGTTTCTCGATCCGCTCTTCCATCGCTTCGATCGGCGTTTGGTGTCTCCGAATCAATTCCTCTTTCGAAGGCATGTTCAATCGACTCCTTGGTATAGTTTTTTCCGAGCGTCTTCCCCCGCACAAATTTCTCATGATCTGGGTCCCGGAAACTCACATTTCGGTTCTGCCACTTCACTTCAAACCCCATCGACTCCATGTATCCAACAAACTCATCGCGATCCCCGCTCGTTCGTTTCGCTTCATCGATCGTTTTCATCAAGCGAACTTTCCAACTTTCGCCGCGAAGTGCCGTCTGGTACGTCTCCTGATTCCATCCTTTATCCTTCGGTTCTAAAATGACCGAAAGTCCATTTTCTAGACAATGACGATCGCTCACCGCTCGAATCCGCTCATACTGTTCCAAATTCGCATAGTACTTTTGCCCCGTTTCTGGGTGCACACTATTAATCAAAATATGATTATGTACATGTTCCCTGTCATAATGAGTAGCAACCACCGCCTGAAAACCCGGCGCGATTTCTTCGGTCAGCTGAACACCAACTCGATGTGCTTGTTCAGGATTCGTTTCACCAGGCGTGAAACTCTGAATCACATGATGACCGATCACGCCATCAGATTTATCAAACATCAATTTGACCATCTCAAATTCTTCGTTTGCCGTTTCCGAATTACAGTGAATGCCGGTAATTAAAATCGATTCTGTCTTGTCCGCCCTCATAATATAGTTTAGCGTGTTGATGATTTTGCTCGAACTTCGGATAGAAAGCTGCTTAGTAATCGCCATATCATTTTTAGTTCCTTATGGATTTCATCCAAATGTTCTTCATTAATTCTCGTATCGTAATTTGCTACTTTGGCGACCTGATTCACGTTCACACCGATGCGCCGAATCTGCTCTGCCATTTCTAAAAATCCGCTCATCACAACGACCGGTTGACCAAGTAAACAGTCCCTTCCGAAAGACTGCGCACTCATTCCAGACTGCTCCAAACGCAGCTGAAGAAGGTCCCACTCGCTCTCTGTAAACCGAATGTTTGGATACCGAAACGGTTCACTTTGTTCCGGTTTTCGGTGGTTCATGCGTAGTGTTCTCTGATCCCTTACTGTCATTTAAAAATCCTCTTTCGTATATTTTTTGTTGTTTTGACCAGGGGTCTGGGGGCGGAGCCACCAGGCGGGGAAGGGGGCGAGGCCCCGAAAGATGAAGCAGAATGGCGCCATCTTTCAATGCTTGCAAAACCAGTAAAAAGCACTTCAAGCCCTTTCCACCAAACAACCCACGTCAATCACCTACCCGCAGCTCGTCCACTTTCGTCGTCATCATTCGGTACAGCCGATTGTCTTTCGGGAACCGATCTTGAAATGGAATGACGTGTTTCGTGCTGATGAGTAGTCCGCAACCCTCGTCCGCATTCGTCACAAATGACAGTTGCATGGAACTGATTTTTAGCAGTTTCGAAAGCTCTTGACGGTCTGAGGCTGCCTGATTCAGTAATAGTAAAAACTGCGAATTCGACAGCATCGTCCGGGCCGTATCACTCCGTAGCAGATCCTCAATATTCTGCGTAATGCCTGTCGGAATCCCTCCCCATTTCCGTGCACGCTTGTACAGTTCATAGTAAAAGTTAGCTGAGTATTCACTCGAAAATAGTAAGTAAAATTCATCGGTATAGATCCACGTGTATTTGCCGTTGTTCCGGTTTTTGCAAACTCGGTTCCATACTGCATCGAGGACGACAAGCATCCCCAGGCTTTTAAGCTGCTTCCCGAGATCCTTCGTATCGAACACGGTGAACCGATTGTTCAAATTAATGTTCGTCCGCTTGCTGAAAATGTTCAGTGATCCTTTGATGTAAATCTCTAAGGCAAGTGCAATATTTTTCGCTTCCTCTTCGGGTTGCTGACACACCGTTTCATAAAAATCATGGAGCGTTGGAATTTTAGCTTCGTCAAAATCGCTACTCAAATACGCAGAATATGTCCGCAAAATCGCACGGTCAATGATCGTTTTTTCGGACGGTTTCAAACTTCCCATCAAACTTTCGCACAGCGATAAAATAAACTCTGCTTTAACCGTAAGCGGATTGTCATCATCGGCATAGTCCTTCGACATGTCCATCGGATTGATCGTATGCGATGAATTGGATGCGATCCGAATCACTTCACCGCCGAAGTTTTCACAAAGCGTACTGTACTCCCTTTCGGGATCGATGACGATCACATCATCTCCGGTATTCAGCAGCACATCGACAATCTCCCGTTTTGCCCGAAACGACTTGCCGCTACCTGGAACACCAAGAATGAATCCACTCGCATTTTGCAATTGCTTTCGATTAAAAACAATCAAGCTACCGGACACACGATTTCGGCCGTAACAGAATCCACCAGGCTGAAATACATCTTGCGTCGAGAACGGTAAAAAGATCGCCGTGCTGTCCGTGAGCATCGTACGCGTATTACCGATTTTGTCCTTTCCAAAGGGCAACACACTTGCCAATCCATCTTCCTGCTGATGCGTGAGCACATCTGCCCGAGTCAAAAAACGACGACAAATGCTTTGTACGGTTTTCGTTCGACCATCGAGTTCATCGAGTGAATCCGCAAACACAGTTAAATAGATCCCCACAAAAAACAGTTTCTTATTCTCTTTCACGATCTGATTCAACAAGTGTTGTGCCTCTTCAAGGGCCGTCTGTAACTCATAAGGTACAAACTGGTAGTGCGGACTGATTCGTGCACCTTTTCGAATGTAATCCAATTTATTGGACTCCATCCCCGTGATCTTTTTCTTGATCAAACGGATCGCATCGGCGGAATCCGTCGGTTGGATATGAATTGCAACGGATAATGTAAATGGACAATCCACCAAGCTTGCAATCATCGCATCGTTCAGCGAACTCGGAAAATCTCGAACAAACAGCGTTCGCGCGAAGGTCTCGCCAACATGCACATGATTGATCTTGAACTTAAAACTCGGTGGTGCAATCTTATCTTTCACGGATGCGCCCCTACCAATCGCAGTTTCATTTCCGCGAAGGGGCTGCGTATGTTCTTCTTTCATATTGTATAGCCCATACAATAGCTGAACGACTTGCTCCGAACCGACGGGCCGCATACTACTCCCCATTTTTTGAAAATGAGCCTCGGATTCATGCATCACACGGCTCAGTCGCTGATCGGCATGATCTGGATCTTTTGCCTCCACACTGATCACGACATAATAACGCTTTTCGGATGTTTGATGGTGGCTCTCTTGCACTTGAACGTGCATCACTCGTTCATAATCGCTGGCTAGTTCCGCATATTTTGGGTCCACTTCCAAAGGAGCCATTGCCTCCCACACGGTCTCTGGGTCAATCGCATATGTACTCAAAAAAAGTTGCACATGAATTTCTTGATCGAGCGAATTCAACCACTCACTATATTGCGAAAATAAAAATGACTGCTCGTCCACTTTTGCCAAGGTATAGTTTACGTTTTGAAACATAGCGATCCGCGCATAGCGCATCGGATCGACTTGGATGAGACCACCCAAAAACAACGTTTCAAATGGCATGGTTGCTTGTACGGTTTTGGGCACCGTCAATTTTCGCGATCGCATCGTTACCGATTTATTTTCTTTCGTTGCCACGCTTCGAAACCAGTTCATCCCATTCCCCTCCCCATGCGTGACCACTTTGGTACGTTCGTCTCATTGGCCACCAAAACTGTGTTTTGATATATTGAATAATAAATTTCTCAACCGTCATTCCGTTGTAACTGAAAAAACCAATACTCAAGAAGGCCATTCCAAATCCAATGACAATCCAACTAACAAGTTCAGTGCCCACCCCATGTGCCGTCAGCACGTAATACATTGGTACGTCGATCCCAAGTGCAAGGACCATGCTGATCGTTTGACGGACCGACATTCCCATAAACACTTTCTCCTGATACGTACGAATGTCTTTCGGAATTTTCACTTCCATGTCCCATCTCCCCAACCGCCAAGCTTTTGCATCTTTGCCATATGTTCCGCTTCGCGCATTCCAACTTCATGATCTAACTGCGTAAAATCGTTAGTAACTTTTGCGTAACCTTGTTCAATCAATTCCATATTGATCTCGTTCTCGTGATCAAACACATATGCTGGAATTGCGAAATTTTCGCTACTTGTCATATTGGAATCAAAATTCAACCAAACTGTTTTTCCAACCAACTGCTTTTCGAGTACGACCTTGGCCTGATCAGTCGTTTCACCTACACCAAGCAGCTCAATTCGTCCTTCGTATTCAGCTTGTCCAGGTTGATGTATGATTCCTTTTAGCAAATTTCCATCTGACACGCCTGTAACTTGCATGCACCACTGATCAGAAGATTTTCCGCGATAACAATCTTCTTCCGGAGGTATCACTTCCGAAGTTGGCATCGGAACCATTTCGGAACGAACATGAGGCGATGCAGTCGTAGCACAACCAAACAAAAACATCGTCAACACGATGGAAACAACGGTCATCAGCATTCGTGACATGATCTTTTTTCTCCTTATTTTCGAACGAGTAATAAAAGTGACGACAAACTTCCTGACGCTCCGCCTCCGCCGAGCACTTGACGTAATGCGTTTGGTGTTTTGATGATGAAAATTGCAAGTGTTAGCATCCCAATCATAAAATCACCGACCCCTTGAAACATTGACTGTCCTGACGTCATCATATTTACAAGGCCGTTCGAGAAAAATACGATCGATACCGACATGAACGTCGTTTGAAGTGCCAAGCCAATCAGTGACTTGATAAATCCCTTGAACACATCATTCGTTACGTCCCCGGCCAGTGTTGCAAAAAACAGCGGAGACACTGCGGTCATCACACATAGTTCCATGACTCGGATGTAAATAATTGCGTAAATCAGCAACCAAAGTACGACAATCACAAGTGACGCGATCAATAAACCAATGACGGCAATCATGCTATCGATCACCCCGTGAATCACCCCAATCGAATCTGGAGTAAAAATCGTCTGATAGGCAATCAGATCATTGATGTTTTTTACGTTGCCTGCATGAAATATGAGATCCACAAGTTCGTGATTCACATCCAAAATCAGTTGAATGATGAACAAACTGCTATCTGTCATATATTTTGCGAACAGAAGTTGTAAGATGACTTTTGCGATTCCTTCGTTCGTCGACGTTTCAAAACGAATCGTCTTCGTCGAAAACTCCATCACAAAGAATAACGCGAGTAAGCTATAAGCGATTGGCCTGACCGCTTGCTCTACTGCTTGGACAATCGGGATGGTCGTGATGTCGTCTTGCTGCATTTTTTCCTGAATCATGCCCATCCACATCGTAATCGTCTTCCAAAGTTCAAATAGAATTCGCTGAAACGATTCGTTCAAATCTGCGGCAAATAATTGCGGCAAATTCGTTGTCGTCACGGCGACGCGATCAAATCCCTTTTGCAGTGCGTCAAGCATCCCGTCCGGCGAAAGTTCTTGCTCAGGATTAAATGTGAATGTTTTTCTTCCCGCTTCCCGTGACTGATAGTTCCCTTGCTCATCGACACCGTAAACCTGAATCCCGATCACTGTTAGCGTCGCCGATGTTTTTCCGGATAACTCATTTGCAAAAATCGCACTTCGGTCATAACTCGTCGTTATTCCAAAACATCCCGGTGCATTCAATACAACACGGTACCAATTTGATGTTGGGATACCATCCCATTCGAAATACCATTTTTCGCTACTCAGTGCCGTAACTCGGATGGGATCGATTCCAGCTGCACTTGCAAGCTGTCCGCCCCATCCAAAAATCGAGATCATTACGACAAAAGCGAATATGTATTTAGAGAACGTCAAATCACTTAGTCGATCCATGTTGCGTACCCAGTCGCAACGGCCGCCACCAATCCGCCCGATGCGATGGTTTTGAGCCCCTTGTTTTTGACTTCTGGATCATCGTTCTTAAACCCCATCGCCGTTTGCAATCCGCCGAAGAAGGCAATCACGCCGCCAACCTTTTGTGACCACCCAGCGATGGTTTGTGCGAGTAGGTCGATTTTTGTTCCTGTTGCCCCAGTAGCACCGCCAGCCGCATATACAGGTTCCGTAAAAATAATCACCGCACCAATAATTGTCACACTATACATCACGAATTGATGTGTTTTCGGATGGAACCAAACTTGTTTTGCTTTTACCCAACTTTTTGTCATATCGCTCATTCCTCGTCTCATTTTTGTAATAATCGTTCAATCTCATGTGTCAGATCATCAATCGATTCATCCTCATCCCCAAGCGGGTCGATCATTTGAATCGTCAGTGGATGCAACTTCGTACCCTCCACGCGTTCATCCAATTTCTTGCGAAATGCCCGTTGTTCACTCAATTCCATTTGATGTTTCGCGTCTTGTTGCAATTGAACTAGCTGAATCAATTGATCCTGATCTAACGACCGATCATTCCGATCGTGAACCACATCACCTGGACGGAAAGTCGGGATGTCTGTTCCCTTTCGCTGAATGAGTGGATCTGGAACTCGGACACATGAATAACATGGATGCGTGGTCACATCGAATTTTCTCGTCCAAAACGGCCGGTATCCTCTTACGAAAACAATGCTATTGATCCGTTCCATTCGTAACAGCTCGTCCGCACTCATCAATTCACGGGAGATACGCTGTTCGTTTTCACTCCGCGAAGCACTTCTGCTTGAACGTGTTTTGCTTTTTCCGTCTACGATAATCGTTGTTTTCCCAAGCATCCGCGAGATGTACTGCCTTGTTTCTTGGTCCTGCGTCCCCAAATAAATGAGCGAATCACAACATCCTACGATTGTTTCCCATGAATCTCGGTAACGATTTTTCAATTGCGATAGTGATTGCAAAACCACCGTCACGCTCACCCGGCGCGATCGCATCGTTGCAATTAACTGGTCAAAATCAGGAATTTTACCAATGTTTGCAAACTCATCAAGCAACGCTTGAACCGGGATTGGCAATTGCCCTCCATAACGATGGTCCGCCTCATAAAATAAGAACTGAAACATCTGCGAGTAAAATAGCGCGGCAATGACATGAAACGCGCTGTGCGAATCCGAAAGGATTAAGAAAATCGCTGTTTTTTCTGCACCGATTTGATCAAGTTGCATTTCGTCACTTGCAGTGAGTGCTGCCATATCATCCGTCTGAAAAACTGATAAGCGTACCGCAAGCGACACCAAAATGGATTTCGCCGTTTTCCCCGTCGCAAGCCGGAAAACATCGTAGCAACGAACCGCAATATGTCTTGCATCCATCGCTGATAAATCATCAAAGACTCGCTCAAGTGGATTATCCGATTCTTTTGAGCTCTCCTCTGCCACACGGGCCGATGTAACCATTGCTAGCACACCAGCCAAGTGTTGTTCCTCAGGCGGTCTCACATGCCATAAGTAATATAAAATCGCCTGCAACAGCGCAGTCTCGGATTTGACCCAGAACTCATCTCCCCCACTTTTACGCGGATCACTCGTATTCTTCATGATCGTATCCACAAGAATCAGAACATCTTTATCCTCCCGCAAATAATGGAACGGATTATACCGATGGGAAAGTGAAGGATCGATTAAATGTAACATGCGAATTTGATATCCCTGATCCAATAACACCCCCGCACACGTGCGATATAATTCACCCTTTGGATCTGTCACCACAAAACTTGTATTCGCTTGTAATAAATCCGGAATGATTTTGCTTCTTGATTTACCAGCTCCAGATCCTCCAATGACGAGTTGGTTCAAGTTCACTTGCCGAGTAGCTGGATCCAAAAATAGATCCTGACTCAGTACAATCTTCCCTTCCATCCCAGCAAACGCTTTTACTTCTTCTGTGGATGCCCACGCAGCTGATCCGTATTCGATTCGTGCATAATCTCGTTTTGGACGTCTCGTTACATACATCAGACACGCAATCAAATAACCTGGAACAAGCAGAAGTTGCACACTCCAAAACTGATTCCAAATGGAATCGTTCCATGTGAATTCAAACGGCTTTTCATCCAGTTGATCGAAAAGTACCCACAGAATATCCAAGGTCGAACGATCAACATACATGACTTTCACCATGGCCCAGTGCCACACGATCCATGCCACAAAAACGTAAACGCAACCGATTACGATCCAATCCCAGCCGTCAATTAAAGAAGTTCGTGTTCGACCATACGGTTGATTCATTTCGTCTCATCCAACTTTGATTGCATTAATGCATCCACCGGTAATTGTAGTGCCTCAGCAATCAGCGTAATCGTGAGTAACGATGGATTTCTTTTGTTATTTTCAATATCTGAAATTGCCGATTGACTTACTCCAGTTAACCTAGCCAGCTCACCCTGCGAAATACCTCTTGATTCACGAATTGATTTAATAATCATTTGAATTTCCTTCATCTTTCTGCTCCCTTCGTAATTCAATATGGAGATGTCTTCTACAGATCAAATGCTAACTGTATCAGGGTAAAAAAAATATACCCAACAGATTGGGTATATACAGGGAGAGGTGAATATGGTATTATAATAAAATTTCGATTTGAAAACTTGACTAAAACAGAGGGATATTATGCGTATTTTACCTAAATTAACAACAATTTTGATTGTTACATTACTGTTTGACGGCACTGCAATTGCAGCTCCTTCTACAAAAACGACGACAAAAACAAGTACCATCATCCAAAATGGGTTCCGAATGATTACAAAAAGCACGATGCTCGGAAAGCATAAACAAGGACTTGAAACCATTGCTACATACGATCAAAACGGACATCCATGTCGTTTAGAACAAACTTACTATGACAAAGGACTTGCCGAAGGTCGACACACAGAACTTGAATGGATGGAATCTGGCGCTGTATTAACTACTTCCACTACCTTACATCACAATGTTGAGGATGGTATTTGGACATCCACATATGCTGATTATCAAGGGGATTTAAAGACAATTATCCGCACCCCTAAGAACAATGGTTATCCCGTGGGCATTTCACGCGAAACACATCTACAAGCGGGTCTCGTACTGTTTCAAAGCGATACTCCATACGTCGCAATCAAGAATTCAAAAGAAGTTATTATTAATAGTGAAATACATGGCACTGCTCATGAAAAAACCTTCAGATTGGATGGAACATTATCTAGTGAACAAGAAATTACTTTTTCACATGGCATACAAATCAATCAACTGCTTAGAAATGTTGAACCCGATGGCAAAACAACGAAATATTTGAGAAAAGAACTTTATGGGCCTATTGCTAAAAAGAACGACATTCGTTCATATTATTCTCTTCAAGAGAGTTATTCGAAAGGAATATTAACCGAAGAAATCGTTTTTAATCGGACGTCAATTGGCGAGGAAACAACGCGTACAAGCTTCGAAAATAATTTAATGACTACCAAAACTCAAAATGTGTTGGATTATCAAAATAAAAACCGTACAATCACGGTTACTACGTATGAAGACGATGGAACAACTGTAAAATCTGAAGTCACAACAACCAAAAGCAATTAATACATGATCGCAGCGAATCATTTATAACCTTCGTTACGTAATACGGAAAAATTATCCTTATACGATTTGTTACGTTTATTTTTAACCTGTAAATTTTACTCTCGTATTTTCGTGATTTGAATTATCGCACAAAAGATTGAACGCAATCCCAAAATATCGTCGAACCTTCTCTAGCTATCTATTTATGTTAAATATGTGTATTTTTCCAAACTGTCTTTACAGTGAATATTGATATGATAAAATTGAATTATTGAAAATTAAGGATGGTGTATTTAGTAATGAAAAAGATTAGTATGATTATTATTGGAATTTCAGCACTTGTAATGATGAGTAATAGCGCATTTGCTGCTAGTTTGGAACTTGGAACAACAAATGGAATTTTAAAAGATTATTCTGCACCAACAAGCTCAATTACCATTTATAACGCTAGTTGCAAAGTATGGAGTTATACTACTGGTTCAAGCGGTATGGGAACTTGTGTTGTCAAAAAATAAAAATATTGCATACTAAATGCTATAGATTCTTGAATATTAAACAATGATGATCGATAAAAAAAGTTTACATCTAAACAAACGCTATTAGGCGTTTGTTTTTTTATTTTCACAAAATCATATTCGATCATTTTTTAACGCCTTCATATATTTTTTATGTATTTATAATAACCGCCAACTATTGTTTGATTTCATCGTTGCCCTTCTCACAAATCAAGTTGATATGATTATCCCACGTTTGTGTAATTACGAATATGTTTGCAATATTTGAGGTTTACGTTTGAACATAAATAATAAGCCATAAAATTAGTCTCGTGATAAGTTTTGCTGAACTTTATTTCCTCGTTGGTTTAGCGGATATTAGTAAAAAATGTATTTCTAAAACAACTATCAAATACTATTTGAGTTTTCATGCTAACCCTTGAAAAGGATGACTGTATTCTCGACAAGTACTTGCTGAGGAGTAGTAATAGAGTAAAGGGCAGGAGTTTTCCTGCCCCTCCTCATCAAACCGTACGTGAGGTTTTCCCTCATACGGCTTTCCGATGTTCGTCATTCATGTGCATGCAGATCACAATAGCGTCTTTAATCCAAGTTGTTTAGAAATCCTTTTCACTTCTCTTGATGAACCCATCCATCTACTTCGTTGTCTCTTCTTCGCATACCACTTCGTCATCCGTTGATGTACGTACCAGTCCAACTTTGCCAATTTCTTCAGTCCATACGGTGTATGGTAGTAGTTCCTCCAACCCGGGATTCGTTCATTCAACCATCTTATATGGTCTTCGAATGACAGAAATCGCATGCTTGGCGGGGCGAGTCGTTCTTTGACTTCATCGCGGATCGTTTGTTCAGCTTTCTTACCGATCCATTGTTGGGTTGTGAAGTACAGTTTCCCCTGCGAGTTTTCCGCTTTTGTCTTCCGATGGTGTAGCCCAAGGAAATCAAATCCTTCTTCTCCTGTCCATAATCCTACGATTCGGGTTTTGGTTGGGTGAAGCGTGAGTTCCAATCTTTCCATGATCGTTCTGATCACTTCAAATGCTCGATCTGCATCTGCTTTTGTTTTACAGACCACCACGAAATCGTCCGCGTATCTCGTCAGTTCCCCATACGTATCCCAGAGTACATCAAAGTAATTCAGATAAATGTTCGCCAACAAAGGTGAGATGACCCCTCCCTGAGGGGTTCCCACATCCGATCGTTTGACGCTTCCTTCCTCCATCACGCCTACCGTTAACCACTTCCGGATCAATTTCAGGATTCGTCGATCACTGATTCGCATTTCCACCAGTTTCATCAACTTCTCTTGGTTGATGTTGTCGAAGTAGCCTTGGATGTCGACGTCGATCACCCAATTCCCTTTTCGGTTGCATGCTTTTCGGACGCGATCAAGCGCTTGTTTCGCGTCTCGTTTTGGTCGGAAGCCAAACGATGTGTCTTGAAAATCTGCCTCAAAGATCGGTTCAATCACGAGCTTGGTCGCCATTTGTATGACTCGGTCCTGTACCGTCGGTATCCCGAGTGGTCGTTGCTTTCCGTCCTTCTTCGGAATATATTGTCTCCGAACTGGACTGGGGCGGTATTTCCCTTCACGGAGCATGTGTTGGCATTTTAGTAAGAACAGCGTTTCTCCTTGTTCTTCGATGTCTTTGATTGTGATTCTATCGACACCTGCCGCACCACCGTTTTTCTTCACCCGCCGCCACGCTTCTCTGAGCACATCCATCCGGTACACTTTGTCATACAGGGCGTGAAATCTTCGCTTCTTGTTTTCCTTGGCCGCATGACCTAGTTTCTCTTGAAGTTCTTGCACTTTTTCTGTTGGTGTCGTTAGCCGTTCGGCATTCACGGTGCTTACCTCCTCGAAAAACGTGAACAAAGCAGGGCGCCTTCCCTCCCGCAGGTTGTGTTGTCCTGCGCTCTTCGGTACTATGCACCCCTCTGACTCCCTTCCTACCAAACCCGCACTTCGTCACTTCGACTTATAGCGGTTCGTTTTACGATGTTGTTCATCGTGCAGGGGAGGGTCTCCCCAGTTCGCTGCATCTTCTGTTCCATCATGTCGTTCCCCTTACGCCGGAGGTTTCTTCGTTGCCGATCCAAGTTCTAAGCAACTTCCTTGGTCTTCGCCCATGTACTCAAGGCTCGACTTCCTCTTTTCCCTTTTGCAAGGCCTTTTTGACGACGCGGCAGGATTCACTTCATGTTACGACCTGATGAATTGCTCGCCTGCTCTCCGAACAGTACTTTTGTCGATACGCTTCT
Source organism: Paenibacillaceae bacterium (assembly GCA_947460235.1). Classification (GTDB taxonomy): domain Bacteria; phylum Bacillota; class Bacilli; order Paenibacillales; family CANHGK01; genus CANHGK01. Next base: position 12,500 of record CANHGK010000025.1, on the reverse strand, counting down.
ACACACAGATTTCGCCATACGTAGGTATCCTAGCTACACAGGGGCTTGGCCCCTCCTGTGACCGGACTTTCACCGGCAAGAAGATGCGCGCCTCTGGGCGCGCAATACAAAAAAGGATCTGCCTCTGCCGCGACAGATCCTTCTCACCTTCTCACAAAATAAACGGTTCTTTAGAAGTTGATGATTTAAGAAGCCCTTTTTTAGGGCTACGCTATTTTTAAGCAGGCGTATAAGACAGACTAGCACTAAATGAGAGTTGGGTGATATCAGCTGATGAGGGATCAGACGCAACACGCGTCCTTATACGAATACCAATACGATCACCCGCTGCGACTGTTAATGATCCGACATTTATATTGGTTGCTGTATTGAAAGTACCGGCAGTAATTGTATTACCAGGACCTCCAAAAGTAAGCGAGCTAGTCAGCGGAGTTGTTAAGTAAAGTGAAGAAAGATGACTAATCCCATTATTAGGAACTGAAGGTGCGACGAAAACTGTAAAATCATATACTAGAGCAGTCACATTTATAGATGCCACTGAAGCAACCAGTAAATCTGCGCTTATTTGTAAATTTTGAACAGTTCCTGCAAAGGGAATTGGGAAAGCAAAACCACCTGCTTCTGGTGGCATCGTTGATTCACCAGACCCGTTAATAACTTCAACCGTATGATTACCAAATCCCATTAAAATTGGAGCAGCAGATACGACGCTAGCACCACTGAGAATGATTCCCGTTGAAAATGGAATTAACCCTCCTGCTGCTCCCGGTTCTCCTTGCGGTCCTTGTGGTCCTTGCGCTCCTTGCGCTCCTTGCGCTCCTTGTGCCCCTTGTGCCCCTTGTGCGCCTTGTGCGCCTTGTGCCCCTTGTGCTCCTTGTACTCCTTGTGGTCCTGGTTCTCCTTGTGGTCCTGGTTCTCCTTGTGGTCCCGGTTCTCCTTGTGCGCCTTGTGCGCCTTGTGCTCCTTGTGCTCCTTGCGCTCCTTGCGCTCCTTGCGCTCCTTGCGCTCCTTGTGGTCCCGGTTCTCCCTGTGGTCCCGGTTCTCCTTGTGCTCCTTGTGCTCCTTGTGCTCCCTGCGCTCCTTGTGGTCCCGGTTCTCCCTGTGGTCCCGGTTCTCCTTGTGCTCCTTGTGCTCCTTGTGCCCCTTGTGCCCCTTGTGCTCCTTGTGCCCCTTGTGCTCCTTGTGCTCCTTGTGCTCCTTGTGCTCCTTGTGCTCCTTGTGCTCCTTGTGCTCCCTGCGCTCCTTGTGGTCCTTGTGGTCCCGGTTCTCCCTGTGGTCCTTCAGGACCTTCAGGTCCAGGAGGTCCTGGAGGGCAATTACATTTTCCCATATGAATCTCATCTCCCTGTAATCAGTCTAGTTCATCATATTAAGAGTCAAATCAGATTGACACAGTATATGCCTACCAAAACAAAATTGTGGAAATGAAACCCAAAATTATTTCATTTCAGATCTACTATGTGTTTGTCCCATGCCATGTTAACTGCGTTCGCATAATATAATTTTAGGATCGATGACTAGGGAGTGATAAGAATGGACGAGCGCCCATTGATAGGTATTATGGTAAGTAATAGGGGTAATAGAAAAGGAATATTGGATCTTAGTCATCGTTATCAGAATCTAAACTTGAAACTTTTCGCCTTTACTCCAACAGATATACTCTGGAATAAACAAGGAATTATTGGACTTAGCTTAAAAAAAGGAAAATGGATACAAAGTTCGTTCCCTTTTCCTCATACCGTCTACAACCGATGTTATAACAAAAAGCCTATCACCATTCAACGTCTTGAAGCGGTAATAGGAAGTAATAAATGCTTCAACTCTATCAATTCTTTTAACAAATGGGATCTCTATAACATACTAGTTCAATCCAATCTAAAGCCATATGTACCGAACACATTTCTATATCATGAAGTGAACATTTCCAACCTATTAAAATTCTATAAACTCGTCTATATAAAGCCTATTTATGGAAACAAAGGAGCGTCTGTATATCGGGTTGAATTAATGGATAATGATGAGATACACATTTCTTTACACAGCTTAGCTCCAAGATATATTTGTAGAAAAAATGAAAGCATTCAGAAAAAATTGGATGAACTTCTCGGACCAAAGACATACATGGTCCAGCAAGGGATCCCAATGAGTCAACTTGAACATCAGTATTTTGATTTCCGGGTCCTTGTGCAAAAGGGGATTACGGGCGAATGGGCGATTCCCACAATAGCATGTAGAGTGGCTCACAAACGGTACTTTAACACAAGTATGTGTGAACATATTTATGATGTAGTTGAGGTTCTTCCCCGATTATTTTCGCAGGAAAAAGTGAATGACATACTTCAATCACTTCACGATGTAAGTGTAAACGCCGCAAAAGAAGCAGAAATTCATATGGGTTTATTGGGAGAATTGAGTGTGGATTTTGTCATTGACAAAGATAGTAAGCTACAGATTATTGAACTGAACGGAAAACCTCAAAAAAGTATGTACGATGACATGAAAAATTTTAAAAGCAAAAAACTAATTTATAGTAGACCGTTGGATTATGCTTATTACCTCTCTCAGTTATGATATCTGATGTTAGATTTTAAATTGGACACGTCAAACATAGACAGTCATATTAATAATAACGATTGAATGAAATTGGTACACTTTTCAGCTGCGATTTGGTGCAGTTTTGAATTGACAATTACACTCGATACCATTCATAGTTATAACTCCCGGTGATCTCTGGTTGTGCTAAAATAGAGGGCAATGGATATACTGAAGTTGACAAGTTATAACTCCCGGTGATCTCTGGTTGTGCTAAAATATTGCTGATGATGTAATTCTGATTGGTGATGTTATAACTCCCGGTGATCTCTGGTTGTGCTAAAATCAGTAGAATTTTTTATACAATATGAAGGCGAGTTATAACTCCCGGTGATCTCTGGTTGTGCTAAAATACAATCCCCATAGAGTAGCTGCTTCCTGGAGTTATAACTCCCGGTGATCTCTGGTTGTGCTAAAATTCCTATAGTAAAGTATAAACGTAAAACATCGTTATAACTCCCGGTGATCTCTGGTTGTGCTAAAATTCCCATGCCGCGAGTTCATCTTTGAGGCTCGTTATAACTCCCGGTGATCTCTGGTTGTGCTAAAATTTTTGAAAGATGCAGAAAGCCGCGGCAATGGTTATAACTCCCGGTGATCTCTGGTTGTGCTAAAATAGAGTGCAGGTTGAGCCTACAACGAAACGGGTTATAACTCCCGGTGATCTCTGGTTGTGCTAAAATTCTGCATTGATAGCAAGTGCGTTGCCTGTTGTTATAACTCCCGGTGATCTCTGGTTGTGCTAAAATACTCAGGAGAAGTCAGTGCAGTATCGATATGTTATAACTCCCGGTGATCTCTGGTTGTGCTAAAATCAAAACGCAAAACAGACCCTGCAAACGCATTGTTATAACTCCCGGTGATCTCTGGTTGTGCTAAAATTGATAACTTATCGAATAACGCGTATACACTGGTTATAACTCCCGGTGATCTCTGGTTGTGCTAAAATACAGTAGCTACCCTTAACTCACCCTTAAGAGTTATAACTCCCGGTGATCTCTGGTTGTGCTAAAATAACGTCAATTACGGTTACTGCTACGGCAGCGTTATAACTCCCGGTGATCTCTGGTTGTGCTAAAATAAACATTAGCATCTGATGGCATTTATAGTGGTTATAACTCCCGGTGATCTCTGGTTGTGCTAAAATCAAAAGATTAAAAAGGACGCAACAACCAACAGTTATAACTCCCGGTGATCTCTGGTTGTGCTAAAATTAAGGTGCAGCTTAATGCGAAAGTCGATTCGTTATAACTCCCGGTGATCTCTGGTTGTGCTAAAATCATCGAAATGGTGAAGGTGATCGAATCTGAGTTATAACTCCCGGTGATCTCTGGTTGTGCTAAAATAAGCAGGTTCGAGCCTAGAACGGTTGTTATGTTATAACTCCCGGTGATCTCTGGTTGTGCTAAAATTTAATAGGCTTACCACTTTGAATGGTTTCAGTTATAACTCCCGGTGATCTCTGGTTGTGCTAAAATAACTGCTTGCCACCCCCAACGTAAGCTCCGGTTATAACTCCCGGTGATCTCTGGTTGTGCTAAAATGTAGTTAAGACGTATGAGAGTAGAGGTGGAGTTATAACTCCCGGTGATCTCTGGTTGTGCTAAAATCACCTCTAAAAAAGTATCGTGCATTGTGAAAGTTATAACTCCCGGTGATCTCTGGTTGTGCTAAAATAAAATGGCAATTTATATTCCGGTCGATTTAGTTATAACTCCCGGTGATCTCTGGTTGTGCTAAAATTTTGGGCTGTCGCCTGTTTTCTTTATTATTGTTATAACTCCCGGTGATCTCTGGTTGTGCTAAAATAAAGCCAAACAACAATAAAGCGAAACAAAAGTTATAACTCCCGGTGATCTCTGGTTGTGCTAAAATTAAATTCGCTTATTAAACGAATATAATTTTGTTATAACTCCCGGTGATCTCTGGTTGTGCTAAAATGGACAAACCAAAAACCCTCGATCCCTTCGCTATTAACGCGGGTTTCGAGGGTTTTTCTTTTTTTAAAAATGTATTTTGAAATTAGTATTTACGAATGTTTTATTCATTTCTCAAAAATCCAATACGAGTTGATGGTTCACTTTCGCTTCATGTAACGTTGGAGCTCCGACCAAAATCTTCATCATCGTATATTGTTTTTCAGTGACGCGCATTGCACGAACGGAACCTCTAGGAGGTAAATTAGACATTAATCTCCGCATATGTTTGTCCAATGCATCACTTCCATTACAAATTCGGCTATATACAGAAAACTGTAACATGTCGTACCCGTCCGCAATTAAAAACTTCCGAAATCTTGAATAAATCCTTCGTTCTGCTTTAGTGACCACCGGCAAATCAAAGAAGACCATGAGTCTCATAAATTGATTACTCATAACTGTGCCGTTTGATGGGAATCAATTCAGGCAATACCAGTTGCCTAACATCTTCTGCCCGACACGCACCTACATAACTTTTCAACATCAAATCCATTGAATGTAACACGCTACATTCCTCCCCGTTCATTCGAATTGAACTGTGCAACAAGCCGGTTAAACCAGACTTGAGTGGAGGTGTAAGATGATGTCCCGACTCATCCTGTTCTTCCCATTTTACCACAAATAAGTCGACAATCGGTCGATAAGGTTCGAGAAAATCATCTACCAAATTAAATGGATTTAATTCACTCTCATGTTCAATTCCCCACGCAGGCAGGAAACCATATTCCGTCACAACGCGTGCAATACCCGCTCGCAAAATTGCATATCCATAATTAAGCGCAGCATTGCGCCAATCAGTTGGGTTTCGCCTTCGAAATTTCGAATCGAATACAGCGATGAAATGAATTCTGGCCGCAACAGCTTCTCGGTTCGTGGGATCACCAGAACCAACTGCATCCATTATCGTTCTCAATTCTGTTGCTGCGTCGGTTTCACCCAACAGTTCACAACATCTCGCTTGATTTTCAATTTTACGACGAATAATTTTTTGCCAGATTCGTTTTAGAAAAGGCTTAGATAAACCTAATTGCAATTGCATGACTTGTAACTGACGAGAATGATTCATAAAAGGAGTCAGAATTCCTGATGGCATATGTTGTTCATCGCACACAATCACCATAATCCCCCGAATTGATGCTTCTCGCAATACGTGAACACTTAGTCGAATCGCTGGATCTTCCAGCGTAATCGTTGCAATATCTTCCAGAGGAACTTTAATAATCTCTCCATTTTGTTTAATCATCAATTGCTGATTTTGCACACTTAGGTCGGTTGGATTACTAATTCTAACACTGCGAAAAGCCAAGACGCTTTTCCCCTTTTACCGGATAGTAATAACCAATTGGATCAATCACATATTTTTGAAATTTAATAACGCCAAGTTTAAACCCTAATCCCCTATACTTTCCGTCTTTACCACCACTACGATCATGTGAAAGAATTTCCAACAATGCTGTCGACCGATCAAAGCCACCAAAATAACCAAAATATTTACTTCCTCGAACTTCTAATTTAACCAAATCATTCGGATATAAGGTAAAACAAAACCTATAATTTTCATCCATGATATCCCATTCTGTTTCTGGTTTATGAGCAAGCGCCGCCCGATTAGGCAACTCTATCTTTACTGTATCCGCAACATAGATAGGCACTGCATAATACTTTCCTGCTTTTTCGAAAATATCAATCCGTACCATTGCATCATTTTCGGCAATTGCTTTTCCGCCATTTAATCGGACGCCGGACAAGGATGATTCAATAATTTTCACGCTACGAATCATTGGTCCCAATCCATTTTTGGCAGTCTTTCTAGGGAAATCCTCATTCTTAATTGCTTCTTGTAGATTTGGTGTATACAGCAACCAATCGCGAACTGCTTTTTTCATATTCGGATCCTCACCGAAGATCGTGTTAATTATTTTATCGACTTCGTCTCGCCCCATCGTTTTTTTGGAGTTTCCAACAAGCGATGCAAGAGATGTCTTTTTCACTTTCACTTCAACTTCTTCTAATGTACGTAGTCCTTTGATCGTATCCTGATGTGCTTTTCCCGTCACATTTCGGCGCGGTGCACGTGAGACGAACATTGGACGGACCCATCTCCACTCTTTTTCAGTCAACCCAACATATGCATTTAAGCTATATTTCTCAAGAAGTTCTTTTGGATCATGAATGCGTCGCAAATCGGATTCATCTGGAAGATCCGATCGCTTTTCATGCGGATCAATTCCTAACCGGCACAACACTTCAAAACGAAAATCGTTCCAAGGAAGTGGGAATTTCTCGTCACGATCGACATGGCAATACCGATCATCCAGAATCTCTCCAGTTTCTCGGTCCACAAAATGATCGCCCGCTTTCACTCCGTACAATTCTTTCCGTTTATGAAACTCGGATGCACGTTTCATCATCGCTTCATTGGCAATGGCAATCATCACCGCATCCACAGCATGATGAATATCTTCTGAACGATCCTTCAAATTACCTAACCCAAATCGTGTTCGTAAAAATGCGGTAAGTTGACCGTTCACGCATACAACTTTTCCACTCTCAATAATCAAATGATCGCGAACAAATTTGCTAAAAAACCTTGCGATATAGCGAGTATCATTTAAATTCCGGCTCATAAAATCTTTTGTCTGTTCCTCGCCCAGCGATTTACGTAATAGATTTAATTGCTTTTTGTAGGGAACTACTTTTATGATTGCTTCAAATTCAGCCCACCGTTTCGCATCTCGGCCGAACCATTCGAATGGTGTTTGATTGCGTTTATTTCGATTTTCTTTTTGCAATACAAGTACCTTATTCATATAAGAATCATCCATTGTTCGACTCATAGGTAAGATATGATCTACTTCTACGTAACCATCTTCTCCAAAAATACGATTTAGATCTATCGCTAACCCAGAGTATAAACATTTTCCATGTTGTTCACGGTACAATTTATATTTGAGCACATCAAACGCTTTAGGATCTCGATTACGAAACATCGGAAATTCCTTTTTCATGAACTCTACGACCTTATCTTTCTCGGCACGATTCGATTCGATCATTTTCTTAATATTCTTTCGTTCCTCATAAGGCTTGGACATTTCACGCGCAACCTCAATATGCACTGCCCCTGGCGTACCATATTCACGAATCATTGCATTAATTACTTTCCGGGATTGAGTCAAAGCGCGTAACACAACTGGATTACGAATTTCTTCGGGATCAATTACTTTTAAGAATTTTTGTTTTTCATGCGTTTGATCCCTAAAATCAAAACCTGCAGCTTCACAAGCCTTATCATATGTCAGTCCTTCTTCAAGAAAAGGTATAATTCGATCGTAAGCAGCATTCGATAGATGTCCATAACCTGAGAAACTCAACCCCACACAAGCCTGTTTCGCTTGCTCAGACAATCCTAATATATTCAAGTCACGTTCCATTTCATATTCGTTTTTACACAAGGTAAGGACATCGCCTAATTGATCAAAACTTTTTCGATCTTGCAACAACATTTCCCAATCTAATTGAGCATGTTCAGCTAACGCGTCCTTTACAACATGATAAAATTTCAGTTGAACAAATCTCGTATCTTCTGGATTTTTAGCTTTTTTAACTGGTTTCGTTTTCTCTGTTTCCGACTCAGCCTCGTTCAAGCTTTTAATCGAGATACCGCCATACGTTAATCCTTTGAATTTTTGAGTATCAGACAGCTTCAACAAACGACGAACACTTGTGTATTTCAATTCTTTTTGGTCATGTGCATGTTCTATTAATAATTGTCGTTCTTCATCTGTTAATCCACGTTCTGCTCCTGCTTCAATTAATCGCAAATGATTAATCTTTTGCAACATCACGAATAATTCACTACTTCTCGAAAATTTAGGAGAACGCTTGTCCGTTTTTACAAACGTACAATAGCCGATTTTACGTTCCAACAATTCTCTCGTCGCAAAAGGACGTTGATCAAATGCTAATTTCCGATATTGCTGTTGAAACGCTTCGGTTGCATATGGATTTCCATCTCGACGCTGTGCTTCAAAAAGTAGATCTACTTCTTCAACTAACATTGATCGATTAATATGAAAACGATGTTTGCCATGTCGATTTCTTTTATATTCCTGATATGATTCATGCTTCGCTAACGTTTCACCAATCGTGCGAAATGACCCTTGCTCTTGATGCATTCGAAGTGATTGAATTTTTTGTAATACAACACCGCGTTCTTCTGCTTTCGTATCTTCTGTTTCTCCTGCTTCCAACCGTCGATTCGATTGATAACCACGTCTTTTTGCAATCCGAATTAGCACACGTGCCCATTCGATTGCAGTCAACTTGTGTTCCAACCCTTTAACTCGCAAATCCCAAACCGAATGATCGAATTCTCTAACCATAGACAATTCATCTAACAAATCTTCCGTTGAACTGAACATTCCTTGCTCGACGAATAGATCTCTTATATCTTCAATCCGATACGACCTTCTTCTCAGGCGTCGTCGTTGTCCCCTTGCTGTACGGCGCGGCAAGTTTAATGATTCTCCCGTTTTAGGATTTTCTGCTTTCTCGAAAATACGCACACCCATATCCACAATTCGTCCATTATCTATATCAACTACAGACCAACCACAACTAGCAATTCCAATATCCATACCAAATCGATAACCCATGTTGGACTGCCCCCTAATTTACTGGAATAATATTCATAATATCTTAATTCGCCTTTAAAACAAGATACCCTCCCTGCATAAGCAAGGAGGGGATACTTGGCGGCACAAGGCCTTATTATAACTACCGATAGTCTCTGGTTGTGCTAGAACCTATTTAAGAATAATATGGAAATCAAACAATGTCAATATTATTAATTTTTATCATAATCTAGACAATTACCCCAACTCGTTTAGCCAATTCGATCAATTCTTCTGTATCCACTCGTTTCAAATGCCAATGCTCCAAGTATGGAAATGTCCCTTTCAAACACTTCGATATTTTGCAAATTTCCTTGTGGATATTTGCTTCCGTATGAAACAACTTTTCTGCTATTTCCCCTCGTGTTAAGCCTTTTTCTAAGCATTTTAAGATGTCCAATTGCAATTCTGAAAATCGCTGCTGTATTTGTTCTACTTGTGACTTCATCAAATGATTCACTAGTTTTGTACTTGATGAATAGTGGAGATTGGCTTTTCCGGCAACTGCATCACGGATCGCTTGCGGAAGGTCACGAAAATGTTCTTTCACGACATAGTTTGTCACATGGCCAAATGTGAGTGCGTGTGTCACTACTTCTTCCTGATTCAATGAAGACAATGCAATGATTTTCATTGATGTGTTTTTGCGATGCAAATCCCATGCAATCTCGATGCCGTCATAATTACTATTCGTTAAATTAATATCGAGTAACAATACATCTGCTTCCGTTGTATTTAAGCATTCATTCAAGCTTATTGGAGAGTTGGCCATGCCGACAATCTCAAGTTCTTGATCACGCTTCAAAAAATCTGCCAATAATTCTCGAAACAAATCATCGTCATCACAAATGATGAGCTTAATTGATGCCAACTTGACCAACTCCCCTTTCGCTTTCGATTGAACGTATCCTGTCATCATTCAAATTCAACTTTTGTGTGAAACGAATGCTAAATGTCGTCCCCGTTCCTAGCTCACTTTCTACCTCCAATTTTCCTCGATGAGCTTGTACCACTAAGTAGCAATACGTTAACCCTAATCCAAAGTTCGCATTTCTTTTCTTTGTTGAGAAAAATGGTTCAAACAACTTCGAAACATCTTCCTCCCGAATTCCTGGTCCATTATCAGAAACCTTTATTACTAATTGTTTGCGTTCTATGTTCATTGATATTCGGATTGATCCGCCATTCGGCCCCATTGCTTCCGAAGCATTTTTCATTAAATTTAATAACGTCTCAGAAATATGTACTTGATCACACAAAATAATCGGGTCAATTGAATACTCATAATGCACAACTATTTTATTTGATCCCGGCAATTTCATGAATCCGTCAACGACATAATTGATTAATTCTATTATCCGAATTGGTTTTAATTCTACGGTCACATCATTTAATTGCTTTTGAATCCGTTCAATCATTGCTAACATCTGCTTTAATTCCGTCATTGCAACATCTGCATATTGTTCAATGCTTGAACATTTGTTTTGAATTGACTCCGAATGAATATGTTCAAGACTTAAATCCATAATGGCTAACCGATTTCGTATGGCATGATTCAACATCGATGAACTCATTGAGATTGCTTTTAATTGATTCGAAATCGTTTGCCTTTCGATGCGAATCCGTATCCCCAATACACCATCCAGATATAAAAATATTCCGTAAACTACAAATGCGATTACTGCAAAAACCGGAAGGTACCGAAACAACTCTAATTCACCATAAAAAATGCGCAAAATATTATTTAACAGCAATGTCGCAATTGTTGGCGGAATCAAAATAATCGCCATATTTCTTCGATTTCGTTTTTGATTTAAATTTGTTTCTTTCCAATATGAAATGATTAAGATGATACAAGCACCAAAAAAATATGGTCCTGCCCAAGTAAATAACCATACAAACGAAAATGGTTCTGCCTTTTCAAATGAAGTATTATAAGCCATCGCCATAATTGGAATGAGCAATATGGCAATTGTCGTACGGTGTTTTTTCTTAGTATTTATCCACTGCGCATATGTAAGTGAAAATAAAAGCATACCAAACGGACATAGATAGTTAGATCCTACTAACATCATTTTTTGAACAATCCATATCGAATCTAAAAATTCATTTATTAGTTGTGACTCCATCGTCCATGGAATCACCGTATCTTTGATCACATACCCTAACGCACCTATACTTGCTCCTAACACAAATAACGCAGCCCATCGGTTTGGTAAATTTCTTCGATCAGAAAAGTAGAGCATAAACGAAGCAATTAAATTTGTTATAAACATCAAAAACATAAAAACTTGTAACATTGAGGAATTCCCCTTTTACGATAATCGCTTTAATATGTCCATAACTTCCGAGGGCTTTCCTATTAAAAAGTCGACCTTTTCTTCTTTCATACGTGACAATGCATCATAACCCCAGCCGACAGCCACCATTTTTACGCCAGCTTTTTGACATGCTTTAACATCTCGAATTTCATCCCCAAAGTACAACATTTGATTTTTATTCACGCCGGACGAACGCGCAAAAGAATTGATTGTTTGATGCTTACCAAACCAATCTGATGCTGAATGAACCGAATCAAAAAAATCAATATTGTTGTTCTTCAAAAAGTAATGGATATTTTCTGCATTATGCGATGATACAATGATCAATTTATACCCCTGTAGTTTTGCCTCTCGCAACATCTCATCAACACCCGGTGCCACGCGCAGTGATGGTAATAAACGCTTGTATATGAGCTTATATTCGCTTCTAAGCTTCGGAAACTTATAGATCGGTACTTTTAGTAATTTTGCTCTTTCCATAATACTCAGCGTACTTAAATAATCGATATCTTCAGGTTTCATCGGATTGAAACCGTATATCCCTGCCAATTCGTTAAAAATCGCGATCGCAAGCGGTTTTGATTCTGCCAACGTACCATTATAATCAAATAATAGATGATCTACTTTCATTGTAAGAACCTCACTCATCCGTTTTTTTTGTTTCCGAATACATCATCTTATTTTCTGTGATAAATATCAATTAACTTCAATGGTTACCAACTCACGCTTTAGAAATATAATATCATATATATAATATTAAATATTATATACTCTGTTTCTTATTAGTTTCCAAATTCAATAGAATTTTAGAAGTATTAGATATTCAGTATTAGATATTCAGTATTAGATATTCAGTATTAGATATTCAGTATTAGATATTCAGTATTAGATATTCAGTATTAGATATTCAGTATTAGATATTCAGTATTAGATAT
>CANHGK010000024.1 GCA_947460235.1 Paenibacillaceae bacterium | reverse complement strand
GCAGTATGCTTCAACATTATCCAAATAATTATTGAGTAGCGAATGTGCCGACTCCTCGAAAGAAAACACGAATGCGCGTTGCACTTCATTTTTGGCTTTTAAATCATACTCTTGACGAGCGAGGGTAATCAGTTGAAGCAAACGTTCTTTTTCATCTTTGGCAATCGACGCATGCTGATCCAAGCCTTCTTTGAGGCCCTTCAGAATATCCAATGCATTAATACACGATTTATTATGTTTGATCAGCACACTAGAAATGCGGTTGATCACATAACGCGGATCGACACCGAACATCCCTTCATCCGAAAACTCACGTTTTAACTCGTCAACATCGCTCGACTTAACACCTTCCACTTGCGCGCCTTCATAAAGATACATTTTCTTAATGAGATCAACGCCGGCTTTTTTCGGTGCATGAATTCGAGACAAAATCGTAAACACCGCCGATGTCCAAAGCGCATTTGGTGAAATATGCACCCCGTGAATATCTGACTGATCAATTAATTTTTGATAAATCCGTTCTTCTTGCGACACTTTAAGATTGTACGGAATTTTCATCACGATCATCCGTGAGTGTAGCGCCTCGTTTTTCTTGTTTGATATAAACGAACGGTATTCTGTCTCATTCGTATGCGCGACAATTAATTCATCCGCTGAGATGAGTGCAAAACGCCCTGCCTTGAAATTCCCTTCCTGCGTAAGTGATAATAAATTCCACAAGAACTTTTCGTCACATTTGAGCATTTCCTGAAACTCCATCAACCCGCGATTCGCCTTATTCAATTCGCCATCAAATCGATAGGCGCGCGGATCCGATTCTGAACCATATAATGCAATTGTGGAAAAATCGATCGAACCCGTCAAATCGGCAATATCCTGAGATTTCGGATCAGACGGTGCAAATGTACCGACCCCAACCCGATTCGCCTCGGAAAATAAAACGCGTTCCACGCGAACTTGCTCAATGTGACCGCCATATTCCGACTGTAGGCGCATGCGACAAACGGGACACAAATTCCCCTCGATTTTCACGCCGAATTCTTTAAAGAATTCATCTCGAAGTTCAATTGGAATCAAATGCAAAGGTTCTTCATGCATTGGACAGCCTTGAATCGCATAGGTTGCACCTTCTTCGGTTTTCGAATACTGTTCGATCCCATGTTTCAAAAGAGTTAAGATCGTTGATTTCCCGCCGCTAACAGGACCCATCAAAAGAAGCAAGCGCTTACGAACATCCAAACGCTGCGCAGCCGGTTGAAAATATTCTTCGACAAGTGTTTGAATCGCATCTTCAAGTCCGAATAATTCACTCGTGAAAAAAGAATAATCCCGTTTCGTTTGCCCATGCTCAATGACTCCCGCATTTTTGATCATGCGAAAGATGCGATCATGCGCAAGTCCAGCGATTTCAGGTCTCATTCTAATCAAATCTAAGTAATCGACAAACGTGCCTTCCCACTTCAGTTGTTCCTCCTGCTGACGGTATCCGGATAATCGAGATAAAAAATCCATGATGCACACCCCTTTCACAGTTGTCATTCGACACCTGCAAATGATATTCTTATAGCGAATGGAGAGTGAAACGATGCCACAAAGTGCCTACATCAAATTGGTAGATGGTTCTGCACGTCGCACCATTACCTTAGAAGAATTGAAACAACAACTCGTTCACTACCGTGAACAAATGACGATGACTGGCCAACAATTGGATTGGGAATATACCGATGCGGGTTTTCCGTATTCCATCGAAGCGAAGTCAGGTCAGGAACAATTGTGGTTCTACTTGAAGGGCACGAATAAGCTGTACAAACATATCGTTTTTGGTGTTGGCGTTGAAGAAGCCAACGAAATCAAAAAGGAATTTGTACAAGTGGTCCTTCCCGATGATTGCACGCATGGCGACAAAGCAAAAGGCAATGAATTATGCAAATACTTAGCCAAAACATGGCAGGCTGAATTAAAATTATTTAATGGACGTACCATGTTCTACAATCCAAGAAAGTAGCAATCCAAATGCCAAAAGAACCTATTCCAAAAAAACGGAAAGGTTCTTTTTGATTTTTTATTTACAGAACATTCGATCTGTTTTATAGTAAAGAGTAGCCACAACAATACACAATAAAAGACGAAGCTTAGGGAGTGACATGAATGCGTAAGTGGATTTGGGGAATCGTAGGATTCGTTTTTGCCATTTTGCTCGGTTTATTTGCTTATCAGTCCCTGTTTGGAAACAATGACGAAGCATTGGAAGTGAAAAAGCAACCTGTTCCAATTGTTCATTTGGCAAACGTGAACGCAAAAGAACACAAAATGGTCGTTCAAATCAATAATTCAGGGGGAACGATGGGTCCATTACCAAATGGTGAATTTCATATTTTTATGAAACCAGTTGTTCATGGAAACTTGATATCTGATATTCCTTCTGCGTTATTGGAAAAACCACCATTAATCGGTCAAAAAATCTGGGTAACAATTACACCAGATGACAAAACGTTTAATCACAAAGTTACTGCTGCTTCTTACACACCTCCAACCGAACTGAAAGATACGCAAATTGTTTTAATTGGAGAGTATTTAAACATCGCTCCAATGTCAGTTGACAACAAGCGCATGTACGAAGTCAAATATGGTATGTTTGACGATGCAAAACAAACCATAAGCAACTTTCTATTCTTCAAAGGAAAGTCAGAAATAAAAGAAATGATTGCTTGTTACAAAGATCAATTAGCAGGTAAAGAAAGTGACACTTGTCTTTTTAAGCTTTGGTCAATAATTGACGCAACCCTTACCGTCGATCCAAACGGTCAAATTAAAAGTATGGAATTAGCCAAAAATCCAGATGCAGGATTTTTCCCTGATCTTTATCCTGGGAATTATGGTTTGAATGATGCGAACACGACAGAATGACAAAAAAAGTTGCATTAACGGAAATTTCCGTTGATGCAACTTTTTCTATTCAAAGACTTCTTACACATCTTCCGTTTCCCCTAACGCATCAACGACTCGTACCCACTCATCTTCATCTTCAATTTGTTCAAAACTCGTTTCTCCGTCTTCATTCGTTTGACGGAATACATAAATATCGCCTTCTTCAGATGAACGATCAAGGACTTGCACATATGTCTGCGCTTCAACCTCAAAACGTTGTATGACGATCATTTCAATCATACTGCCTTCTTCGTCTTCAAATTGTAATACTTCGGGTTCTTCCATTTCCGGATCAAATGCCATATTTCTCACTCCTTTGATTCTATTATTCCCGAAACAATAAAAAAGTGCAATGTGTTTTCCCGATCTAGAATCGGCACATTGCACGGTATGTCGTGAGTTAGGTTAGCCTTCAGAGATTAATCAGAAACGATCGTCTTCTCTGCAAAAAGCGTATAATCATCATCTTTGTCCATCTGTAAATAGAATTGAACTTTGTAGTCACCTGCATAACTAAATTTCACTTCGAATGGACGAACGAGCCAAAACGCATCGCCCACATCCGTTAACTTCTGTTCAAATGAATCGGCAACCGTACCAAATGGATCGACAACTTGAATCTTAACTTTACTAACATCTCCAGAAAGATCGTCTACTTGAGTAAATACCGAGAAATCAAGTGACTTACCTTTCTGTACTTTACCGAACACTCGTTTCACGGAGTAGTCTTTATTAACTGCCTCAGCAACTAATAAATGAACATTCGGTTTAATGAGATTCACCGTTTGGGTATTGGAATCCCAAATCACTGCGGCACCTAAACTATCCGCAACATCTCGTAAAGGTAAAACGGTCTTCCCATCTACAACGAAACCAGGCACAGCAAGATTATTAAGCTCTTTGCCGTTTACCGCAACGCGGATTTTTTGGAAGCCTTTGAACAGCCCCTGATTATCAGCAAAAGCGTATGCTGTGCTTAGCATGGAGCATAATAGGACGACTGACATCACACGTCGGACCCACATAATATAGCCTCCTGATACTACTAAAGCAGTATGTATTTTATATCAATGTATACGCTCGATCTCGCGCAAAGTTTCGCAAGATTTTAAATAAAATATGTGATTTTAAAAGAAATTTAAAACGTTTTCACATTGCAGTGCTAACGGTTTCCATGTATCCTAAAAATCATGGATTTCATGGAATGAGGGATCGGTTTGAGTAGTATTCGTTTTCGCGAACGAACACGCGTGTGGATGCGCGGAAGATGGGATTTGATCGTTTTTTTTGTTTGGATGACGTGGAAACTTGTTTGGTTTGACCATGTGTCAGGCACTGATTTTTATGTGATGACTTCCACAGAATTTTGGTCGCGGGCATTTAAAGCTTCGCTGCAAGGAAATTGGCATGAATGGGTACATAGTGTTGATTTGATCAGTGCATGCACAATCATCTTCCTTTCTGCGTGGACGATTTGGTTGAAACGTTGGGCGCGAATTTGGACATTGCTTTCACTTGATGTGTTCATAACAGCAATCATTATCTCAGATTTAATATATTATCGCTATTTTAATGATTTCATTACCGTTCCAGTATTATTACAATCCGGACAAGTCAGCGCACTTGGAGCATCCATTGCAAGTTTGTTTCATCTGAGCGATCTTTTTCTACTTGCGGACGTTCCAATTTGGGCATTGTATATGTGGATATCAAGTAAGAAGCGTCGAACACCAAATAGCGATTGGAGTAAACATACCCGCCGTAGTTTGATAAGTTTTACGGTCGCTGCTTATTTATTTAGCTTCGCAGGCATCGGAATTACCGTATACAACGGTTGGATGACGAAAATTTTACAAAATAATTGGTGGACGATTTCAATGTACAACACCATTGGTTTACTCGGATTTCACATGTATGACACTGCATCGTATATTTACATCCATACGAGACCAATCCCAAAGTGGACGGATGTTCAACTCGCAGATGCTAATGCGTTATTAGATCCGCACGAACTGGATCGTGAACATGGTACGGCACTAACCGGAACGGCTAAAGGTTCAAATGTCATCGTTATTCAAATCGAAGCATTGCAAAATTTCATTATCGGTCAATCTGTAAATGGTGAACCGATTACTCCAAACCTAGATAAACTTATTCAAAAAAGTATGTATGTCCCCAATTATTTGCATCAAACTGCTCAAGGTCGTACATCAGATGCGGATTTTATCTCACATTGTTCAATGTATCCTGTCATGAGTGGTTCCGTCTTTATGCGTGCATATGAAAGTCAATTCGATTGCCTCCCTCAAGTACTTAAAGAAAACGGTTATCACACGACTGCACTTCATGCTTTTAGACCATCCTTTTGGAATCGCGATCGCATGTATCCAGGCATGGGCTTCGATGAATTTTTATCTGAAAACTTTTTTAAGATGGACGAAAAAGTTGGATGGGCACTTGGTGACCGTTCGTTATTCAAACAAGGACTTGCTCACTTAGAAACCGTAAAACAACCATTTTACGCTTATTTTGTTACATTGAGTAGTCATCATCCATACCGAATTCAGGATGAGTTTCGCACGTTTCATCAAGGTCCTTTTGAAAATACGATGCTCGGTGATTATATTCAAGCAGTTCACTATACGGATCAGGCGATCGGAGAATTAATTGATCGCCTGAAAAAAGATGGGTTATGGAACAATACGATGATATTAATGTACGGGGACCACGATAATTCAATTGAAGATATTCCAGCGATTGAACGATTAATCGGTAAAAAAATGTCTCATACGGATGAACTTTTTCACTGGCGTAATATCCCGCTTATCGTTCATTTTCCGCATGATACAAATGCAGGCGTCGTAACGCACGTTGCTGGTCAACTGGATTTTGCACCATCGATTACCGATTGGCTAGGAATAAAAACGCCTAATATACCTTGGTTTGGTCAGCCGATGAGTTCACGCGAGGAACATGCGAATGGCATGCGTAGCGGTGAAGTATTTACAGATCAAACGGTGTTCGAACCGGCACCAGATCGAAATGTCGAGCGTGGCAGTTGTTATCTTCGGAAAACATCTGAAAAAATAGCACTTGAGCGGTGTATCCATCAAGTACAATTGCGTGAACGTGAATATGTATTATCAGATGATTTCGTACTCAACAATCGCCTTTCCGTATACCAAGAAGCGCGTCATGTTTCACATAAATAACCTACAAAAAGGGATGACCCTGCAGCACGTTTGCTGAAGGATCATCCCTAATTTTTTTACAATACGGTCGCAACGTCAGAAATTAATTCATACCATGTTCGTAGTGGTAAATCTTGACGCAACAATTCGTGTTCAGCCGCAATATCATCTGTAAAATAATGACCACGTTGTACCGTGCCCGCTCGGTAAAATTTAATTGATTCCAAAACGACCGTCTGATGTGTTTCTGCAAGCGGCATTCCACTGAAGGATAATTGTGCACCGATTCCGTTGTGTTCGTTTTCACGGAAAAACGTAAATATTTGACCGCGTTCTTGCAACGATCCCATTAGCCAGCCGCGTGTTTCCAAATGTGTTTTTAATATTGTGCCTTTCACTTCATATCCACGGAAACGATCTACATCAGCTTGTTTTGAATCTGCAAATGATAACGACCGATTTAATTGTTGAATCGGTTGACACGGCTCATTTACGATCAAATTAGCTTGCCAGTATGTCAATTGTTCATTCGATAATTCGATCGGATGTACAAGACCGATACGAACATTTTCTGGCCACGAAATGTTATGCTCATTTATCGGATATCGGAACGGTGCTTGTAACACCCCATTCAAATACCAGCCCCATAACAAGCCTACTGAAAAACTATGCATAATCGGATGTAAAGCAAAACGATTTTTCCATTCCTCAAATGTCCAGTAACGCGGGAATACCATCACATCCATAAACCGTTGTTGTTGTTTGGATACCGTTAATGGCAATTGCTTACGGAGTAACTTCATTTCTTCCCATGACTGTTGACTGCGATCACCATCATCTTGTTTCGATGGATAGGGTAGTGATTTATATGATTTATTCCAAGCATCATAAATTTCAAACTGCAGATCATCATTCATTTTGACGCGAAACATACGAGATCCGAAATCAAACATGCGCTCACGTGCAAATGAAAATCCATGATCGGGTATTAAACGATCTTGAAACTCCTCTTGATCGAACCCATTCAGTACTGCAAATTCCTCTAACACGGTTCGTGCAGATTCGCGAACTTGTCGAATTTTGGATTGATGAGCAACGGTAGCAAGTTGAACCATAATAGAATCACGATTCGTCATGACCATTGCGCGCATCGCCTCAATTGCGATCGTGCCCCGAGCATGTCTTGGCCACTCATCTAGTTTTTCTAGTAAAACTTGAATGACGCGTTGATCACCATGCAAAACGGCCATTGCCATGACCCATTTCTTTTTTGTTTCTGAACCATCTTGAATCCACAGCATAAACAAGCTCCATACCCACTCTGCAACACTTACATCGTTCCATGTTGCAACGATACGATCTGCGGCGGAATGCGTTTGAATTGAACCATTTTTTGCGTAAATGATTACCCATTCTCGGATTTGATCGACACTAACCGCTTGTTTATTGTTTGTGTTATCAAAAATTGGAGGCATCGTTTGCCAAGGCACCCAATCCAACATAATTTTTTTCGGCCTACCGCGTTCACCCGTACGGCGCGTTATGATATCTTCGGAGAACACTTTGTTTTCTACTTGCATATTTTGATCAATTGGAGCATCAACTTGAACCGTTATGACTTCCGGTTCTGACGATTCAACAAGCGTCGTTACCGTTTGTGCTGTCTGATGTGGGGTCCACTCTGCATAATCATTCGGGAGAGATGTTACGATTAATTTTTGAACTCGTTTGGAACGGTCTCTTGTTAATTGATCCAACATCGGAGCCATACGCTCACGATCATATTCCATCCATTGTGAAATTAAATGCACTCGTGCCTTTACAGAATATGCACTCCAATTCGAAGTAATCAAATCAGAATGATTTCGCCATTGTACCTCAACCCAAGCGGCGCTCGCTGCCACTAGATTTGGAGCATCCGTACCAAATGACGCCTGCAAACAAAGTGATAATTGTTGCGCGTGAGAAACTTGTAACGTGTCTAACCAATCCGTCCAAGCTTGGAATCCAAATTGCTGGATAAATAATTCACACACAGGGATCAATGATTTGAAATCTTCACCCATCCAAAGCAATTGAATGGCACGATCATATTGTGGAATTAATGCCTTTAACCATAAATAACTGTCGAACGGAAACGGAATACCGATATTCGCAGGTAATTGTTGGCGAAGTCGATCCATTAATAAATCAAGCGGCCAGCGACCTGCCAAAAAGGCATATACATACGTTTGACGGCGCTCTCCTAACTTACGGGAAAATACATGTAGTAATTCATCTGAAAATGAACGCTCTAACTTGTGTAATGATTTCGCAGAATGTGAGCTGTCCGCACAATGTAAATATAACAACACATAATCTAATCCGTATGAACTAATCATGGCATTGTGATAAACATTTGGTTGGTCCAAAAATTCAAACGATAAATTCGATTGGAATGTTGTTTCACCTTGTTGTATTTGACGCAACAACCAACGCACCCAAGTTAATCCAAAACCAACTTGATATAAAGTTGTACGTAAATTTTGCAAATGTTCATCTCGTCTATACTTATCCGCAAAGTGACGGTCAATAAAATATACGATTTGCTCCACCGAACGATTTTCATCTGCAATCAAATGAATATAAAATAAATTGCGATAAAAACTTCCGGTCGAACTTAATCGGTATGCGGCAATCAAAAATGGATTAATCTTTTGTTCGATTAAAAAACCATTTGATTTCAAAGGTTGCTGACGAAATAATTTCTGCAAATCGGATAAATCACCATCAAGGATGACGGGAATGATGGGATCAATGACTGAATCAGAATAACCATACTGCTCCAAAAAAAAACGAATATGTAATTCTAACTTTTCTTGCAATTCCTGAACGAGATGTGGATATGATTCAGGATCTCTACAAATCATCTCGGTATACAGTAACCATTTCAGATCGTCTGGAACCGTCTGGGCATATTGAATAAACCACTCCGGATTCCGTTTATACAATTGATGTATCACACCAGCATAATCCAACCCTATTGTCCGCTCATTCAACCAGTTTTCTAATGTCCATTGAAACAATCGCAAGGAATCCGGTGCAAGCCAATTCACAATTTCACAACCAGCCAACTTGGTTAACACAAACAGAAGACGTTGATAGTCTGTATGGTCGTGCACTTGCTTCCAATGTTCATAATGTTCGTACAACTGAATTAAAATTGTAGGAGAAACAGATTGTACAGGTATGCGTGTAATTTGGTGTAAATATGCTTCATCGATTTCTCCGTCAAAATACCGTTCGATAATTGATAATAACCCTTCCGCAATGCCAAATTGGGAAAGCGTATTGATCATTTTCTTCTTCCAAAGGTATTGAACCCTACTCATCTGAATTCCTCCTTTTCATTTCAAATAACCAATAATGCAAACGATAGCACTAACTCTATTGTAAATTGTCAATTTCAAAAGGTCAATGTAAAGATAGTGATTGCAAACTGAATGTTATTTTACTATTATAGATGATATAACGTTTGCACAAAAAGAGCAAACGTTATTATACGCTGGGAGTTGAAATAATGATCACATTAAAAACAAGTGCATTAATGCCAGGGATGCATGTAGGAAAACCTGTTATTGCACCGAACGGTAGCGTTTTAATTGGGAAAGGTGCACGGTTGACTCAACAACATATCGCAAGACTTCGTGCAATGAATATCGAAGAAATTAATATATTACAATCCGTAGATATGTTGAAAGAACTTTCGCCCCGCCGATTACAACTCAATCAAAACAACCGCCCCTTCGTAAGATCATCTCGTTCTTCAACCGATGCTCAAACTCATCATATAATTAAAGAAATCGATCCGTTGGAGATTTTTTCTCAATCGCTTCAAAGTGATATTGACTGCGCATCTATTCGATTTATGCGCTCAGCTCATGAAGGGTTTCCCCCGTTAGAACAAGTCATGCCCTATATTTATGGGGCACTATCAGATCCTAATGTTCTCAAAACACTCATGAAGATCAAATTAAAATCAACCGATGAATTGTATCGTGTCATTGATGTTACCATCTGTGCCATCATTCTTGGAGTTAGTTTGCAATTGAGTGAACAGGAATTAGCTGAACTTGCAATTGCTTCTTTTGTTTATGATATTGGGATGATCTTACGTCTTGAACAAGAACAAGTACAAGCACATCCTTTGTTATCTTATGATTATTTATTACCACTATTCGGACCGAGCATTGCGGAAATTTCATTGCAACATCATGAGCGTTTGGACGGTAGTGGTTACCCACACAAATCTACTGGCAGTTCAATCAGTTGGTTAGCAAGAATTTTATCGGTTTCGGATGTTTTTGTTGCATTGCAAAAAGACAGACCTTGGCGGGCACATTATGATTTTCGGATTTCAATTGAATATATCGTAAGTCTTGGCGGCGTTCAATTTGACGGATTAGTGACCCAAAAATTGCTCCAGTTATTTGGCATTTATGCGAATGGAACATTAGTTGAATTAACGAATGGAACGGTTGCCATGATTACTGATTTTAATGCAAACGATCATTTAAATCCTCAATTATGTGCAATCGCGAACGAGAACGGCGAATGGATTCACGGCAAAACATTTTTACTCAACAATGCGGATGGATTGCGTATCAAACGAATTATCGATTAATCGATTCAAAAGAAATAGCTGTCCAATCGGCCAAATGCCGTTGGACAGCTATTTTTATACACACAATAATTAATTAACTACTGAAACTTGCAGTTTTTGCTTGTAATCGCTCAGGCATGACGTCGTAACCAATCACATCTTGATGCGTTTCGCGCCGAACAACAAGATCCGCTTGTCCATTCTGCACAAATATGACCGCAGGTTTGCGAATACGGTTGTAGTTACTTGACATTGCATAGTTATAAGCCCCAGTACAAGCAACTGCAAGAATATCACCCGATTGTACTTTAGGTAATTCCAAATCCCAGATGAGCATATCTCCGCTTTCACAGCACTTACCTGCAATGGATACCGTTTCTTCGGTTTGTTCCGTTGCACGATTTGCTAGTACCGCTTCATATCGTGATTGATATAGTGCAGGGCGTGGGTTATCCGTCATCCCTCCGTCGACTGCAACATACTTACGTATCCCTGGAATTTCTTTTGTGGAACCTACTGTATAAAGTGTCGTTCCCGCATCACCAACGATACTACGACCTGGCTCCGTCCAAATTTCAGGCAATTCATTACTGTATCCAACAAAATGTGTTTTAACAGCATTTGTGATCGCTTCAACGTATTCTACAACCGGCAATGGTGTATCGCCATTCACATAACGAATTCCGAAACCTCCGCCAAGGTTAACAACTTTAAAAGAAATCCCAAGTTCGCTTTGAATTTGTTTTGCAAACCCCGCAACTTTCTCAACTGCCATTTGGAAACCTTGAACTTCAAAAATTTGCGAACCAATATGCGAGTGAACACCAAGTAAATTCAAGTTAGATTGTGCATTTGCAGATTGGATCGCACGGTAAGCAGATCCATTCGTTAAATCAAAACCAAATTTGGAATCTTGTTGACCCGTTGAAATATAATCATGTGTATGCGCTTCGACGCCCGGTGTAATGCGAAGTAACACATTTACGGTTTTGCCTGCATCTTTCGCAAGTGCGTTCAATAATTCGATCTCAGCAAAATTATCGACAACGAAACAGCCAATCTCTGCTTGGATCGCCATGATGATTTCATCCGGCGTTTTGTTATTTCCATGGAAATGGATACGCTGTGCAGGAAAACCTGCTTGCAATGCCGTAAACAATTCGCCATCAGAAACAACGTCCAACGACATGCCTTCTTGTTCCGCGAGTCGGCACATTGCCATCACACAAAACGCTTTGCTTGCGTATGCAACTTGGAATTTCAATCCACTTGCACGGAACGTTTCAATGTATTCACGGCAACGTTGACGGACGAGTGATTCGTCGACAACATATAACGGTGTACCAAATTGTTGCACGAGGTCTGATGTATCTACGCCACCAATGGCCAAACGGCCTGCTTCATTAATTAAACTTGTACCATGTAAAAACATGCGAATCGTTCCCCTCTTTCACCCAACAGTAGTCTCCATCTATTAAACAACAAAATAAACATTTCATCAAACTGAAAACGAAAAAAACTTACGTCGCTTTCCCATCGAGTGGATGAGCAGCGCGTAAGTTTTTGAGCGGAGCATTTGCAGGTCTACGAACGATAATATCCCATAACGCAGGTAAATCAAGCGGAAATACCGGCCATAGATATGACGCAAAAAATGAACGTTGACCAGCTAACAATAATATCCATATTGTACTGCCGATGGCGAATCCGCTCAAGCCAAAAATACCCGTTAACAACAAAATCACCAAACGACTAATTCGATTTGCTAAGCCTAATTCATAACTTGGTGTTGCGAATGATCCAATAGCGACAATCGCAATATACAAGATAACTTCCGGTGAAAATAGTCCGACTTTAATTGCAACATCACCGATCAACACCGCAGCAATTAATCCAGTTGATGTCGCAAGCGGTGCTGGTGTATGCACCGCCGCCATTCGCATGAGATCAATACCAATCTCTGCAAAAACAAACTGCAACAGCAAAGGAATATGTCCGACGGCCGTCGGTCCTATGAAAGTCATTGATGTTGGTAAAAAATTCGTGTTATTTACAAACAACAACCATAGTGGTGACAGCCAAATGGATGCCCATACGCCAAGGAAACGGACGATACGCAAATACGTACCAATCAATGGTGTATGCCTGAATTCCTCTGCATGCTGTAAATGTTGCCAAAACGTCGCTGGAATAATGAGAACGCTTGGTGATGTATCCGCCATCAATACAATATGACCATCGAGCAAATGGGCCGCAACTACATCTGGCCTTTCTGTATATCTGGCCATTGGATATGGATTTAGTGGTGCCTTTACAAGCCATTCTTCTAGTTGTTGATCTGCAATCGGAATACCATCGGTATGAATATTTGCAAGTCGATTTCTTAAAATTTCAAGTAATTTTTGATCGACCAAATCACTAATAAATAGCAGACAAACATCCGTTTGTGACCGGTCTGCAACGGTTACGAGTTCCGTGATCAATCGTGGATCGCGAATACGACGCCGCACGAGTGCAACATTCGTCAGCAATGTTTCTACAAAACCATCCCTCGAACCGCGCACCATACGCTCTGTAATTGGTTCTTCCGGATTTCGCGCTGGATACATACGTGCATCAATCATCACAAAATCTTGTTCTCGATCCAAAATCATTGCGGTTACACCGCTAAATACGTAATGCAACACTTTTTGTGGATCTTTTTCGATAAACACTTGAATATGTGGTAGGTACCGCTGCACAACGGCCGTAAACACACGAGGCTGAAGATCGTCTCGTGTCAACACACTTAACCGATCAAGAATATCATTAAAGGCACGATCTTTTATCATCCCGTTTAAATACAAAAACCCAGTCCGAACACCAGCAAACGTCATTTCCCGAAACGTCACATCAAAACTTTTACCAAGACCAGCAGTTTGTTCAAACCAACCCTTTTTTTCATCAAACGAACGCATATCACTGTTCACCCCACGTACCTAGTTGTTCATGTACACTAGGGTGTTCTTTAACCTTGTAAATTATGTATCACGAAGACGGCACAAAATACGTTTCTCTAATCTTGAAACTTGAACCTGGGATATGCCAAGTTCACTTGCCACTTCACTTTGTGTTTGGTCCCTAAAATAGCGTAAATACACAATACGCTGTTCGCGTGGTTCTAACCGTTCAATCGCATCGCGCAGCGCGACATGATCGATCGTTGAACGCTGATCCTTGTCTGCAAGTTGATCAAATAAGGTCAGTGCATCACCATCTTGTTCATACATGGTCTCATAGATCGAATGAACAGGTTTTAGTGCCTCCATTGCCAAAATGACTTGTTCTGGTTCCGCGTTTACCGCTGCTGCGAGTTCGTGAATCGTTGGCATTCGGCCAAGTGTTTGCGTTAATGGATCTCGAACCTTGCGAATCCGATAATCCAGCTCTTTCAGCGATCGACTGATTTTGACCGTTCCGTCGTCGCGTATAAACCTCTGAATTTCACCGATCATCATCGGTACAGCGTACGTAGAAAATCGAACATCAAAGCTTAAATCAAATTTATCGACAGCTTTTACGAGTCCTACACAACCAATTTGATACAAATCATCCGCTTCATAGCCGCGATGTTGAAATCGCTGTACGACTGACCATACAAGTCGCAAATTATTTTCGATCACTTCATGACGTGCTTGTTCATCGCCTTTCTGGCTGCGCGCGATTAATTCGCGAACTTCAAGATGTGTCAATGCCATCGCATATCCACCGGCGAAATCGTTTTGCGAAGTCCGATCGTCGTCCCCCGTCCTGCCACGCTTTGAACCGTAACCTCATCCATCAAATGTTCCATCATTGTAAACCCCATACCTGGTCGCTCCAAATCCGGTTTGGACGTATACATCGGTTGTCTTGCCTGCCATAAGTCGTGAATCCCGCGACCATAATCAGTAATCCGGATAAAAACGGTCCGTCCGTCTAACTCCGCCTCCAAATCGATCATTCCGCTATTGCGCTCATCATAACCATGAATGATCGCATTTGTGACCGCTTCACTTACTGCCGTTTTCAAATCATTCAGTTCGTCCAACATCGGATCGAGCGACATAACGAACGCCGCGACGACCGTACGTGCCAACGATTCATTTTCAGACATCGCCGGAAATGTGAATTTAATATGGTTTTGGACTGTTGCAATCGCAGTCATACGAATACCTCCAATAGCGACATGGCGTCAGGCACACTATTTACTGCTGGGATCAATTTGAAAATACCGGAAACGTCTAGAATCTTGCGTACATGTGCATTCATTCCGCAAATCACCAATTTCCCACCTCGTGCTGCTAACCATTTATATCTGCCCAAAATGACACCGATGCCTGAACTATCAATAAAATCAAGTCGGTTCAACACGAGGATCACATGTCTGAACCGTCCTTCACTTAAAAATGCTTCCATCGGTTGACGCGCCTCAGCCGCCGCATGGTGATCGAGTTCACCGCAAAATGTAACGATTAAAATTTGATCTTTCACATCCAACTGCAATTGAAATGCCATGAACATCGCTCCTCTCACGAATGGTGAAACAGACCTAATTTTAGTGCGATATTTCCAATTATTTCAACACGCAAATAACCGCACGGTTCGCGTCAATGCGCGTACCATGCGGTATGTTGTCGATTATGGGGCGATGAGCGAATGAATAATTCGTCGCCATTGATCTTGCCATGTTGCAACGCGAATCGATTGAGATGCATATAACGGTTCTTTTAATACAACTTGTGTACCGTTTTTCACGACAATCATTCCAACTTGTTGGTGCATTTGAATTGGCGGTTGAAGATTCGGGGTCCACTCAATACTCGAAGTATAATTTAGCTTCGTATTGTCTTGGTTTTTATCATGTAAGATAGAATATGCTTTTGGTGCGTTTACTGTAAGTTGATTCGGCTCTGCATTTGGCCAGTGAATCGTTCCAAGTTCCTTGCCTTTTTCTACGACGATTTTCGGTTCATAATTGGCAAATGCATAATCAAACAATTGCATTACTTCGGCATTTCGAATTTTACTGTCTGGTTCACCCATCACAACAGCAATAACGCGCATACCCGATTTTTTTGCAGTGGCTGTTAGACAATATTTGGCTTCATTCGTAAACCCGGTTTTTAAACCATCAGCACCTTGATAAAATCGTACCAGTTTATTCGTATTTACTAGCCAAAACGGTTTCGGTTGGTCCTTGCGTAGATGATCTTCATATGCGCCTGTAAATTTTGTGATTTCAGGGTATTGCAGCAGTGCGCGTGACATTAGCGCAATATCGTAAGCCGATGAAAAATGATCCGCAACGGGTAGTCCGTTGCTGTTTTGAAACTTAGAATCCTTCATCCCGAGTTGTTTGGCGCGCGCGTTCATTTTTTCAACAAAACGAGCTTCCGTACCTGCAAGCCGCTCGGCAACAGCGACAGACGCGTCGTTTCCTGATGCCATCGCGATGCCTTTGAGCATATCTCGTACCGACATCTCTTCCCCAGGTTGAAGAAAAATTTGTGAACCGCCCATCGAAGCTGCGCGTTCACTGGTTCGAATTTTGTCAGTCCATGTAATTTTTTTGTTTTCAATCGCTTCCATTAACAATAGCATCGTCATTACTTTTGTGATGCTCGCTGGTGGCATCGACTGATGTGCATTTTTTTCAAATAACACGCGTCCGCTTGCCGCATCAATCAATACGGCCGATCGTGCATTTTGTGCCAAATCATCAGATGTAGCGAATCCTGTTGGAACGACTGACAATGTACTAATGAACACACATGCGATCCACAACATGTATTTTTTAAACATCAAAAACCCCCATTCCGCATCGCCTGGAACCTTATGTTCATGGCGCTTTCCTTTTTTAAGAGGATGTGCTTGGATTGGGGGATTTATGCCTAAATTGTTAAATTAAAATTTTGTAACACCAAACGCATCGACGCGTGCGATCAGCAATGGTAACACTTCTGGTGGTTGGTCAGATATTGTAATATTGGCTTGGATCCGCGAAACTTCTGCTTCCGCAAGCACATGCTGCTCATAATATAATTTACAAAGCGGTTGCCCAGCGTAAACGAATTGACCTTGTTCCACAAGCATTTCAATGCCAACGCGATGATCAATTACATCTTGTTTGCGCGCCCTTCCTGCTCCTAAACGCATCGCGGATAAACCGATTGCCTCTGCTTCAATTGAACAAATATAACCCGACATTTGTGCAGGCACGTCAAGTATTTGTTTTGAGATGAGTAACGTTGTCGGGTCATCGATTACAGACGCTTCTCCGCCTTGCGCTGTTACCCATTCTCTCATTTTTTGCAACGCCGATCCGTCCAATAATTTCTTCATTACAAATGATCTCGCCGCTTCTATTGAATATGTTGGGTTCACTGCGACAAGTAATTCGCTTATTAAAGTTGCGCCTAACTCCGTTAATTCCTTTGACCCACGAGTATGCAATACATCGATTGCTTCACGAACTTCAAGTGCATTCCCAATCATTCGTCCTAGCGGTCGATCCATATTGGTGATCCAGGCAACGGTTTTACGTCCAAGACCTTCTCCGATTTGTACCATCGCCTGCGCTAGAAGTATGCTGTCTTCTTTACTTTTCATAAACGCACCAGAGCCTGTTTTGACATCAAGTACGATTGCCTTTGCACCAGCTGCGATCTTCTTACTCATGATCGAACTTGCGATCAGTGGAATTGAAGCTACAGAACCAGTCACATCACGAAGTGCATACAATTTGGCATCTGCAGGCGTTAATTGTTTGGTTTGACTTATTAATGCAATTCCAATGGCTTGAACTTGCTTTTGAAAATCGTGCATTGGCAAATCAATTTTGAACCCCGGAATGGATTCGAGTTTATCGAGTGTCCCGCCCGTATGACCAAGACCTCTTCCGGACATTTTGCCCAAATAAAGACCACATGCAGCTGCCCAAGGCGCAGCATAAATGGTCGTTTTATCACCAACGCCTCCGGTGCTATGTTTATCCGCAACGATGCCTGGTAAGTTCCAATCGCTCCAATCAACTTCCATACCTGAGCGAACCATTTGCATCGTCAGCTCGGTCATCTCTTCTGAATTCATCCCGCGAAAGTATACTGCCATTGCCCATGCAGACATTTGCTCATCTGGAATTTCGCCTTTCGAATATCCTTGAATCAGCCATTCCAATTCTGTCGCATCATGCGCTAGGCCATCGCGCTTTTTCTGAATCAAATCAACCATCCGCATCGTGAAAACTTCCTTTCGTTGGCTACTGCTTAGAGGTACAATATCAAAAGGTAGCGAAATACTTAACACTTATTATACACGGAACACATACTTAAATAACGATAAAAATCGGAGGTTCGGCGATGACGCAAAAATACAGAACAATCGTTATCATGTGTTTTATTTTTTTTCTAACTTTTCAAACCGTATCGCTTGCTTTCTCTCCAATCGATTCGTTACAACCGAATCGACTGAATACGATTCTTTCGAATACCCATACTTCAGAGAAAAAAGTCCGCGTTTTTATTACTTTAAACGCTAATCCGACAACCGTAACATCTCGCGGAAAATCAACCGTACAAGCCGCAGTGATCAGTTCTCAAAACGTACTGATCAGTGAACTTCGTTCAAAATCAATTCCTTTTGCTTTGCATAATCGAATCACAAATCTTCTCAATGGGATCAGTGGTGACTTAAACGAACGACAAATCTCTGACGTCCGCCGTTTACCTGGAGTTACTTCCGTTCGAATTGTAAACAAATATATTGTACGCCGCGCGATGTCTCAAAAAGAAATGCACGCAAATGAAATTACCGAACAAAGTTCACCCGTTCAAGGTGAGGGAATGATTGCAGCAATCATTGATACCGGGATTGATTACCGTCACGAAGCGTTTGATGGTGATGGACGGACGAAGTCTGTTGGGATTGCTGATCTAACCGATTCAACCCCGTTTGACCAAATTGCCCTTGGGTATACATCCAAAGTAATTGGTGGTTATAACTGGGCAGACCGAAACAATGACATTATGGACCGTAACCCAAATACAGAATACCACGGTACACATGTAGCGGGCATTTTGGCTGGTCAGGCTGTGCCGGCTATCAAATCACAATCTTCCGGAGTCGCTCCCGCATCGAAGCTTCTGATTGAGAAAGTATTTTCAAATGATCCACTGCAACAAGCCGCATATGGTGATGATATTTGTGCAGGCATTGACCATGCCGTCGCCAATCATGCAGATGTTATCAATTTAAGTTTAGGTACATTAAATGGCAGTTCAAATCCAGACGATCCTGAATATATTGCGGTTATGCACGCAATCCAAGCAGGTGTAACCGTCGTCGCTGCTGCAGGCAATGAAGGCATGTCCTCATCCCAAGACGATAGTTCTTCATCCGAATTCATTCAAGACAATTGGAATGATCAAGCGACCGTATCATCACCAGCGTTTTTTCCAGGGGTAATCGCCGTCGGCGCAAGTTCAGATTCTCGGTTTGAATATCCCATTCGAATGGCTGAATTCAGTTCATGGGGACCTTCTCCTGAATTGCGCGTAAAGCCAGACATTAGTGCACCTGGTTTGGAGATAGAATCGACGATCAATTATCCAAATACGGCAGCATATAGCGGAACATCAATGGCTTCTCCGAATTTAGCAGGTGTCATTACGTTGTTGAAACAAGTGTTTATTTCCCGTGGTTGGTCAACGGCTTCGAACGATTTATTAAGCAGTCTCTCAAATACAAGTAAAATCATATTGGACCAAACAAATGGTTCCAATCAAGCAACGCCCTATTTACCACATATTCAAGGTGCAGGCCTCGTGCAACTGAAAGAAGCCTTATTAAGTCCTTGTCTTTTGCAAACAACAGATCTTGAAAGCAATCAAGATTGGAATGCATCCGCATCTTTAGGGAGTTTTTCTACGCGAGAAAAAGCAATCACATTACGCATCGTCAATCGCGGTAATGAAGACGAAACGTATCAACTCGGAAATGATTTCGTATATCGAGAACAATTGGTGGCCGATGATCCATTTCAAAAACGAGTTAAGGCTTCCGTCATTCCTAACGCAA
Organism: Paenibacillaceae bacterium; assembly: GCA_947460235.1. Lineage (GTDB taxonomy): Bacteria > Bacillota > Bacilli > Paenibacillales > CANHGK01 > CANHGK01. Next base: position 14,105 of record CANHGK010000024.1, on the reverse strand, counting down.
CCATCGATGCAACTGGCGGTTGGACGAATCAACAAATTACCGTTACTGCAAATTCAAGTAAAACGGTTCACGTCATCGTTCAATTGCCGATAACATTTGCAGAAGGACATTGGGTAGAAGGCTGGATACAACTCCTCCATATTCCAAAAGGTGATCAAATTCAATTACCAAACTTAACCCTACCGTACATCGGTTATTTTGGATCTTGGTCTGCGATTCCGATTTTTGATGACACATATGACCAAACGTCCACATCAAAACTGAGTACGATTTCAGAAAAACAGCTAAGACTGACCTATCCACCAACCATCCCTTCAGGAATGGTTTCAGAAGATTTTGAAATTGGCAAGCCCGGATTCAATACGCAAAATGAATTTAACGCTGAACACGTATCCTTTTCACCGAATGATGATGGAATCGCAGATACGATTGCGGTGCAATTCGAATTGTTGCGCCATGTACAAGCATTAACTGTAGATATTCTTAACCAAAACGGCATCGTTATCGATCACATCAATACAAATGCCGGTTTGTCAAAACAATTGCTTTCGAATGATGCACTTATATCAGATCAATGGGATGGAAAAGTATGGAACTCGTCAACTGGGACAAGAATTGATGCCCCAGAAGGCAATTATTCATTCCGATTGCAGGCGATCCCAGTACTCGACCGCAAGGCTACGGATGACGATTGGCAAGTTCGAATATTACCATTTCGATTAGATCGAACTGCGTTGTTGGTGAACAAATTACCTGACGTGTGGAACGAACAAAACGCAAGCGTTTCTTGGGACATTCCGGAACCAACTTCATCAATTTATTCCCAACAAATTCAGCTCGATGATGGACATTGGATCGACCTCACGAGTGATCAACGCTCCTATCAATGGAGCAATCTCGCAAAAAACAGCCACCAAATCACTTTGCGTATCGCTGATCTCGCCAGAAACATGTCGACCGTTACGTGGGACGTTGTTCAATCAGCAAATCGTTATCTATTATATGACAACAACAATATCAATATTTTTGATGGCGTGTGGCAACCAACATGGGATTCACCGGATGAAGGCACAATTACGATTACCCTATTTACACAAGCTCAGTGGCAAGATCAAACCGGTTTTACCAGTCAAACTACCTATTCTGGAACTCATCATACCGCTTCAATCCATGTAACACCTGAAGAATCCATTGCAGAATGGGTTGCCAAAGATGCTTTAAATAACGTAATTGCAAAACAAGTGGTGAATTTGAATGTTCAATCTATTGAATCCACAGACGTCACTGGATCAACGGGTCTCCCACTCATCTGGGGAGATGATATGAATGTTTCTGTCAATCCGTTTTTAAAACCCATTCCGGATGGTACAAAAGCAACTGTAACTTGGTGCCCATCCTCGGGTAACGATCTCGGTTGTAACACGAAAACAGCAGATCCAAATTCAAACGGAATTTTTGACCCAATTACGTTTACTGCAAGTGAATTAAACAATTATGAAGGAACGCTGAATGTTTCGCTCATCGATTCAAATCAAAATATTACAGGAAGTTTAACGCAAAGTATTGCTGATATTCCCAAACCAAAACTGACGGATTGGATTGGTGAACAAAAGAAAGATGTAATGACATTTTATGATGATTGGTATATCACAATGACCAGCAATGAACTTTCACTTACACCCGTGACCGATGCGGCGATTGCTTCGCTTTCATGGCAAGTTGTCGATGAAAAAAATAAAAACACGGTTGTTCAGAGCGGTCAATGGATAGCCGCATCCAATGATCCGATTCAAATCGTTTTGCCATCCAATGAATCGGGAGAAAAAATATATTATTTTACGTTAACGGCAACCGATCAGCAAAATCGCGTCATTCCGAATTGGAAAACTTATTTTTTCATTGCTAATCGCCCGAACCATTTAATTATCCCGAATTCGGATACGTTCGCGTTCGATGATCATGAACATTCTCAGATCTCTTGGAAAATAAATGAACATTCCAATTTATTTAAAGACTTTGATCACATCCGCGTACAAGTATTTCAAAAAAATAATGATGATACAAATAAACTACTTCAAGAAACACATATCAAAGATCAAACAAACTGGGATGGCAATTTTAGTGAACTCGGTTTGAAAGACGGAGATCTCGTTAACATTACGATTGATGCACTTGATAAAAACGATTCTTCGATCGATCAATGGGTCGTACACGAAATCATAGATACTGGAGCTAGTATCATATGGGATAAATTCGGGTTCCCATTTCCAAAATCAAATTTGGGAACTGATACCATTAGCGTTCAAGGACTTACAATTGTTTCCCACAGACTACTTTCCGTAACGATTAACGACCAAAAGGTAACCTTACCCGAACCCATCAAATTAAATTCGTCATTTTATTGGGATGTGAACGCTGACATTCAATTACAGGAAGGCAACCAACAAATCCGAGTCCAAACGACAGATGATCTTGGACGAAAGACAACATTGGTACGCTCGGTTTACATTGATACAACAGCACCTGTGATCACCATTGATCACAAAGACAATGAAATCACACAGAATTCCATTCTTTCACTTCAGGTGAATGTAAAAGATGTCAGCAAATCAAATGAGACAACCGGTCAAGCCATTCGACAAATTCTGATCAACGGTCAAGAACGTTGGAGTAAAGATCCTGCCTTTGAAACCAATGACGTCAAGATCAACCTGGATGTCCCGTTAATTCCAGGCAAAAACATTTTTCATGTCATTGCAATTGATGATTCTTTGAACAAAACGGAAACAACGATCACGATTTTTTCAGACTCACAAGCACCGATCATCACAAGAACTGGTTTCGATCCAGTGAATGGGTTTACAAGTAAGAATGCTACACTGAGCGCTACATTTTCAGATGATATTAGCCCTTTTGATCAGTTAATCATTATTCAAAAAGTCGATGATTACATTGTACCAGCGACGTCCGATTCAAAATTACTGTCACAAACAATCCAAGTAAGCGATTTAACAGAAGGTCAGCATACGTGGTCCATCACCGCGACGGATGAATCCGGTCGTTCAACGACTTCGATCAAAACGTTTAACGTCGTTTACGGTTTCTATTCGATGCATTTGCAAATGACACTCGGACAAGCAATCGGTGTAACTGAACTTCGCAACGAGTGGCTGACTGCATCTACTTCCTATGCAGATGAATGGTCGAAACGCGTAGATCGACTTCGAATTTTTTCATGGGGTTCAGATGTCTCGAATCCGACGGTTTTTACGATGTCGAATCGATGTATTGGTACTACTGCAGATGCGCTGAAATTATATTTTTCGAAAGCAGAGTCTCCTGTTATTGAATGCACCATCGATCATGTCCCGATTTCATTCACGCATTGGAAAATTGCCGATGCACTCGAATCGCAAACAAATGAAAAGAGTGGATTTCATGCAGAAACCAATACAATCGTACCGCTCGGAGAGCAAACGTCCGTATGGGGTACTGACCAGATTCCAATTATTTTGAAACCACAGCATCTATTAAATGAATCCCCGCCTTCTGCGCAGGCCATAGAAAACGATTGGCAACTTTGGGTGAAACATCATGTAGCCGATTGGGTCGAGGCATGGAAAAATGGAGTGATCACGCCTGAAACGGATACGGATGGCAACGGCACGCTCACGAATGAGGATTTAAGTATTTGGCTTGCTACATGGAGGCCATAATTTAAACGAAAAAAGCGATCTACGCAATCCATGAATTTGGATGCGTGATCGCTCTTTTTTATGCATTTATTTTCATAATGATTTGAATGGTAATGAACATGAATCCGTATGCAACGACGACGAGCATCGGTGTCCATAAAAACCACCATTTCCCCTTTTTCGTTGGCAAATAGCGATTCAAAATAATTCGCCACAATATAAACAAACCAACAAAGAAAACAAGAATCAGCACTAACATGATGATTGCAACCATCATTGCTAAACTTTCCATGCGTTCACCTCCTGCAGTTCCAAGTCTCATTCGCATACTTCTCGGCAACCAATTCGCGAACACTCGCCAATTCTCCTGCCGTTAATTCGCTTACTTGAAGCTCAATCTGTAAACTCTCGGAAAATCCATCGATCATTGCCAATTCTAATTGTTTACTAGAAATACGCTTTTGTCCGCGTGCCTCTTGAATCGGCCAAAGCGCAGATGCTTTTTGATCCAACAACTCGCGAACTGCTATTTTTTCCTTTTCCGATGCCGCAAACACTTCACTAAGTAATTCCGCATGCGACTCCATCAAAATCGCGCCATGTTGTAACAGTACCCCTTGCAATCTCGTTTGTGCACTGCCCGCGACTTTCATTCCATCGACCACTAGTTCATACCAAGAAGGTGCATCAAAACAGGCTGCTCCAGATGAATCTTGCTTTGTCACTTGATCACTCATATGCATCAATGTAGCGTCAAGTCCAAGCGAGCGATAGCCTTTTACCAAGCCTTCACTTAACACTCGGTACGCTTCGTTCACTTTACGCGGCAACCAAGGTGTATCTTCGCTGAGTACGAGCGAATAGGTCAATTCGCGATCATGAAGTACTGCTCGACCACCTGTTAACCGGCGTACCCACTCCACGCCTCGTGATGCCATCGCCGCTTTGTCGAGTACTTGATGCTTCTGAAAATAACCAAGTGACACAGTTGGTTTTAACCATGTATAAAATCGCAACGTCGGCGGTACCTTTCCTTGAGCAACCGCACGAACGATCGCTTCATCGATGGCCATATTTTCTGCGGCACACGATGCAGACGTGCTAAGCAAACGCCATACTGGTTTCGTCATCGATTCGCTTAGCTTCCGCATGCGCAATTCAATACTGGCTTGCGCGCTGCTAACGTTTCATCTAATCGTTGTACTGGCGTTGTGTACGGCGCATTAAGCACCAACTGCGGATCATCCACTGCTTCTTGAGCGATTGCAATCATTGCTGCAGCAAATTGATCAAGTGTTTCTTTACTTTCCGTTTCCGTCGGTTCAATCATAATTCCTTCTTCGACAATTAGCGGGAAGTAAATGGTTGGCGGATGATAGCCATAATCAAGCAGTCGTTTTGCTAGGTCAAGCGTACGCACACCACTTGCTTTTAATTTTTTGCCGGATAATACAAATTCATGTTTGCAATGACGTAAAAACGGCGCATCAAAATGCGGTGCAAGTACGCGGAACAAGTAATTGGCGTTAAGTACAGCCTGTTCTGATACATTCCGAAGTCCCTCGGGACCGTACGTTCGGATGTATGTGTATGCACGGAGCAAAATTCCAAAGTTACCAAGGAATCCTTTCACCCGACCGATAGTTTGCGGGGCAATGGATGCATCCAAGAAAAAATCACCTTTTGCATTTTTGCTTACGATTGGCGTCGGTAAAAACGGAATCAATCTCGCTTTTACACCAACTGGACCAGCTCCTGGACCGCCGCCGCCATGCGGAGTACTCATCGTTTTGTGTAAGTTTAAGTGAACGACATCGAAACCCATGTCGCCTGGGCGAGTTATGCCCATAATTGCATTTGCATTTGCTCCATCGTAGTAGAGCAAACCGCCAACTTCGTGTACAACTTTTGCGATCTCTTCAATTTGTTGTTCAAACAAACCAAGGGTATTCGGATTCGTGAGCATGAGCGCCGCTGTATTTGGACCGACCACTTTTCGTAATTCATCCAGATCAACTAACCCATCTGGCGTTGATTTAATCGTAATCGTATCAAGACCTGCTACCGTAGCAGACGCTGGGTTTGTTCCATGTGCCGTATCTGGACAAATGACTTGAGTACGATGTTCACCGCGACTTTCGTGGTACGCACGAATCATCATGAGACCCGTCCACTCGCCGTGTGCACCTGCTGCTGGTTGCAATGTTACTTGATCCATCCCAGTTATCGAAGCAAGATCATTTTGTAAGTTATAAAGTACTTCTAACGCGCCTTGAATCGATGATTCTGGTTGGTACGGATGGATTTTTGCAAATCCAGCAAATCGTGCCACGTCCTCGTTGATTTTCGGATTGTATTTCATCGTGCAAGAACCGAGCGGATAAAACCCGTTATCGATTCCGAAGTTACGGCGTGATAATGCGGTATAATGGCGAACAACATCGACTTCATACACTTCTGGCAATGCCGCGGCAACTTGACGTTTTGCTTCTGCAGGAGCCCATTGTGTTTCAGAAATGTCAGGAACATCACATGCACTTAATTCATATGCCTTACGTCCCGGATGGCTTAACTCGGTGATTAACGCTTGGTTTTTGATTGGTTGTTGGTTACTCACAGCAATTCCTCCAAACGGGCAAAAAACCCATCAATTTCTTCTTTTGTACGCGTTTCAGTAACCGCAATCAACATATGACGATTCAACGAAGCATCCGTTTTGCCGAGATTGTAACCGCCAATGATGCCAGTTTTAAGCAACACTTCATTTAAGCCATCGATATCGATGCTCTCTGGCAACTCAACAACGAATTCATTGAAAAATGATGCGGCGTATTTAAGTGACATCCGTGATGATTTTTGCACAAGGGATGCCGCATAATGTGCTTTGTTTATGTTTAATTTAGCAACATCACGCAAACCTTCTTTACCCATTGTGGACAAATAGATTGAAGCTGCAAGTGCCATTAACGCTTGATTGGAACAAATATTTGATGTCGCTTTTTCGCGGCGAATATGTTGTTCGCGCGCTTGCAAAGTCAAAACGAAACCGCGGCGTCCGGATTTATCAACGGTTTGTCCAACAATACGACCTGGAATTTTGCGCATTAATGCTTCCGTCGCAGAAAAATACCCACAACTTGGACCACCAAGTGATACCGGAATCCCGAATGGTTGGCAATCACCAACACAAAGATCCGCACCTAATTTACCTGGTGCTTCCAAAAGCGCAAGAGACATCGGATTGGCACTCACTACGCTAAGTGCACCAACAGCATGCGCCGCATCGCTAAATGCTTGGAGTGGTTCGATGATCCCGTAAAAATTTGGAGATTGAACGAGCACTGCTGCTGTATTTTGATTGATTCGCTGTTCTAAAGCATGTAAAGAGGTTTGACCATCTGCTTGGACAGGAATTTCAACAACCGTAAGACCGAGCCCTTTGGCTGTCGTTCGAAGCACTTCACGAGCTTCTGGATGTACCGCGTGCGAGACAATTATTTCGGTGCGCTTCGTTGCCCCGTAGGCAAGTGCCGCCGCTTCAGCAAGTGCCGTTGCCCCGTCATACATTGACGCATTCGCGACTTGCATCCCTGTTAATTCACAAATATACGATTGAAATTCAAAAATCGCTTGCAATTCGCCTTGGCTAAGTTCTGCTTGGTACGGCGTGTATGCTGTAAAAAACTCACCGCGCAAAAGCATGTGGTTGATGACAACTGGCAAATGATGGTCGTACATCCCTGCACCTAAGAAACTTGCGAAACGATCCGTATCTGCATTTTTAGCAGCCAACTTGCGCATGTAGCGAAGCAAATCCGGTTCGGATAATTTTTCACCAACATTTAATCGTTCGCGGTAACGAATCGTCTCCGGTATATCGGAAAATAGATCCTCGATGGACTCCACACCGATCGTTGCCAGCATCGATGCGCGATCTTGATCCGTCATCGGTAAATAGCGATGTTCATTCATTTTGAATTCCCCTTTTTACGTTTATAGAAAGGCAATGGACAAATTTCTGCCTGCAAGATTTTCCCGCGAATATCAACTTCAATGACCGAACCAATCCCCGCGTAATCCGCTTCGATGATCGCCATCCCAACATTTTTCTTAAGCGTCGGCGACTGAGTACCCGTCGTAATTTCACCAATGACCCGTGATCCGTCATGAATTTTATAGTGCGCACGCGGAATGCCGCGCTCGATCATCTCCACGCCGACGCGTTTGCGTTTGAGACCCTTTTTCTTTTGTTCCACAAGTACATCTTTGCCGATAAAATCAGCTTTATCCAATTTTACGAAAAAGCCAAGACCAGCTTCAAGCGGTGTAATTTCGTCAGATAATTCTTGACCATACAAAGGCAACGCCGCTTCAAAACGAAGCGTGTCACGCGCACCAAGTCCGCATGGCAATATCCCGAATGGCTCGCCAGCAGCTAATATCGCTCGGAACAATGGATCTGCATCTGCTGAATCTAAGTAAATCTCAAAACCATCTTCGCCAGTGTATCCTGTTCTCGAAACGATTCCTGTCACACCTGCAATTGATACATTCATTAAAAAATGAAATCCAGGTAAAGATGAAAGCGTCACATCGGTCAACGATTGCAAAATTGCTTCTGCATGTGGCCCTTGAAGTGCAATGAGTGCCGTTTGATCGGAAGCATCTTGAATTTTTGCATCCCCATTTACATGTGCATGCATCCATGCCAAATCTTTCGTAATATTTGATGCATTTATGACGAGCATAAAAGACAATTCCCCCGTGCGATACACAAGCAAATCATCGACTACTCCGCCATCATGATTACACATTAAACTATATTGCGCTTGTCCGATCGACAATTTCGAGGCATCATTCGTCGTGATCCGCTGAACAAATGCAAGTGCATCCGTTCCGGTAATATACACCTCACCCATATGCGATACATCGAAAACACCAGCTGCAGTCCGTACTGCTTCATGCTCTTTTGTGATGCCCGCAGGAAATTGAACTGGCAAATCCCAACCGCCAAAATCGATCGTTTTTCCGCCAAGTTCTTGATATAACGGGTATAATGGTGTGCGTTTTAATGAACTCATCAAGATCCATCCTCTCGGAATAATAGATTACACATGCGCAGAACCTAAGGCTAGTTCGCCAATTTAAAATTGAAATATAGCATAATTTCGCAAACCCTAAAACTAAAAAAGGACAGGCCAACACTCGGTAAGGGTACAAAAACCCCTTGTACCGACGTGTTGTCTCTGTCCATTGAACCTGAGAGTTACCGGGCTTTGCCTTGTGATCAAGCAACAATCGCATAGTAGTCCGTTTCCCCGTGGGTGGTTAACTTTCCGTTAACGCTCTCCAGAGCGGCGTCCGGTGCGGGTCCCTGTTACCTGAGCGATTCTTCCAGACAGATCGGTCTGTCCTTCATTACGCCTTCGGCGGCATGATCAGCAAAACTTGCCTCACACGCACTCTCCCCATACCTTCATTCGCATATTCATTTCCTTCACATTTTCATTATAGTACAGAAAAAACTAGGATTACAACGATTGCATATGACTCTTTTTGGGCAAGCTAGTGAACATTATTTGTGAAAATACTTTTCTATGAAAGCGGTGAAGCATAGCTGATGACTGAATTGACAACATTATCTCAACTTCAAGGTTGGACGCCCTACCCACATCAAATAGAAACGGCAAAACGCGTACTTTTCGAAATGAATGGCCGTGCACTTATTGCTGATGAAGTTGGACTCGGTAAAACGATTGAAGCTGGACTTATTGCTAGTGAAATGCACCACCGAGGCATACTAAAAAAAGCGCTGATTCTCGTGCCGTCCTCACTCGTTTTTCAATGGGCTCGTGAGTTACATAGTAAATTCGGTCTCCCCGTCACCGTCTTCAGAAAATCATACATGTGGGACTATTGCCCGATTGTCATTGCATCCCTTGAAACGGCAAAACGCGGTATGCATCGCTTGTTAATTCTACAACAAACCTATGATTTACTCATCATCGATGAGGCACATAAGTTAAAAAACCCGGCAAGTACGAATCATAAATTCGTTCGTGACATTTCAAGTCGAAACTGTATTTTGCTAACTGCAACGCCGCTTCAAAATGAAATCACTGAATTACATCATCTCATTTCGTTAGTACAACCAGAAACGCAACAAAACGAAAAAAACTTTCGCGCCAACTTTCAAAGCGGCAAACGTGGGATAAAAAACGAAGAACGCTTGCGTGAACAATTGACCACGGTACTCGTGCGCAACCGACGAGTTGATGCCGGACTGAATCTACCGGATCGAACGGTCGAACAAATTCAAGTACGACTTTCTTCGGCAGAATTAACACTATATGAGGCGGTGTCCGATTGGGTCGCCAAACGCGCCAAAACGCTACAATCCAAACGCGAACAACTTACACTGATGATGATTCAGCGCGAAGTGTGTAGCAGCCGAGATGCGTTATTTTTGACACTAGTGAAATGGTATGGACAACTTGAAGCTCATCAAGAACTTCGCAATGAAATTTGGCCACTCATCCAAGCGATCAAAGAAGTGCGCCGTTCCAGCAAAAGTAACGCACTACTCCCAATCCTCTCCAAAAATAATGAAAAGACGGTGATTTTCACCGCCTTTCGAGCAACGCAGGAACATATCATTGCTCACTTGCAGGCCAATGGTATTTCGGCCGTAGCATTTTATGGAAAAATGAACCGCGGAAAACGCGACTGGATGATCGATTTATTCAAAAACCGCGTTCAAGTTCTCGTTGCTACAGACGCAGGAAGTGAAGGTCTAAACTTGCAATTTTGTCGGAACGTCTTAAATTACGATCTACCTTGGAATCCCATGCGACTCGAACAACGCATCGGACGTGTCCATCGCATTGGACAGACTGAACCAGTTCGTGTGACACATTTGGTTGTAGAAAACTCAATCGAAGCATATATATTAAACGTGCTCAGCGAAAAAACAAAAATGATCGAATCATTATTTGGTAAAGGTGATCCGGTCGTTCATCAATGGTACAAGGAGTGGTTATCATGGCGAACGCTTCAACAGACATCACGATCCGCATCGCATGGATGATGATTTGGTACTCGGCGCTCATATTAGGCGCGCCGTCCGCATGATTACGGCGAAACTCGTTCAACAGGGATCCAAAAATGATAGGACGCCCCTACACGTGGCACACTTTGAACATGTACTGTACCTCCAAGCAAATCGAGGGCTTTTTTAATATGCAACAATTCATCAATCATAAATACATGTTGGATGAACCATTCATCGGACATGTGTTTTGCGTCCTCAGGGATAATAATTCCCTTGTTCGCTAATTGAAGGCGAATATAGCTGATTGGCAACCCTTTTCCGTCATCGCGAATGGTAAAAAATAATTCATTCCCATTCAGGCGAGCTTCACAGTTGATTGTCGCCTTCTCTACTTTACTCAATTCGATTCGATCCACAACCGATTCAACGGAACGAAGTATTTGAAAGTGGAATAAATACATGAGCGATTGTACAAACGCATCTAACCGATATTGATCCACAAGTACATCATCACCTTTGTACACAATCGGTGCGACGAGTTTATCATACGTAACGGCTAAACGATCCAATTCAGTTTGGTGCTGACGAATTAAATCAAGAAACGGCCGGAAATATAATTTACGATACGAATTAATCAGTGATCCGCGAAGCGGCCCATCTCCAATTTCCTGTAAATTAGTTTCAAATTGGCGTAACTGTTCACGAGACACCAATTGTTCATCTGATTGTCCGATAAATGCTTGTCCAAGGTTTTTTTCTAACCATTCAAAATCCTCATTCACACAATCGGTAACAGGGTTAACCAAAAACCACTGCTTCCAAACGTCCTCAGATAAATGGCGCTGTTTTGCAATTTCTTTTTGATTCTTAAACTTTTGTTCCAATGTTTCGAGCATATACACAGAGTTGACCATATGATATTGAGAAAAAATCAATTGATATTTCCGTAAGTGTCGCTCTAAATAATCGAGCACGTCCTCAAGCGGTTCAGTAGCGGTGGGGTCAATCCCCCATTCTACGTAGGCAAAATGTGCAAAACGCTGCCGTTGATCGAGCCAGTTCCGCCGATGCATCACAACTTGAGAAACCATGGAAAGTCGATTCTGCTCAATCAGTAGCTGCTCTTGGATCGATTTTGATTTTGTCATATCGTTCATGACTACTAAAATTCGTTTCACAGCAAGATCCGATTGATCCATCCATGCATATTGCAAATGAATAGTTTTGCCATTAATGACCGTATCTGTTGGCAATAATTCTAAAAACAATTTTGGATTGCGCTGCGATGGGTCAAGAAAAATTCGGCGCAATATATTTTCTGCATTCAATCGCTCCGGTGGCGATTGTTCAAACAACAAATCACAAATTGCTTTTCCTGCAATTTCTTTAGAGAACCACAATTTACACATTTGACTGAATTCAGGCAACACGACGAGGTCTTCCCCAAACGTTAGAAAACCTTGAATTGAATGATCCATTAACGCTTTCATACTTACCGTACGGTCTGATAGCGTATTTTCAACGAATGTAAACCAATTAGAAATTTGAACTTGTGTTTTTAAACGGATTAATAGCTCATACCGGTTGAATGGCCTGGTCAAATAATCATTTGCCCCTTGCTCGAAACCTTGTAGAAGATCCGTTACTTGATCTTTATTCGTAATCAGCATAATTGGTAATTCGGTCATACTATAGCGTTCACGGATTTTTTTGCATAATTCAAAGCCATTAATATTGGGCATATTGACATCAGTGATGATCACAGCAGGTTTTTGTCCCGAAGACATCCAACCAAATAACTCAAGCGCACTATTAAATTCACGAACACGATACTGCGCTTGTTGTAAATGACCTACCAATATTTTAACATTCATTACTTCATCATCGATAACTGCGATTAGCGGGCGTTCTCGATCTGGCAATTGGATCACCTCCACATCAAAGCATTCGACAAGTTGGTTCTGATTTCCTATCACTCATTTGTTCGAAATGGTATACTATAGTTGATTTCAAATGTGAAAATACGGAGGGCTTATATATGCTGACGATTGTATTGATTTTACTCGGACTAATTTTGTTGTTTGGATTTAATGCAGTCAAACGTGGTGCCGCAGGAATAACGATCGGTTTCATTTCATTAATCGGAATCGTTTTAATTGCCGCTATCGTTATTTTATTATTTGTCATTTTCCGACTCGCAGCCATTATTATCATTCCAATTGGCGCTGCCTGGTGGTGGTGGAAAGGCCGCAACAAAATTACAGTATTACGCGATCGCTGGCCAAACAAATAAGGGTGGTGTGAATTGAAATGATTGAAGAAATCGAACGTCCAATGGGAAACTTCGGTGAGAAGCGAAAAATAAGGATCTACAAACCGGATGGACTTGTGAATCAAACAGACATTCGATTACCCGTTTTATATATGCATGACGGTCAAAATTTGTTTTATGATACCGATGCGACCTACGGAGTTAGTTGGGGGATGCGTGAAGCACTATATGAAACAAAACTCCCGATGATTGTCGTGGGCATCGATTGTAACCATGAAGGACATCGAAGATTTGATGAATATTCCCCCTTTGTAAACAAAGACATTGGTATGCAACTTTATGCCTTGGACCAACCATTAGGCGGTCAAGGAGATGTATATGTGGATTGGCTCGTTAGAGAATTAAAACCATGGATCGATCTTCACTATCCTACAAATCCAGAACATACAATCATTGCAGGAAGTTCGATGGGTGGTCTCATTAGTTTGTATGCCGCAATTAGACATCCGCATGTATTTCGAAGAGTTGGCGCAATCTCGAATGCATTTTGGTTTTGTCAGGATCAACTTGAAGAACTTGTTCGAACCAGTGAATTTCCTGCCATTGAACGATTGTATATGGATATCGGCACAAAAGAAGCAACAGGCCCATTCGGCAATGCGTCGTACATTAGTTCGAATCAACGCATCTATGATCTTTTAAAAATGAAATTAAGCACTAACCAATTGCGCTTTGAAATCGTAGAAGACGGCATTCATAACGAGCAATCATGGCGTGAACGCTTACCGAATATTTTACGTGACTTATACTCGTTAACCTGGAAATAGTGTAAGCACCGGGACATGTAATTGTCAATTCAAAAGTGCACCAAATCGCAGCTGAAAAGTGCACCACTTTCATTCAAGAAATTTTCTCTTTGTAGCAGATTATCTCCTCGAAAATGAATCGTTCTTCATTCGCTCTTTCTACAATTAAAACGGATTTTCATCTTCTTGTTTTGTACGTTTTTTTTCCAACTCGTTTTCTCTCTTTTTCATTTATTCCAATTCGATTGCCTCCGCTTATTCTGCTTGTTCTGCAATCCATT
>CANHGK010000023.1 GCA_947460235.1 Paenibacillaceae bacterium | reverse complement strand
CGTTTCAACGACAATTAAAAACTTGTCTTGCGTACTCCATTGTTCTGATTCTAATTCTCCACCAGGAACTGCAATTCCATGTGCGCGTGCGTGTTTCTTCCAATTATATAATGTTTGTTCGGGGATACCGGTTTCTCTTGAGATCTTGCCTGTTGATTCATTACTAGGTGGCATCATTCGTTTGATGATACTGTACTTAAACTCATCTGTGTATCTTGGCATCGTCATTCTCCTCAAAGTAGCTATTCTCTAACTATACTTTTAAATTAGAGCACGACAACTACTCTGACACAGAGGGATTGCCTCCGCTTATTCTGCTTGTTCTGCAATCCATTCCTTCGTTTTTTTCATTCGAAATGAATTGCCATTCATATTCACAATATAAGATTGGTAAGTGAGCCGATCGACCATCGCAGCGGTCATGACCGGGTCCTGAAAGATTTCGTCCCAGCGTTCAAAAGATAAATTGGTTGTGATGATGGTGGATTTATTGCCTGCTCGCAGCGACAAGTGAGTGAAAAGTAGCTCAGCGCCTTCGCGATCAAATGAAATGTAGCCCATCTCATCGGCGATGACGAGATCATATTTTTCAAATCGGTTTTGAAAGTTTCGTAAGGTTTGTTCGCTTCGGCATTCTTTCATGCGGTTGACGAGTAATGGAACCGTTGTAAACCACACACGGTAGCCTTCCATGCATGCTTTGATGCCTAACGCGCAAGATAAATGCGACTTTCCAGTTCCTGGATTCCCATAAAGTATGACGTTACGTCCTTCTGCAATAAAAGATAGCGTGCGTAGTTGTTTCAGTTTCCGCTGTGCATCCTCCGGCAAATCGTCTACAGATAAGTCTTCTAAATATTTTCGTTGCGGAAATTCAGCGATCCGAATGCGGGTTTGCCTAGACGATTCTGATCGGGCATCGCATTCATCTTGTAATATCCGACCCAGAAATTCTTCATAACTGAGGTCGCATTGTGCAGCCTCCTTCAGGTGGTCATCTAGCTTCGTTCGGAGGACGGGCAAACGTAATGTTTTACTGCATTCGAGTGCCAGATCTCGCCATATCTTTCGTGGATTGGTCATGCGGCTACCTCCTGATCTTCGGAGGTGGTACCGAATAAGTCCGCGTATTCATTCAAATGGCGTTGGGCTTGTGTTTCAATCTCTTTTGTTTGTTGTTCTTTTTGCAAAATTGCTTTCGGCGTTTCCCGCCGTTTGGCACAGAGGAGCTTAATTTTATCCGTGGTGACATGATTCGGATGCATCTTGCGTAATTCGCCAATGGCTTGCTCCACTTCGGTCAGTGAAATATCTTCTTGTTGCATCCACTGTAAAAGGACTACAAATTCTCTCGGTTGCTTGGTATAATAGGTTTCGAATATGTTTTTTGTTTTTCTATGTGCCTGGTGTAGTGCTGTGCTAGCAGCGACTGCGCCAGGTTTTTTCATGAAGGTCTCAAAATAATGTTCAAGCGTCAATCGCCATTCGTGTAACCCGTTTAATCGCCGATGTTCTGCTATTTTTGCACCGTCAAAGAAGCAGCGAACGTGAACGGTATCTACTTTTACCATCACCGTTTTTCCGACCAACCGATCTGGAACCGAGTAATGGTTTTGATCAACGGTAACGGTGGAATACTTGTCCACTCGCGCAGTCAGCATCCGTGATGCATCAAATTTTGGTGGCAAGGGAAGCATCCGTGCTTTTTCTACTTCAAGGAGCAGGGTGGCAGATTGATTTTGACGCGATGGCTGTGGTTTGTGATTGCGTTTGTCACAGATGCTTTGCAAGTAAGCATTTGCTTCATCGAGGCTCTCAAACACATCGCGAAATGCAAAGGCTTTTCTTCGAATCACTTCCACCGACCGTTCGACATGGCCTTTTTCATTGCCGCTGTATACATTGCAAAAACGAAATTGAAAGCCATAGTGTAGCGACAATTGCAACATTCCTTCCGTGGGTAGTTTCTCGTTTCCAACAAACTGCTTCACCGCCACACGCATATTGTCGTACACCATCGTGCGGTACACCTGACCAACGTGGGCGAAAAACAAGGCGTGCGCTTCTTGAAAACATTCCGTTTTTTGCTTTTGAAACAAAACCGCAAACCGGTAATTTCCGTATGCGGACGTGAACACCGCCATTTGGTATTCACGAAGTTCACCGCCAATCGTCAGTCGAACCGTTCCCCAGTCAAATTCACAGACATCACCGGGATCGTATTCACATTTAATGAACGCCTCGCGTTTTTTCTGCAACAACTCGCTCACAACGGTTCGAATCGTGCTGTAACTGATGTCGGAACCGCTACTACAGATCGCTTCGTGGATATCTACCGCTCTTTTGAGTTGCTTATGTTGACCTTTTAAACGCTTGATTTCGTTCTCTTCCAAATGCTGCTCAATGGTCTTCAACATTTCTGGTGTGAGTTTCCGTTTCTTACGATCTCCTCCTTGATAGGTTGGTTTCTTTACGATTTCTTCTATTAGAATAGATGCATCTTGTTCGGGTCCTACGTTCAATAACGCTTCCTGATTCCGAATATATTCATCCATGTACTTCGTAACCGTTCTACGATTAAAACCGGTTATACTTGCAATTTCTCTTTTAGACTTTCCTTCACGTACATACATTAATATGATGTTTTGTTTCTCTGACAATTGAATCACAGCTCCCAAACCTCCATGTTCATTCACTTCAAAAACATGGAGTATTTATCGTATTCTGTGGTGCACTTTTCAACTGTCATGGTGGTGCACTTTTAAACTAACATTTACAACTGGTATTTGGGTTTGCCATTTGGCATTGGCACGATAGATGATCAGATTTTTTGGCCGAACTTCTTGTTTGGACTCATAGTTCCGATCTTTTATAAGCCACTTATTGAACCGTTTCTGAATCGGTTTCAATTCTTGCGCCAATCCAAGAATCGATGGAACTGTAGGTACAGATAACCTGTTTAATCGTGAATCAAATTGACTCAATTCACTGGTTAACATCCAGTCTACCTCTTGTGTCATCCAATGAAACGTACCGCCTCCTGTTTGAAAAACTTGTCTAATGATATTAATCCGTCCATTCCCAATATACATTGGAAATTCGGTCTCATTAATAAAACGACCTCCCATATTCCCGTCTACATTCACGTCATATAAATCTTCAAATCGCACCTTCGTATAAACCGGTTTGATCTTTTCTCCTAGAGGTCCCTCACTCAGATTGTGCGATGTATGCATAAAAGCGTATTTACGATAGACATCATCGCTGGTAGGGTCCCACTCGCTCAATTTCTGATCATGATAAGTAACATATCGAATTTCTCGGAAATCGTTTCCTGCCGAGGTTACGATACGTTTTGGGCTAACGAAAACGTTTAATTGCTGCGTTGATGGCTTCCAATCCAGTCGCAGGGTGCGCAACTCAGAAGGTGTAACGTACATCTGGCCTGGTGACTGACCGACTTGGGTTTGATTTTCCAACCCGAGTAATAAGGTAACCGACGCCGCTGATTGATGATTGGCAAAACTAACGTTTGCGAGGAGTGCAAATAAAAATAAAAAAGAACATCCAACACCACAATACATCCGCCGCATCCGCATTCAATTCCTTGCCTCCAACTTATTACCTCATTATTCCAAACTGTACAATCGTAGTAATTATAGCGCAAAATGAACCTAGATTGAATGTAAAAAACCGGACCCTTTAGCAAGGTCCGGCTCATTTATTTTTCGATCCAAATGTGTTGATCTCTCGCATCAAATGATCGAAAACTTCGATCCCATGTTTGACAATTAAGGGGTCACGTCACGAAACGGAAAAAATAACACGATAAGGATTTCGAGAGAAGTTTTCCATAAATCAACCCGTAGTTAGTCACGTGTTTTCGATGACTTACTACGGGTTTCTTCTGGGGTAGAGCCAATATTGTAACATTTTTATACATTAAGCAATCGTGGACATTCAATAGTCCATATTATCCGAACGTTAGCGGTCATTATCATTTTTGACTAATTGACGTCGGTTATTGTTGTTTATAGGACATTTGGATGAATGGCCTGAACAAACCAATTGTCGCTGAATTTTCATCAATCCAATATGTCTTCACTTTTTTTTAATTTGCAATTGCTCGGATGTACCGCCAACAAAAACTTCGCGCAAAACATGTCGAATCCACTGACAATTCCCCACATACCATAATTATTTACGTTTTCATTTGATTGTTCATTGAAGGATTCTATTGGAAAGCGATTCAAGATTGTGGTAAACAACAAGAGCGGTATTTGCAGCATCGTGATCAGTTAAGTCAACCTGATGTGATTTTCGAATGGAAATTTTATAGGAATTCACTTTTTCCGCGATCAATTTTGGGTGATTGTTTCATCCACCGTATGGTATTTTCATTTTCAAATTTTCTTGTCGAACGGCATGACGCAAAAAGTTCACCCCATTCCAAATTTGGTAGAGATGATCGATATGAACAAATGGATTTATATTTTAAGAACTTCTTGTTTGCAACCACTTCCATTGTTGGTCGATTTACTTATCACCGATGAAGTATGTTTTTTCTTTTTCAGATCATTTCTCGAGATTGTGCATCTTCGGTATAAATGGAGATCAAAACGATGGCTGTATCTTTTCCAATGATTCTTACCAAATGAGGCAGGCACTCGCTCGATCTAAAGGTATCGCCTTCTTCGAATTCTGCGGCATCTTCACCTTGCTCCGCGTAAACCCGCCCCTTCATGACCAAGTGAACTTCTTCGACTTCGTGCGCATGAGGTTCATCACCAGTTGCGGCTCCGGGAAGGAACTCAACAAGTATCATTCGAACATTCTTCGTCGATCCTAAATGATCAACCTTTAGTATTTCGGGACCACTAGTTTTAATCGTGCGTTCGACTGTCCGAATGAGGTGCATTCGTTCTTCTTGACCTAGGTCCAGTCTACAAAACATACCTTTATTATTCATTTAGTGAAGCAATTTGATAGGAGAGAATAGAAGCGAATAAGGTCCAACAAAAGTAAGGAATCAATAGATAAGAAGATGGTGGATAGTCTTGAATGGAGATCATGAGCAGAAGCGTACTGATTGTAAGTAAGACAGCATCCCATGTCGCCCACCATAATTTTTGCAGATGAAATTGGATATACGGGTACGCTTGATTCAGAAAATAATTAATAAGCATAAGTGCAATCACATGAGGTTCAATCGGATGTGATGCAAAAAAATACGCTGAATACGAATAACTGATCATTACATACAAAATCATCCAGATAAGTCCAATCAGCGAACCAGGGGGTGTATACCGTGGTCTCCGTAATCTGTAATACCTTTGAGTCCGTACGGGAAATAAAAATCCTGAAATTAAAAACAATCCGAAAATCAACATGCTAACGAGAAGGACCATCAGTCACCGCCAATCATTGAGTTACCCAATAGTATATATAAATTTACAATAATTATTATATGATTTTATCATACAAACGAAGTTGATTCCGAGAGCGTAAAAAATATTGTTTGAATCTAGAAATTCAAAGGTTAGCTATTCTCTCGCATATTGACCGTTTTTTTGATACTCAAGATCAATGATGGATGCACGATTATGCGAAGGAGAAGGAATTTTACCTATTTTCTCTGCAGAGCTGATCCATAATGACATTTTCTTTAGATCTTTTTTGTCACTTAAAACATCTGTTAACTCTGGTTGTGCTCGGTTAATATCACCAACATTTTTTCTTTGTACACCATGATGCTTGCTGAATGAAAAACCAATACGTGTCTCGCAGGTTTTATTTTCGATTTGCTGCAATTCATTCGGCAGAAATGTAAAATACTTAACATGCGATTAGTAAACTTAGGAGGTAGCTGATTTGAAGGACGAAGTTTCGGAAATATTTATAGCGGGACTTTATTTGTTTTATAAAAAAATAAATTTTGGAAGCGCCTCGTCAAACATATTTGAATCACAAGTAAAGGCATTTTTGAAAGAAGAGGTTTTCAATTATTTTTGCGTGGGTTCAAAGAAGTTGAATGAAGGATTGATAAAGGAACATTTCGAGACTGCATTATACTTGCAACACATGAACTGGATTGATCAACGTAAACATGGCTTGCCAAATTACCAGTTGGGGATTATTAACAAAATATTGATCTGTATCTTTGACTATAATATCGACATGTTTTTATTTTTAGTTACGGAATGCTTGCACGCTAGTGATTTCGAAGCTTTCGAACAGGCAACCAAAAAATATTTAAGATGTTTTTTAGGTCGGTCGATCCCTTTCTACGATTTTAGAAATGAGATCAATATCTTGATGACAAAGTGAATATTTTCGTTTTGGGGTACCGCCAACATTTTAACGAAAATATACGCTAAGCTTAGAACCGTTACAAAATCGAAAAAATCGTGTTTCTTCATTATATTATTGTTCATTGGAAACGCTCTTCTTTTCGTACGCAGTTCATATTTGAATCTTAGTTTTCAAATTTATAATCACAATAAAACAGGCCTTTCTTTCGGGATACGATTCCCTAAGAAAGACCTGTTTTCATTTATAGCTGAATGAGTGATTTGTGTAGTAATGGAACAAAAACGGCAATAGAATTCATTCCTATCGCAATTCGCATCGTGATACAAGCAGTTTATTACATGAGATTGACGTACTTCTTGTTAATTTAGACAAGTGGTTAACAGACCCACATCAATAACAGAAATATATTTATAAAAGATAAAATAATTTATAGTTTTTGGAAACTTCTTTGCGGGTGGTGTCAGCTACGCTGGTACTACCCCTAAAAACAAAAAAACCACAGTCATTGAAGGTAAAGTGCCGCCATTGACTGTGGGAAATAAAGAGCAAAAATAAATCACTGTGTTTCGTAGGGATCATTCGGCCAATGGGTACGATTCGTTAATTCTTTAATTGATTTCCTGTACCAATTCCCATTTACCCAAGACTGGTTACCCGTCTTAAGCACAGCACCAGACGGGACAGGCAATTCGTTTCCTTTTTCGTCGAATAATTTAAACGGAATAGAAACATCTCCTAGCGGGAATTCAAACGAGATCGACACGTTTTGCGACCACGTTGACGAACCAATTAGATAGCGTAGTCGATCCCCGGGAATTTTGCCATTCCCAAGCAACTGTATCGTTATCGGAAGCCGATTCGGACTCCATACATCCAGTTGTACGTTCGTCGTTGTTACTATTCCTTTTTCTTTTTCATAGACTCTTTTAACTTTTGGGGAACAAACATTCGCGATGTTGCAAACTTCAACTTCGATCACTTCTTTATCCTTTACCGGCAGATCGAAATATACAATTGGTATATCTGGATCTTTTCTGATTTCTTGTGCCCATACAACGACCCCATTCCGATACACCCGATATTGTCTATAATATTCATTAAAAGACAAATCAACACTTCTTACCAGTGGTTCGGCACCTTCAAATTTTAGAGTCAAGAATCCGCTTGAATAAAGTTGGGGCTGATGCACGACTGGTTGCTGAAATGCTGGAATCGGCAACCCTTTGACCGAACGAATCCATTGTGAGCCATTGAAATATGAGATTCCTTGAGTGATTTCAAATTCTGTTTTGGAATCATCAACACCCGTTTCTCCGAGATTCAATGGTTTTAAACGAATATCATAGGTTTGGCCTTCAAACAAATAGGCTTCATAATATTCATATTCGATGAGATCTGATACCGATTTTTTTAATGTTAGTACGAGTGGATCGTCCCATTTGAGTTCTTTGGGTTTGACTTGAATCTCTAAAAGAGATTCATCCTTAGGTTTTTTCCAGTAAATTCTTGTGCGCTCGCCCATCCATCGGGAAAATTTGTTTTCCGTACGACCAACCACTTCACCATTCGCTCGGCGATGTATAATGGTCACTTTACGTTCTTGATTACCAAACGCCATCGGAATTTCAAATTGATTCGCCTTTGTGGTTGCAACTTTTTGATCATCAATGAGCACGTCGTACACATCGCTAGCCTGTTTGGCTACTTTGTGTTTCCATGTAACGTTAATCGAACGTGGCAAGTCACTTACCTTTTTAATTTCGAAAAAATCGTTATCGGCAACCGTTACATTAATCATTTCAACTTGTTTGACTCCGCCGGGGACTGCTGCTTCTAACGTAAGTTGGTGTTTCCCTGGTTTCAGTTGCAACTGTCCACACCAATCAGTTGGAGTTGCCTCCCATTTGACGTTTGTCATTGAAGGTAAATAAGGTGGGAATTCGAATTTACCGATACAAATGTTTGAATCCCCCTCTTGTGCAAGGAGTGAAATCTGCCTTTTGTCTCTAAATTCTCCAATCGATTTAGATATAATAAACAATTTTAAGTTCGGAATGGGTCCACTCATGCCAAGTGGGGCAAAAAGATCGCCAGCGAACACTATGCCCTTTGTGAATTCGTGATAAACAGAGCCATCCTGTTTCAAAATGAGTGCACTACCACCTGTACCGAGTTGATACTTGCTGACATTTGAATGTACTCGCGGATTAAAGTCCCAAGAAAATCCTTCAAAATGTGAAATGACCATCACTTGAGCTTGATCATTTGTTAAGATCACATTTTCATCACGAATCAAACAATCCGAATATGAACTGTATAAGTATTTACCATCAGTAGCATAACGAGCAGTTTGTTGTTGCTTAATCGAGTTTTTTCCATAAATAGTGTTGTGAAACTCATCATAAGCATTGACATATCCGAGTTGAACTCCTGTCGCACAAACGGATTTTATATCGCTTGCAACTTTTGTAGGAAGCCAGTTTGGTTGATCGTTTGTTGGTTGTCGAAGCAATTGTCCGTATTTCGCAGAACCCCATGTCCATAATTGATTGGACGTATCAAGCAACGCAACAAATGCATCTCCCGTTGTCACTTTTCGAATCGGGGGCAACCCTTCAATTGGTATCGGATCCAATTGAACCTGATCACTTGGTTCAAGACCCAATTGTCCATCGTTATTTGAACCAATTCCTTGAAGGGACCCATCTTGCATCGTAAGGATCGCAAATGAATCTCCGAAATTGATGGACTGAATGCCTCTATCTTGAATTTTTACGGGTTGTATCGTTTCGTATTCAGAAAATTTACCTGCTTGCCATCGACCAATTGACCGATCACCAACCAACCACCAATTTCCTTTGCGATCTTGCAGCGCCATATGGTTAGGTCCGGTCAACAACCGAACATAGCCACGCCCGATTTGCCGGGCTTGTGCCGTTTTTTGATTGCCTTTCCAGATCCATAAGCTATCATCCGATCGAATCGCCACGTTCCATTCCCGAAAGGTACCAATTTCAGTAACAACTTGCATTCCTCGGAATGAGCGTACCGTCCGAATAGGGTATGATATGGTGTTTTGACCGGATTGACGAATTTGCAAAATCCAATCATTCGTTCCGGGCTGTAGGACGAGTGGTGGAGTCGTTTGTTTATCTTTAAGCCAAGTTGTCAGCGATTTTTCGCCATTCAAGATCCGCCAATTCAATGATGCTTTATTGAATTGAACGGTATATTTGATTGATTCTTGTTCAATCGAAAGCGGTGGCGAATTCCATAACGATGACTTGAAAGTAGCTTTCCATATGATGCCGTCCGATCGTTTGAGGGTGAACATTCCATCTGGCGAAGAATTATTCGTTGAGGTTGCGAACAATGTGAGAGGGCTGATCAGACAAAAAACAAAGAAAAGATTTAAGAATAAATACAATACCTTCGTTCGATTCCATTGAGTCATGAATAGTTAACTCCTTTCGATTTTTCGATCACGATCCAACGATACAAACGATTTCTCGAATGACATCGTCTGGAGATTGGCCTAATCAGATCTGAACTGCCAAATCTGCTGAAATTAATGAGCAGCGAAACCCGTATCCACAAAAAAACAGTTCGAAGTCATTTTCCGATTTTGATGGTTCAAGACAACCTCGGCAAGCAGCAGACCATACTGTGTTCTAATATTCATTTATCCGCGCTCACTCCGATCCACCGCTGCGTATAGATCTCCAATTCAAGAACGGATGTGTGAACTACAAACAATTGACGTTCCCGGTTTCGTTTGTGTAATTTTACATATTCCAACAAGGCCTTATTGTTATCGTCGTAGAACGTATCATCGACGGTCATGTGATCAATGATCTTTTTTTCGCCGGATTCATGTGCTTCCAGTGCCTCAATAATGAGCCATTGATTTTCGTGTGCTTTTCGAACTTCTTCCCAAATCATAAAATTACCCACCCATCGCGGTACAGCTAACTTTTTAACGGAAATATAAGCTAAAGACGAAAGGATGTATAAAAAGTACATTATTATATCAATAAGCAATCTACTATAACAACAATAGCGGTCGATTGATGATCAGCAGGTGACGAGATTCTGTGTCGTATCTGTAAGTTAACGTCACGAAAAGGTTTTGACTATTAATCTACTAAACGATGTTTACCGAGAGTGCAAACGTGATCGTATGGACTAAAATTATACATGAACATAACCGCACTTTTAAATGAACCAATTCATATGATTTCTAACCATTTACCCTATTTGAACAGCAAGAAGCCGTCCCAAAAGTTCAACGACCTTCTGAGACAGCCAATTTTTCATTTAATCGATTTTTAATTGACTTACGATCGATTCAAATTGTTCTAAGAACCAATCCGTAAGTAGTGGTTCGATGGTGTTATATTCGATAATGTATACGAAATTATTTTTTTTGAAGGTAACGTTATAATTGTAGTTGCGGATATCCTTTTGCGTATAACGTATTTCGTTAATCAATGCTTCTTGCCCGTTATAACTGGTTGTTTTCTCTGGTAGTTGCTGAAAATCCTGAACGACTTTTTTGACGGAATCCATCGAATTGGCCATGGCCATTTTAATGGTTTGATATTCTTTTTCTTCCATCACATGTAGCGAGACGTTGTTCACACCGATACGGAAACTGTAACTTCCTTTTTCGGCATTTGAGCTTTCAATCAGGATTTCAGGAACAGTCAGGGAAAATTTGAACGCTTTGTTTTTGATCGTTTTCAGTTCATCGAGGAGAATATAGTCACGATCATCAGGAATAAACCCTAGATCTTTGTTCGGTTTCCCAATGGTTAACGAAGCGATCACGTCACTGATTTGTTTACTTACTTTCTCCGCATCCGCTTTTTCAGAATAGGAGAAGGTAAACTCATGGTAATACGAACCAATAAAAACCGTGTACGTGTCCAAAATTAGTTTTTGGGAAATAAAATCAGTTTTGGTGATGCGATGTGCAAACATTTTGCCATTGTGCATTTCTTGTTCATCCAATAATATCGTCCGGTAATCACTTTTGAATATTTTCTTAAAGTAATCGAGTGTTCGGCTTACATACTCTTCTTTGGTATCGCCTGGTTGTAAGGAATGTGTAACGAGCGTTAATTTGACTTGATCATCTGAAAAATTGATTGTATTATCTTGTACCTCTTTCTCCCACCCAGCAGGTACATTTAATTTATAACCGTATCGGTCTTCTGAAAATGTGCGATATCCACGTTTTGCGGTTGAAATGTCTTTCAATTTACTATTTTGGGCGTTAAAACTCGGCTGAAACGAGTCAAATGTGCTTTGCAATGTGCGCATTTTAGAGGCAGATGAAACGACCTCTTTTTTAGCGACCGACAAAATGGAAAAATAGATCCGCTCTGTCGTTGGATATGCCCGATATTGATAGCGAGAACCGTCAGACATTTTGGTTGTAACTTCAGCATAGGAAATCGTTTTATTTTGAACGACTTTTTTGTCGACAACAACCTCACCGTCATCCATAAAATCGTCTGTGATCGACTTTGATAGTTCACGCAGCGTTGGGTTATCTTCATTTGGCTCAGAAATTACTTGAATATGGGCACCCGTTGTTGCGTCCTCAAAGATGACGGAATCTTGTGTGAAACTCTCACGGAATTTCCGTAGGCCACTCGGATAATGCATCGACCAACCATAATAACTGTCACCGATCAACGTTTTGCCTGCATCTCGATTCAGCGTCCCATTTTTGGAAGAGCTAACAACCGGTATGGCGGTTGGAACAGGGGTTGGTTTTATCGTTGGTTTTATCGTTGGCTTTACAGTCGGTGCAGCTGTAAGTTTCGGTGTCGCAACCGCGGTAGGTTCCGGGTCTGGAAGATCGGTCAAATCGATCGTAGTCGGCTCGTTTGTCGCTGCGTTTTTCGGTGCGGCAAGTGTCAAAAGACCATTTTCCAACGAACGTACGACATAGCCCATCGCCTCAAGCGCATCAATTGTGACAAACCATTCGTCATCGATCACGACCGGTGCAGAATAAAGACTAGTTTTGTTTTTGTCCGTTTTACCGTAAGCGATCCCACCGCCATTTTTTAATTTAGCAATGCGCTGATTGCCTTCAAAGATAAATAAGAATTGTCCGTTATTCTGAGTTTTGCCTTTCAATCCAGTCTCAGAAAAAAAATCTTTTAGTGATACATACGTTATGCCATCCATATCGAAGGTATAGATGGCAATAGTTTGTGCGGTCGTTGATGCAAAAGCGGCTACCGGTGCGAGAATCGTTGTGACCGGAGCAGTAAGTAGACTGATACCAAGCAGAGTAATCATAAATTTACGAAATTTCATGAAGTGACACGTTCCTTTCATTTTTCAGCGGTCGTTAAGGTTATTTTCAACGTTCTGGTTTGTGAATTAGTACGAATTTTGATCGGGATCGTTTGTCCTGGTTTCAAATAAAGTAGAATTTCTTTGAGATCAACCATTGTATACACGGATTTTCCATTGACGCTCATGAGTTCGTCGCCGGGTGCGATTCCGAGTGAAGCTGCTTGAGAGTTTTCTTGGACAAAACTCACGGTCATCGGCATGACAGCAGGCAAGCCGACCAGTGCCTCGAAACTTTCCTCTAAATCAAATCCCAGTGCAGGATGTTTCACTTGACCCTCGCTGATCAAAAGCGAAATGATCCGTTTGGCCGTGGCGGAAGGTATGGCAAAACCGAGGTTGTCAATTTCAGCATCTGCGAGTTTCATTGAATTGACGCCAACAACTTCGCCTTTCATATTCAATAATGGCCCCCCACTATTGCCGGGATTAATCGCAGTATCGGTTTGAATCATTCGGTAATTACTTTCCACTGAGCGGTTTGTTCCACTAATGACTCCAGTAGTCACGGAATTACGTAATGAAAATGAAATCGGCGTTCCCACAGCAAAAACGGAATCCCCTGTTTTCGGCTCTTGTTTGGCAAAGATCACTGGTTTCATTTTTTTCGCTTTAATTTTCAGCAGTGCCAAATCACTATCTTCGTCGATGCCTTTCAATACACCATCATATTGTTTACCGTCATTCGTAACGACCAAAATCGAATTCATATCTGCGACAACATGAGCGTTAGTGGCAATCCAACCATCTTCTTTGATCACAAAGCCAGTGCCGTGCGCAAGATTAAATCGATCTGCTTTGGATGAGGTTTCATAATTGCCAATAATACCTACGACACTTGGTGCCACACTGGCAATCAATTTACTCAAATTAACAGGAGTATAAACGAGTTTCCTAGTTGCCGAATCCTTACCAAATTGACCGCCGAATGCATTCAGCACATCCGATAGTTTGACATAGTCTGTGTGATTCACTTGTTTGACGGGAATTGCAGAAGTGTCCGTAGCAGCTAGCGCAGGCGTAGAGCAGGAAAAATGGAGTGAGGCGGTAAGCAGTGTGACGACTATGATACTAATTGGAGCAGATGGCATTCGGAAAAAAGTTGCCAAGTTACACGACACATCCTATCGTTAATTTTTTACAGTAACTCAATTGTATTCAGCAGACAGCGTCTAGGTCAATCGTTTATACAAAAGAATTTGATTTTGAGATATTTCCACTTTAAGTAACCATGTAGAGACATAACGAGAATAATACATGGTGTTTAGTCGTTTTTTGTTTTATAATTTTATTAAAAAGATCCTCATATTTATATTATTGCGTACTTTTTTAACGAATGGTGTGATTTTATTAGCTATGGACCAATATGAAATGATTAAACAACTTTTTATTGAAAACAATTTGATCATTAGGACATCTGATCTAACGACTCGAGGATTTCATAATACAAAACTTACGTCATTGGAAAAGCAAGGATCAATTCGAAAGTTGAAAAGAGGATTTTACGAATGGATAGACGGCACATTACCTGCTGAATCACAAGTACCTTCTGATTATCTTCTTCCAATTGAAAATGTGATGATTCAAAAGCTATTTCCGGATGGAATCCTTTGTTTGAATAGTGCATTGCATCATTATGGTTATATTGATCGAACACCTGCAGAATGGCATTTGATGTTCGATCGAGATTCGAACAAATCGCGATTTAAAATTGATTATCCATCCATTACACCACATTTTGTAATGAAGAAGTATCTTGAATTTGGTGTATCAGAACAAGTAGAAGAGGATTTGAATCTGCCGATTTATGATCGTGAACGAACCATCTGTGACGTTCTAAAGCATGCGAATAAGTTGGATCGTGAATTGTTTAATCAATCAATACAACGCTATATTCGAGATCCTAAAAAAGATATCATTCGACTGGTTGAATATGGAAAATTTATGAGAGTTACTTCAAAAATTGATCATTGGATTGGAGTGTGGTTGTAATGTCAGATGAGGCGCATTCTTTACTTGAACGATTAAAACATAAAGCACGAACGAAATCAGTAAATGTCCAATTGCTGTTACAGCTATTTTGCCAAGAAGAGTTTTTAAGACGACTGCAATCGTCGCTCTATGTAAACCGGTTTATTTTGAAAGGTGGCTTTTACTTATACGCGCTTAGTGAGTATTCAACACGGCCAACTAAGGACATCGATTTTTTGATTCGGCAGTTGTCAAATGAGCAAGAAATGATTCGTGATGTAATACTTGAAATCATCGGTGATCAAACGAATCAGATCGTTCATTTCAAAATTGGAAAAATAGAATTAATAACAGAGCGCCGTGAATATGAAGGAATTAGGATTCAAATGATTGCCCACATCAAGAACACCAGAACACCATTTGATATCGATCTTGGTATTGATGATGTCATTGTGCCTGGTCCGAAACTGAAAAAAATCCATACGCAATTAGACGGCTTCGAGTCTCCCGAAGTATACGTATATTCCCTAGAATCTACCATCGCAGAAAAATGGGATGCAATATTAGAACGAATGCAGCAAACGAGTCGCATGAAAGATTTTTATGATATTTATGATTTGTCATTGCGATTTTCGTTTGATGGATTAAAACTACAAGAGGCTATCTCACAAACTCTTCAGAAACGTGGCCGTAATTTTGATTCGTCGACAATGGGACGAATTCATAGGTTTGGACAAGACCCGATCATGAATCGCAATTGGAATCTCTTCATGAAAACGTTACGTGTTCAACTTAATTTTGCATCTATCATGGCCCGAATCATCGAATTTATCCAACCACCATTTGAAGCAATTGTGTTCGAAGTAGAGTTATTCAAACAGTGGGACCCGGAACAAGGGATATACATCAACTACATACATTAAATTTCACGTTACAAAATGGGAAAAATAGCACGTCAAAAATTTTGAATAAACAAAGTGCAGTTCAAATACGTAATACCATATCATTAATTTCAAAAAAAATGACATTAATCACGTATCTCCGATGCAACACCAATCTCTTTCATTCGTCCGCTCAAATTTACTAACAAGATGCTTCTCGTTTAAAAAAGGGCACAAGTTACAAAACTCGCAAACGATCGTGCTGACCCGATAAAAAGCCCCAAGCCAACGAAGGCTTGCGGCT
Organism: Paenibacillaceae bacterium; assembly: GCA_947460235.1. GTDB lineage: Bacteria > Bacillota > Bacilli > Paenibacillales > CANHGK01 > CANHGK01. The sequence continues at coordinate 21,606 of CANHGK010000023.1, read as the reverse complement.
ATAATATCCTTTCAAAATCTTTTTATAAACCTTTAATCCTTCAAATTTAATACGGAATAAAAAACTGCACATCATCAATTTGCATTGACGTAAACGCCTGAGCATCGACATACATTCCAATGTCCATATTCCTGCTCGTAACTTCGACGGTTATCGAAAAAGGTTGCCACGTTCCGGTTGCGGGAATGTCGATATAGCGATTGGTCCCGCCATAATCGGTCAACTCAATCCGTGCCGTTCGGGGCGCGCCGCCGTATGCCGTCAGCTTGATCATGCACTTCAAGGTGTACCGACCCATCGACAAATCCGTAAGTTTTTGGTGAACACTTTGCTTATAATCTTGAGTATCCCAGAAATACAATTTCTGATCCCCTTCGTACCGGTCGCTACCGTTCACACCATACCGAGCCGATTGCCCGGTCGGATGCCATTCCGTCCACCCCTGGATTGTACCGGACTCAAACCCTCCGTTAACGAGCAGATTTTGAGGTGTCGGAACCGGCGTCGGAATCGGTGTTGCTGTTGGCGAAGCTGTCGGAACCGGCGTTGCCGTTGGTATAGGGGTTGGCGTCGGGACTTGGGTCGGCAACGGCGTCAGTTGCGGAACCACCGTTACATCCGCATCAACCGGCACCAAATAGGAGCGTTGATAGGCCGTATCAATCTCATATAATCGTTGCTTGGTCAGGACAATATCTTTGACTGTAGGATCCAACTCTTTTTTGAATTGGCGCACATTATATCCGTCCGAAGCGACCGCATAGAGAGAAACATATTTCTTATAAATTGGGTAATACGCAAGTGGCGTTGTGTTTTCTTTGAGTAGCAGCGCCGCACGATTGGCATCCGTATCCAGCGCAAGGTAATCGTCATCGTTATACGTAAAATAGAGGTCATTCAGCCGACCGGCATAATGCATGTTCACGTTCGGGTCTTTTGATGCTTTGAACATCGTACCTGCAGCCGTGACGATTAGTTGGTCATTAATCGACTTGAACAAATAGCCCATCCGGTAATCACCATGGTACGGTGCAAATCGGATGTCGGTCGGATTCACGCCGCTATCCAAATTGTAGCTCACCAAGTAACCTGGCCGCAGCGCCGTATCCAGCGCATAAAATTGATGCAAAGTCTGATTCATCACCAATCGGCAGCCTTCAAAAACCCCCGTCCGCCCAATCACTTTTTTCTGGTAAGGATCGTAAATGATCAGCGTTGTCCATTGTTCCGAACCAGCCGAAATATAGAGATAGCCTTGGTCACCTATGATCATATCAAACGGATCGATTTCCAACGTCTGTTCCTCGATCAGGTTGCATCCATCCATTACCAACAAGCGGCCGGTCTGATCTTTTTTATAAATGTCTCGATGCGGTAACTCGCTTACCGCGACATACAACCGGTCTCCGCGCACGACTTTTTCGATGAAACCGCGCCCGGATGAGAAGGTATAGGAGCAAACCTGCTGATTCGTCTGCTCATTCCAAATAGTCAAGATCGATGTTCCGTCTGTCTTTTTGGTCGCGAGATATACGATCGATTCACTCGGGTCTTTGTCGACCCGCACAAAATCACCATCGACGCTCAACACCGCATTCGCACCCGGTGTTGCCGGAGGTGTCGGTACTGGGGTTGCCGTCCGGATTGGCGTTGGCACATAGGTTGGCGTCGGTGCCGGTGTGGAAGTTGGAACTGGCGTTGCCGTCGGCGTCGGTGTCGCTGTCGGTAAAGGCGTTGCCGTCGGAACTGGTGTTGGCGTCGGCAGCGCATCGTTGATTTCGGACAACACCACGTTTTCATTTACTGATTGCACGACAAACAAGCGGTTGTCCACATAATGGACCGTATGCGAAGGCCAATGCATGAGTTTACTTATGATCTTCTGTTCTAATGGCGCATTCAAACTCCATTTCCGATACACTTGTAAGATGCCCGGTTCGCCGTTCAAATCACCGTTCCCCATCGTCGCCACCAACGTTGCAAACCGCCCGTTAATTGCATCCATCGAATATCCGCCCCAGCCATCCGAAGGAAAGGCATTGCGGTCCATCTCGCGTAAGATTCGCATATCTTCTGCATCCACATTCGAACTCCGATACACTGTACCAGCAGACGTTACGAGTTCATTCGAATCTTCCAACAAACGGAACGCCGGCCCCATCGCATGCGTACCATCATAGGGCGCATCCACAAGCCGATCAATCGTACCGTCACTTTTCAGCACACATGCCGTCAAATAAATCGGATTGCCGTTCGGCGTCAACGAATACAACCGGTTCAACCCCGCGTGATATTGCAAACGACCGAGCAACCAAATGTCCTTGCGTTGCAACATCGTTTTTGTTGCCGGATCGATGACCGCCACCGAGGTCCACGGGCCACTAAATGAAGAAACGTATAACGTATCATTTTTCCCAATCACCACATCAAACGGAACGACTGGAATCCGGAATAAATCGACCAGTGCACAATCACTGACAACCAACACCCGTCCGCTTTCCACCGCATTCGGATCGCTGCTGTCGTATGGCCCATCCGTAACCGTAATATAGAGGTATTTGCCACTGACCACTTTGACGATTTGATCCGAACCTGTCTTATACTTGAACTGACAACCGACACGATTATCCTTCGCATTCCACTCCGTCACCGTCGAGATTCCAGACTGCTGTGTCGTGATATAAATCAACGGTTTCGTCGCATCCCGGTCCGCACGTACAAAATCCCCCGCAACCGAAGCACGCATCATCCCATCTAATTCCGGTGATGCCGAAGCCGTCGGCGAAGGCGTTGTCGATGGTAAAATGGAACCCGTAGGCCCCGGTGTCCCACCAGCTGCATTGATCATCGACAACTCCACTTGATCGACCTGAAGTGATGTCTTACCCGGCGAATCCACATAAAAGCCAACATCCACCGATTGATTCGTCACTTGTATCGTCGTCGAATACACCGCATAATCCCGATAGCCCTTACTCATCGGTGCCTTCACGATCGGGACAAAAACCGGCGCACCGCCGAACGACTGAACCTCCATCCGCGCAACTGCCGGATCGGCACCGAATATCCCTACTTTCACAAATGCCTTCACCACATACATCCCATTCGGCAAATCTTTTTTCACCTGATGGATGCTCTGGCGGAACGGCTTATCATTCCAAAAATACAGCTTATATGCTCCATAAAATGCATCGCTTGCGTCCACACCCATGCTGAGCGCCTGCCCGGCCGGATGCCACTCGGTCCACCCCTTCGCAGACCCTTCCTCAAAACCGCCATTATCCAACATCGCCGAAGGTGCCCCGTTAAACACGACCCCATCCGAGATATAAATTTCCTTGTTCCCATAAACCGGACAATCCAACACATAATCCTTGCCATTATTATTGTCAAACCGATAATTGCCATCATGAAAAGCCATTTTTACTTGCGGATAACATTCATGAATTGTAAACGAATCATACCCCGGAAACGTTGCATTATGCTCCATCCGTACTCCAGGCAATTGCGTCCATGGAAAATTCGCACTTTGATAATGCACGTACGTCATTGCAGATTTCTGCTTGTAATATACAGTGATAGATCCCTTGACTGAAGAAAGTGCAAAAGCTTGAATTGGAATCAACGAGAATACCATTGCGATGATAAAAATCAGATTCAACCATGCTCGAATAGAACGCGTAACCATTGCTTCACTCCAAAATTCAAATTTAAGCAAACGTTTGTATGTTTAATTAGAATAGCATGAATGTATAAAATAATCCATAATTTTTCAAATTTGGTTGGCTCGAAAAAGCAAAGCATCACTTGGGGGCGGTGTGCGAAAAAAAGAAAGACTGCCCGCGAGGGCAGCTTAAAAAAGATAGAAACGCCTGTAAAATAAACAATCATTTGCAATGTTTTTAATGTGTATTCCTTTTTACGATTCTGTCGATTCCCCATCCAATTAAAAACCAAATTCCAACACTTGCAATCGCTATTATGAAATGAAAATTATAATTTACAATGTCATCTACATTCAAAAATACTTTGATCAAAAACTCAATATTTGATATCCAATTGGCATACACCTGGTTCATTCCCTCTCCCATTCCATGATGCTCTCGAAGGTCGATGTAATTGGCGATTGAAAGTAGGACGAATTGTATTCCCGCAAACACATAACGAAGCGGAATTCTCATTCGTGTTACCTCCTTTTCGGTATGCGTATGTTTGTGAACTGATTTAATGCACAAAACTCGGTGAATGATGCGTAAATTGATACATCGACCATGCGAAAAACATCAAAATTAAAATAGTAACCACAAGTGTACCAACCATGACGAAACGAAGTCCCCTTGCAACACCAGCATATTTCGTTTTTTTCAATCCATACCAGATTGGAAGGAAATATATCCATTGATAGAATCCGATGAAAACTTCACAAAATTCAATTTCATCTTGATAAATGGAGAATGACGCCATTTCATCAATGAACAAAAGGATACCGAATTGAATAACGATTCCACCAAACAAACCGATCAACCATTCGGTTTGTGGTCGGGATATCCATGTAATCGGTCCGTCAACTTGAACATTGATCATTTCCCAATAACATTGATGGCAATAGTGATGATTGTCTAGTAACGTAACGCATTTTTCGCACACGAGAGAATGACAAGCCTCACAAGAATAAACAACGTCAACTTCTATATGATATTTACATCCCACTAGCGCCTCACCACCTCATTGCGATCCTATCAATTTTTTTGAATTCCTGAAAATACGTTTGAGTCATTAATTGGAGTAACGAATCGTTCACTTCTTGATTAATTAACTCTCAACTCCCCCAATTATCAATACGTAAAACTTTTGGAGCCATTCGTAGCGAAGCGACTCGATTCATCAAAAGTGTGATCACCTTCAAGTTCTACGGTCGCTCATTCGGATTAGACACGGGTGTATATAAAACTTCAACATCACCAATGGTTTGACAATCCTTCAATTGATAAGATGCACCTTTTACCTTCATGCGTTTTTGAATGGAACGACAGGTATGCTGTTCCACTTTTACCGGACCGGAATACGTATCTAACGATGCATCATACGTGTAGATGATCTTATTTTGCTCTACTTTAAGAGTGATGAAAATAGGATCTCCCTCATTCGTGAACTGTGCAATTTTCACTTCAGCATTTTCGTTTAAATTGGCCTTCTCTACGAATTGCTCAAGTTTATCGATATTTGCCAAACGACCGAAGCTCGAAACCACGTACCCTTCTTCAACTGCTCGCTCAATCGTATAATGCTGCTTGATCGGAAGTTGATGATTTATACTGCAACCTGATAATACAAAGGTAGCAATACAAAACAACCAGAACAATCGATTCATTTCATGCACCTCCTCTTTTTGTTCCGAACATTTGATGCACGATATTTGCTGCAGGTTAATCGTATTTTTAAGTAAGTGAATTGCAAAAGAGCGTTAGCACCTGGAGGAATCTCCATTGCTGACGAACTTCATTGTCTCATCATAGATCTTTGACACTTAAATTCATATTCGTAAAAGTACTCTTCACCATAAATATCATTTTTTATCAAAATGAATTGCGCGATTCAAATCCCAATATACCGCCCCTCAGATATGTCCGTTTTCATAGGCGCGGCGGCCTTACTTTGCATCTTTCAGCCACCTCATTAATAACAGTTCGGACTGTTATGTTTTCTGGGATAATTTTATATTCGTCTAACCATAGAAATTACATAAAATAGTTTATTACAATTTTGATTAATCATGGTATAGAATCATGAAGTAGCTTTAAACATTCTTTATTCAAAAGGAAGTGAAATTTTGAAACAGAGTTACGCACTCATCATACGTACCACTCAAGCCATACGCATTGGTTTTTCACGGTTTCCAGAAAGTATATTATGTGCCGGTCTGGCCTCTATTTTCTTAATCATCGTCAATCATCGTGGTGAACAATATTTAGATACGCTTTCGACCATTGCCATGATGCTGATGCTAGGTATCCCGCTGTATTGGGCACGAAATGCATGGCTGGAACGTTGGGACGTTGTCCGATGGATCCGTATTTGTAGCTGGTTGATCATCCCCATTTTCTTATCAGTTTATGGCTATTTGCTGATGGACGGACCGGAAACGATGAAATGGATGCGATATTTCTTCGTGACACTCACCTCGTATTTGGGCGTATTATTGATCACACATAAAAAATCAGAGTTGGCAATCCAAGACATTGCCCGCACATTGATTTTCCAATTTTTCAAATCTGGTTTGGTCGCAGTCATCATTGGTGTTAGCTTCAACGCCATGTGGATCACAGCAGATCAGCTATTTGAACTTAATACCAAAGATAACATTATGCAAGATTTTTGGTTATTATTGGCCGGATGGTTTGGGCCACTTTATTACGCCCGGTCGATCCCGCGGCTTAACGAATGGCGGCAGGTTACACCAGTTTCATCGTACATCCGAGCAATTCTCTTAAATCTGCTGATGTCGGTCAGTATTTTATATGCGCTGATCCTATATGTCTACTTTTTCAAAATCATAATGTCAACGGTTTGGCCGCAAGGTTGGGTCGGCAATTTGGTATTTTGGTACGGAATCATTTGTGTTGTCTATTTCTTTTTTCTTCAAACATACCGCGATGAAGTCAGCCGGGTAAAAACTTACCTTCGTTGGTTTCCACTGGCGCTATTGCCATTGCTAGTAATGATGTTTACTGCAATTGGCATTCGTGTACGGGAATATGGTATGTCGGAAAACCGCTATGCTGTAATTGTTGTTGGCGCATGGGTCGTAGTCGTTGCCATGTACATTAGTTTGAACCGCAGGTTGAATGTGGCGCTCATTCCAGCTACATTAGCGATTCTAGTATTGATCATGGGATTTGGTCCACTTAGCAGTTTTGCAGTCTCCATCCGTTCGCAAAACGATCGCATCGAAAATATCTTAAACAATAATCATCTCATCCAAAACGGAATCATCATCAAACCACAACTGGGAATGCTTTCACCGGAGGACACTAACACCGTTTTGTCCGTTTTAGACTATTTCGATCGTTCACATACGAATACAGATCTACGCCATTTGCCTTCAGGCAAAACCATTCGTGACATTCGAGTATGGTTCGAAGGATCAACGTCAAGTACAACAATTGAAACCGATTTTTTCAATCACGAGTTGGAACAAATGCCGATTCTCCCAATTGATCATACGGATTTGTTTGCTGATTTTTCATTGGATACGACTCAGGAAATTAAACAACATGGCGAGTGGACGCTTATGTATGACGACTCGAAAAAGGAATTTTCCATCGAACGCAGTGGGAAATTAAAATTCAAACAATCATTGATTCAAATCGCAGAAGCCATCCACAAAAAATTCGGATCACAGCAAATGGTTGAAGGCAGTGAGATGACCCGGATTGTTGAAACATCAACGTTTAAGGTCACCTTTGTTTTCCGTGATTTCTCCGGCTACACCGAGCTCAAAAATAAACATACGTATCTAGAAACTTGCCGTTTCTATGTATTCATTCATTCAAAAAAATAATACGTACCATCAGCTCTATGGGCACGTGTATACAAAAATACCACGACGATTTCACTTTTGAAATGTCGTGGTATTTTTATCAGGCTATGTCTTCGGGCCAACCTCATACCTAACTTATTGCGCATCCTAAAATGCAAAGGACGGATCGTAATATTCGTTTCCAACGATAAAATAGTTGTCACGAACAATCCCAATATAACTCGAATTTGAATCCTACTTTTTCGCAGAATCATATTGTTCCAACTGCTCATAAAAAAGATCTGCTTCGCGAATCGAATCAAATAAACAAACTGTAATGGCATAAATTAAATAGTGCTGTTGATAGATAAACAAATATTCCTGATTTCGCCGAATCGCGTGTATACCATCCCACCGATAAAATGAATCATTCACACTCGTCGATTCTTTGAGTCCCTCTGGAAACAACTCAATACGATGTTCACCCAACACACCGGAATTGGCTTGTACCTGTTGAACTAATTTTCGTTTCACTGCATTTGGAAAATAGAAAATGTTAATAACAAGGATCACCAAAGCGAACAAGAGTGCATACATTTTCGAACCTAGCGATTTCGCCATCCAAAAATATGCAACGAAAGGGATTAGCGCCATTAAGACCAAATAAGTGATTAACATGCCCGGCTCACGGAATACCATATAACGATACGTTTTCCACAAATCCTCACACGTTAAGTCATACCTTATGATCATATTTTGGGACTTCCATCATTTTCGGAGGAATCTTCAGGTACGATTGGATTTTGTACATCCGATTCACTGGAAGCCGTGAAGGATTCATTTGTTTGATGTTGCGAACCGTTGACTCGATTTTTGAACCAACGGAAAGCTCCAATGACAGCTGCAATAATTAAGAACCATATTTTTTTCAACAACAGAATCGCAGCAGCAAAAAAACCAGTTTTCGCCGCAACAGCACCTGCCCCGCCTGCAACAAGAGCGGCTAATCCATATTCAGCGACCTTATCCAAATTGGGATCGAATTCTTCGTACTTATTCCCTGATTTATATGACAATCCTGTAATAATTCCGTTTAATTTTGGCTTCATTGCTTTAAGATCATCTGGAGACCCGACAAACGTAATCGTTGTTACTCCCGTTCTTCCTAACACACGCACATCATAGTTGACCAATGGATTTCCGTTTGCATCTGCAAGAATTGACCATTCCAAAAATTTCGTTTGCGCATTATAATGTGGCGCTTCATCCCATCCTTTGATGGTGATCACGTCATCAATTCCTTCATCTTTCTTCGCTTTATTCTGCTGTTCCGTGCCATCTTTAATTTGTTGCAACAACTCATCAGCATCTATTTTCTGGTCATCGTCTTTAATATGACCACTTTCCTCATATTCATATAACAGAAACCAATCTCCTGATTCAGGATGTACGCTCCCAATTTCAGATCCATCCACTGAATTTCCGTAATAATCCATTAATGCTTGTGTGTCCTTTGCATCTGCAAACACATAACCTGCTGGTACGTTTAATGAGGCCATGCCGTCTTTCAGATCAACCATTTTAGGACCTTTGACCCACTGAATGACCGGTGGTGAAGGTTGAATTTCACTTGATGACGCCGCGAAACCTGAAAATGCAAGATTCCAACAACTGAATACACTCAATACACATCCCACACTGAGAAGTTTCCAAAAACGACTTTTCGCAACAAACATTCGTCAATTTCCTCCAATATATTCAAATATTTCACATCATATCACCATATATATTCTTATGCAACCGTTTTCTAAAAATAAAAAAATCAAAAAAATGTTGAATTTTGATTAAATTTGGATAAAATAAATTATAGCAAATATTATACAACTAAGGGAGTTATTTATATGTTGCGTTCCGGAATATTTCTATTTATTTTGGGCATTGGTTCGTTTGTTTTGCCACTTTTTGATTTGCAATTTAGGTTGTTCGATGTATTTGGGGAGTACCAGACAGAAGGTGGAATTGGCCTAATTGTTGCGGGTGCAGCGGTATTGGGAGTTCATTTTTACAAGTCTAAACAGAGTTCAATGCAATCATAAGTCTATAATTACACATAGCCAGTCATGCTCGAGGAATCGAGTGCGACTGGCTACATTATCTTTTAGCGCTGTATCTCTACCGAATTCATCTGAAATGCGCGAATTTCGCTGGCTTTTCGTAACGCCCATTTGCTCCCCGTTTCCCACTCCAGAAGTAGAATTGTGCTTTTCCATTCCACAGAAAAGCATTCGATTTCCCCATTGAAATATTCGTAACGGGTACGTTTGGATTGATCAATTCCGGTTTCGGTGTCGTTTGAAGATTTGCTGGAATTTGACCTTCCAACAAATCGGCTTTCCAGTGATATACGTTTCCTGTTTTGGTCAACACCATGTATGCATTTGTACCAGAATCAATTGCAATTGCTTGTTTGATCGACTTCACAAGTTGTGGTTTCGGTAATGCAGGAATACTTCGATTCGCTCCAAAATGTGCAGCATTTTCAGGCCACGTCCAAACCGTTCCGTCCATTTTCACGGCAGTTATTGTCCGATTGGTCATTGCAACATCTTTCACTTGTTGAATCGATTCAATCCGTTTTGGAAATGAATGATTTACAATCTCCGTGCCGTTCCAATATGAACCACCTAGCCAGATACGCCCACTTCGGTCTAGCGCAACCCACGACTGCTGTCCGATCGACACCTTACGAATGTTTCGGAGATGTTCTAAGGATTCATTTACATTTCCTAACCCTTTTAGCGTCCCATCTTGCATCAAAAAGATCGACATTTTCCGTCCGGCATACACAGCTTTTACGTGGTGTACATCGGTCAACAGTATCGGCACAGAAAAGGTGACTTTATCTGAATGACTCAATTGATCAAAACGATTATCTCCCCAGCCCATCACATCGCCATTTTCAAGGAGTGCAAGATTGTGAAAATCACTGCAAGAGATTGCGACAGCTCCCGTAATTTGCGGCAATCGAACGGGACTTGCTGAACTTGGGATCGGATCACCTCTCCCCAATAGACCATAGGCAGTAAAACGAAAATCGTAATCGCTGGAATTATGATATGTCCTCGTCGGTGTCCAAATTTCTCCCCATCCAATCACATCCTCGGCGTAGGACATTTCATTACCGCCCCACGTGTAAACATCACCGCCCCAGGTTAACCCCACCTGATGTTTGTTGCACGCTTCAATTTGCTTCCAATTGCGCGGGTCATATTCACGAGGAGAGCCGCGGAATATGTCTATCGTGTATGTTATTCCAGAAGACAATCCAATCGCAATTCGATTTTCTCCTTTTTTCAAGGGGAGCGTGTTGCTAACCAATCCATTTGTCACCAGTTGATTGTTGACGGTAATTGTACCGGTAAATCCCTTGAAAAAGACATCAAGTGATGTTGATTGTATTGAATCATTGACCGATGCTTTATAATTCAAAATGGTTGGATCAAATATCGGTTCAAGAATTGAATTCGATAATCGAACAACATCTTGAACGAGCGGTTCATCTGGGCGAATCAGTGTAAGTATCGGGTAGGCTTCAACAGCACCCGACGATTGCAACTGCCAACTCCATAATCGATCTTCGGTATCGACTCCGGACCACGTACCGATCTGTGCAAATGGTGATGCAGCTTTTACGGTTGACCACTTTTCCATCGAACCTTCGACACCGGAGATGAGCACTTTTCCGTCTTCGCTCAACAGGGTAGTCGTCCCCTCATGGGCAGCAACTTGCCGGATCGCTACATTACGATTTGAAACAACGACCGGATGAATGGAGGGTGTCTGATCGACGAAACCCAATTGACCTTGATCAGTCTGTCCCCAACCAATTACCTGTCCATTTTCCAGCAAACTCACACAATGATTAGATCCACACGCGATCATTTCTGAACCTTGATCCCTTTTTAAGCGAATCGGTAATGTGTGATTTACAAGTGTACCATCACCCAATTGACCGTGGTCATTCCGACCCCAGCCCCATAACTCTCCTTGGGCAGTTCGGACAATTACAGCTTCATCGGTAACCGCAAATTGTTGAACCGAAGGCAGTTCCGCAACTTTTGTTGGCACATCATGATCGACAGATGATCCGTCACCAAGTTGTCCAAAACCATTCGATCCCCACGTCCATATCGAACCATCTTCGAAGAGTACTACGCTAAACGCATCACCAGCTGCAATTTGAATCATTTTCATCGATGTCGGCAAACCGGTAATGCGTACCGCATACCGGGTAAATGATCGATGTTCGTTTCCTAATGCGCCAGTTCGACCATCGCCCCAACCAAACAACTCAGCATCATGCACAACAGCAAGTCGGTGACGATTTCCGATCGCATATAATCTCACATCTTTAATGATGTGATTCGTAGCGGTGATCCAATCACTTCCATCCCTCAGCGTATCTGAGGCTGTCCAGGTCAAAAGGGAACCGTCTTGCAATAACGACTCATTTCCATCGGTCAACTGAGTGACCAATTGATTTGATGCTTGGGCATTTGCTTGTCCGATGTGAACAAACGGTTCATGACAAATCAGAACCAGAACGAAAACACATGCCAATCGAAGCCAGAAAGCGTTCGTTATTGTCGTCATCAATCGTCCCGTCCTTTCATTACCATCACAGGTTTGAGTTGGTCAATCAACCTGCCGTTTCCAACCTGTCCTTCTTGGTTACGTCCCCAGCTCCATACAGAACCGTTTTTCGCCAAAGCGAGTACATGATCTAATCCTGACTTAACCTGTACCATCTGAGGTATGCCTTTTACCTGAACAGCTAAATAACGATTCATTTGGTCGCCTTGGCCTAATTGACCATACGTATTATCGCCCCAAGTCCATACGTTTCCATTTGAATCAAGTGCAACCCCAAAGTTTCGACCGGAAGCAATATCCTTGATTTGTCGTAGACCTTTACGACGCATTGGATTCAATACATATGGCATTGCAGTCGAGCCAGCCTGCCGCGACAAATTTTCTCCCCATCCCCATACGGTACCGTCACGTGCTAACGCTAAAAAAAATGCCTCGCCCCCAGCCACCTTCTGAATGGGTGGCAAGCCTAGCACTTGATTGTATTTGAAATGATCATACTCCGTAAGACTTGTCCCAGCTTGTGCCGAATCATTTTCACCGAGTGACCAAACCTTCCCAACATTGTCCACGAGCATGTGGGTCTGAGGTTGTATTTCGATATTGTCGCGAATTGGCGAGCGATTTAAATCATAATCAACGATTTGGTCAAAATCACCATATTGGATAGATGGAACAACGTTATCAAACAATTTTGTCGCATAACCGGTTCTTGCCTGAAAATTGCCCATTTGATTGATCTGATAACTATTTTGACTGCGACCCTTTGCGAACTTGATATGATCGAACGATTTGATCGATGTCCATTTCGTCAATTGCTTGCTCGTGCGCATGGGGTCATCAGTCGACCACAGTGTACCAGCCATCCAGAGTTGACCACGCGAGTCGACTACATAAGTCTCACTTGAAGACCCATAAACAGAGGCTGCTTTTCCTTCAAAATGCAAATTGGTAGGTCGTTTGCGCCGCAATTGATCTTGTATCCCAAATTGTGCATTTTGATTCATTCCCCAGCCAATTAATTCCCCTTTGGTATCGATGCAAAAACTTGAGAAGTCTCCGGTACTAATCGAATGACATTTTTCAGGCATCGATAAAATTCTTACGGTGTATATCTCATCCGGTCCACCGTCATTTCGCACAGTCCATTCTAATGTTCGGTCAGATTTTCCGTTTGGCGGAACAGTCAATTGAGCGGCCCGCGTCCAATTTTTACCTGGTGATGAAAATTGTAAATCACCCCGTATGCCTTTGAGCGAAAGCATTGCGCTTTGTGTGTCTGACACATACCAGTCGTACTGGTGAACATCCGGATGAAACTCAGGTTGCAAATAACCGCTCGAAGGTATCACGTCAAACGATTTACTTATTCCAATGGGCATTAACTTACGTAATCCGTTGGCCTGTGTGGAGGTTGTTTTTGAAATGGCTTTTGGCGCGTTCGAATGTTGCCACATCCAAAGCGAGTTGTTGGTTAATAATGCCACATTGCTATCCATACCAGATGCGAGCGCAACGACCGTACCGAACCTAGTTTCTGGTTGGAGGGTCCACTGATAATTGAAGTCTGAATCCGTCGGGTCCGGTACGACGACAAGTGAATGAGTGGAACCGTCGCTCAGGCTAACGAGCGCAGCATAACCGGAAAGTAATGTTTTAACCGGAGACTTGGTTGGAATGGTACGAATCAATTGATCGATGCGTTGTAAATTCCCATATGGCATAAAGTGATTATACGTTAACAGTTTTCCTTCGCGGTCTTTAAGGACGAGAACACCGCGGTTATGCCAGGCCATTTGATCAATATTTTTCAATGAAGCGATTCGAATCGCAAAATCTGGATTCGGTGTATTGTTGTTCGTTACCACGTTAGCGGAAAATGGATTTGTATCACCCCACGCCCACACAGTACCGTCCTTTTTTCGAGCAAAAAGCTCTGTTCCAATACAGACGATCTGTTCCACGTCAACGAGTCCAGGCACTTGAAAAATCATCGGAGCGTCTAGATAAATCGACTGTCCCCACCACCAAACGGTACCTTCGGATGTTAACGCATAAAATCTCCCGTTATCCATTTGAATGTCCCGAATATCGTGGAGCATCGGAACGGGTACGGCGCGAGTCATCTTTTGATTCAAACCTGTGACCAAACTTCGATTCCATTCCATAGATCGCCCCCAAACCCACACACTTCCATCGTCACGCACAAAAAACGCCAATTGATTTTGTGCGGAAATGGATACGACATTCGTAAGTTCCGGCATCGATTCTATCAACGGCGGATCAACGGCACGCCATGTCGGGGCGTTCATTTCTTCTTCAGCAAATGTTACCCGCTGCACATGTCCTTGTTCATCCAATAACATTACCGTTCCGGAATTGTACATCGCCAATTGTTTCGTGACAGGCTCTGCCCCATAACTTCGATCATCATAATTGAACATCCAAACATTCGTGAACGTAAGACATAACAACAAGACGATCATCACCATCGTCCGTCCACGGAGCCAACTTCTATGAATCCCCAAAGAGACCACTCTCCTTTTAAAAACAAAATTAACGATCTGCGTTTTAATAGTGGGATGAAACGAGCGCGGCATCATGTAACCACCGATCGAGCTGCGCACTCACCACGTAATGCTTGCCTCGAATCGTTAGATAAGGAAATAAATTGCCGTGGATTGTGGTTCTAGATTTGAGCTCTTGTTCTTGAACGGCAATTAAATACTTAATATCCTTTTCATCTAGTCGCAAATAGGAAGCCGCTTCCGCTTCATTCATTAGCAATCCATTCATCACGTTCTCGTTATTATTGAATCCTTGCATTTGTTCCATCTGTGACATGTGGTTCGCTTGCAGAGCGGAGATTTGTTCACTTAACAAATTATTTTCCCGCATTTGTGCGACATAGGTAATTACATTCACCAACATAACAACTATGGCTGCTCCAATGATCACCTTTTGATTCATACCCGATTCCTCCAATTACATTCATAACGAGATGATGACAGTTCGCAGACGCAATCGTCAAGCAAAATGTAATTTTTATCTAATTTCACCTATTTTCTTTTGATATTCGTTCATTCTGGTGAATCGTTAATATTGCTGATCATTTATGACAAGCATTCCTTTTTTGAGATTTTTCAGTTGCCAGAATGGTAGCGAGATTCTACGCACGTACATCCACGGCGAAAGTAATCACATGAATATCTTGTTTGAGTTGAGTCAAGTACTCCTTAGATACAAATGAAATCATGTAAATGTTGTCTTTTTTATCGTCACAATCCCAATCAAACAGCGATTCTTTGATTTCTTTTTTCAGTTCCCCTGTTTTTTGATCTACTGAATGCCGCTTTCTATGGTATACGAAACCGAGCCAAATTGGCTTTTAGCGACCCATGTCACGGGTTTAGCTACATCGCCAATGGGTTTGAACTCGGCTGTGCCAATTTCATAAGTTCACCTGCGTTTAGCAAGTCGAGTAAAATCAGCAATGAACGAATCAAGATTTTCAATCGAAATATCCCCTTTAAGAGTTAACGGTAGGCCCACATGACATAAGGTTGTTGAACTAAATCCCCTCTTCACTAATCTTCAATGGTTTGGGTGGATCATCGTTTCCATGATCAGCGTTAAAAAGCTCAAACGATATTAATGAATAAAAACAATTCACTTTCTTAACATCTTGTAGTGAAACTCCCTAATTGCAAGCGGTCTGGAGCTTACGTATGCAACGCCTGCAAATGTATTTTGATGAACACAAAAAGTGAGATCCATTCATTTGTGAATGCATCTATCCCAACATGATTTGCGGGGGCCTTATAACACCGTCTGAACTTAGTATTAAAATATCTAAAATTAAATATTGTATATATTATATTCAATTTTAGATATTGGACAAAAAAATAGCCTAGCCTTTGATAAAGGCGAGGCTATCTACTAAAAATTTTTAAATGATTAACCAACGCTGTAAAAAATAATCATGACAATCCATAATCCATCAAGTCAACTTCCGCTATCAATGAACTTACCATGGTATCGCAGAGTGAAATGATTTCAAATTCCTTTGCGAATTATTACTAAGTTCCCAACATCACGGATTACATCTGCAACGTCATTTGATTCTACGTTAACACCAATTTCATTATCTAAAGCAACCCTAAAAATCTACCAGCCGTACATTCGTCGAAGAGCACATGATACCAAACCATGCGTTGTCTGCGATAACACACGGTAATGAAAATATATGGCAGACCATCTATCTTTATAATAAATCTTCTTGACCCTCGAATTCCTACATATCCTTCTCAGGCCACACATTCTTTAAGCGAAAAACGAAAAAAATGTTCTTTTTGTCGGTTCAGAACATGCAATTCATCTTATCTCCGCATTACTCCGCTAGAACCAACAACTTGATCAATTACAACTTTTTCGACAAACAATCGATGCCCGTTTTCTGAATGAGCTTTTAATGGCTTCCATGACCAATTCCATATACTCAACGTTTTTGTACAATAAATGATCCATATTTCAAAACATATTATGAGTACGGGTCAGACCTTACGATCATTTTCTTCATCTAACGGATAACCTGGCACAAATGGATGATGGTATAAATCGGTCTCTAGCGCATAGTCCCTGCCGCTCCACGTCCCTTTCGGTGTTGCTTCCAATAGTCGATGTACCGCTCCCATCCGTGAATCGAGCAAGTCAATATATGCCAATGCAATCGCTTCAGGGGTTTTTGGAAGTTCCGGCGAACCAAACTCACGCTTGCCATGATGGCCCAAAATCGTATGTTGAAGTAAAATGATCATTTCATCGGACGGATCCATCCCATTCATGCGCGCAGTTTCCCGCACCTCTTCGGAAATCATGACGATATGCCCTTTTAATTTCCCAACTAAACTATACTCACTTACCTTGCCTGTTCCTTCAGCGATGATAAATTCTTGACACTTTGCCAAGTCATGCAAAATACACGCCGCGCGCAGTAAGTCAGGGTTTAAATCATTTGGATACAAAGCCAACAAGGTGTCACATAATTGCAGCATGTTACTTGTATGCCAAATCAAACCACCCGCAACATTGTGGTGCATTTTTTGGGCAGCTGGAACATGCTTTAATTCACTCGCATGTGCATTTAACAAAGTTCGCGTAATCAGGTTCAAACTAGGATGCTGAATTTTACTAAGTGCATTTTTATAAACACCCAAATATTCGTCAGCAGGTTGCGGTGCCCATTTGATGAAATTAGATAATGACACGCCTTCATCATTTTCAACGAATCGAATTTTACGAACAATGATTTGCATCTGCTGGTTATACTCGTTGGTTTGTCCTTCTACCCATACGATAGTCGGTTTAGTCTTGCACATTTCAATTAATGTGATTTGATCGTCTGTAGGTGAAAAAATTTTAGCATCGATCTCCCCACTTTGATCGCACAATGTAAGGTCGCAATACGCTTTGCCAGCCTTCCCAACTTTAATACTTGGAGAATGAGCGAGTGCATAAAGTTGAACCGTAACTTCTGACTTAACTAGTGATTTAATTTGCAAACTCATCTTTTGGTTTCCTCTCAAATTCTAATCTAGTATTCCTTTTTACTAGTTTAAACTAAGTTCAAGCTGTATGTGCAACGTTATCGAAGAAACGCATAGAACAAAACATATTTTTCATCTTTACCAGATTCGTTTTGTTCTTGCTCATAAGTAAATGGCTTTAGATTCCCAACAACTTTAGGAAGTTTGTAATTGTATCGTGATACATTTTTCATGAATCCATCCTCGAACACAAACAACGAGAAAATGGATAAATCGCCCGTGACCATTGATTTTCCTGATCGATTGACCAAGTTGAATTCATATTTTTCTTTTTCGTTAACCATATGTTTTGAAAATGAAACGAGCTCTATCCGAGGATCAAATTTTATCGTTTGTGTGGTCATCCGTAGTGCTGAATCTAAAATTAGCCTGGGATCATGCACGTTTAACAGTTTTAATTTGGAATCCCACGTAGTCTTAATTTCAAACCAATCCAAAACGTCATTTATGTTAATCTCATAATCATTGACCAAGTCCGTTACCATCAGGGATTTTTGATCAAAACTGATAAGAATGTTTGGTCCAACGGAACGAAGTTCCATTCCTAAAATATCTGATAAAAAATGCAATCGAACATAAATATCATTTGATTTTGATAATACGGGTGTTTTATGATCCGCACGAATCACATAAAGACTATTGATACATAAATGAACCTTGTCGCGTTTTATGTCTTGCGCGAATGCAGGTAGAGAAGCGAAAACATGAATCAACATTAGAATAATAAATAGTTTTTTAAACAATTTCGCACCTCATCCTATCACTAGAATGCTTCCTTGAAGACTCTGAACGCTCGGCGATTACGTCCGACGATAAAATCGCACGCGGATCATATAAATAACCAATAAACTGATCACAAGAAAAACCACGGTTTTGAAAATAACACCTTCATTTTTCACCCAAAAATATTCAACTTCCAAGTCTACGATATTCAATGGGAATCTGCCTTGTCCCAATTCTTTTAGATCATCGTCGGCTTGTTCAAGTAATTTGGTTTTGCTGCAGTTCGTTATAAATGGTTTTCCGCTTCTTTCATATGCATAAAACAAATAGGATTTCCCATCTTCAAATTTGAATCCGCAGGTAGACCAATCTGTATATACGAGAATTTCAGATTCATTCAAACCTTTCCAAACCCGATCCACGTTGACAAACGCAACGGTTTCTCCGCCAATTAACGATCCTGAACTTTCGTGTTTAATTATTTCACCTTGAAATACAAAATTTACTTGTTTTAATGCTTTCAGAGCAGATTTAGGCACTTCACAATCGCATGCAAAACTAACACATAGGTTTGAAATAAAAAGGATCATAAAAATGGTTACGTATCGCATGCATGAGTCCTTCCCTTCATTTCAACTTCCGATCAATCAAATCTAACTTATCTGGATTCAGATTACCACTTAATGAGAGTTCCCTTTCGAAACACGAAATCTTTTGCAGTAATCTTTTTATCTCCATTTCGTTGATTTGCTAAATGACTCGGATGCCTGCAAACTGGCCTGAATTTTGTGTGTTCAAAAGAAGTTTATGTTCCTTTGTAAAGGTAAACGCAAACTCATAATCATTTTGAAATTATGTTATGAATTCAAAATGACACGTTATATGAAAACAATGCTTTTCGGCCGCATGATTGGCATCAATCCACTGGTCACCACTTTTTTCTAATGTTAAGTACTCTGGTATGTGCTTGGTATAAAATCCAAACAATGGATATCGAGAAAAATTAAACAAGAGAGCACCTTCAATTAGTTACGATTTTCGGAACAGTTGAGTTAACATCTTGGCGGTACTTTGTGCAAATTTTGTATTTTTGAATTGAAATTTCTTGATGGTAGTGATTGGCGTTTTATCAATGGAATGATATGTTGCTGGATCCTGACGATTAATTTTGCAACGATAATTCAAGACCAATGTTTTTCGACGAATTTCATAGGTACATTCTTTTTGTGTAAAAGGAACTGTCCTCCCTGGATACGCTGTAAAATCTGATTCCTGGGTGATGCCCTCCCATGCGATGACAAATTTTTGATTTTGAACATAAAATAGAAGATCTGAATGAACTTCTACTCCGATCCCGCCTGTGCTTGTATGCAACTTGAATATCGTATGACCTTTTAACGGATACGTATGATTGAAATCCCATCCGGTGACATGTCTAGAATCATGATAAATCATTTTATATTTTCCGTTTATTACATCGAAAACACAGAAAATCCCTAAATGATGCGTAAAATTAACGCTCGTGATTAATTCGTTTTCAGCATCTTGATCCATGTTGAAAAACTGATAGTTGAATGTATATGGCGATTCGATGCTACACGTTTCTAACGACGAACGTTTTTCGCAGAAGTGTGTGTACGCCTCATTCACCAAATTAAAAACTTCTTTGCGGGTTAATTCTGAAGTCTTTTGGGTTTTTGCATCTGCATTAAATGCAAAAACACTAAGTGTCATTACAATGAAACTGTAGAACAGTAACACATTACGATTCAATTGAGTTGTTCCTTTCCAAGTAGCTTAAGGATTACTGCTGCGTGTCCTTGTTTCTTCGCCATTGTTCTAACGTAATCACATCAAAATTTAGGTGATCTCTAACAAGAATTCCATTGAAATCCTTCCTTACTAGGAATGTATTCCAACGCACTTGATGATCCGTGTGACTTTCTCCGACATACACTTCATAGTACTCCTTTTTGTACGGATTGCTTGATTTAGGATCCGGATACGATTCAATGTAGTAAACGAAATGAACGGCAGAGTCCCTTTTTGCAATGAAATTACTGAAGTGTTTGATTTCAGGCACCTGTTGAAACAGATATTCCGAAATCCGATTCAGCATCATTTCATTGAAAAAATCAACATACCGTGTAGCGCCACCGACCAAAAATTCGGGATTACTAGATCTAGTGAATTCTCGAGTTGATGAAAAATGTTCCATCGTATGATCAAGTGATTTTAATGTCAATACGAGAACGATTGATAATAGAACGACGAACCGTATCCTCATAAGCAAGCTGCTCCTCTATTTCAAATGCGTGGACCATTTTCGCGAGATTCTAGCAAACTTAAACTAATAATCGTATAACTCAGGATCCATTTTCTTTTTTGTAACTTTGTATTTTCCATGGACTAATTCGGTTCGTATGATGTTTAACAACTTGGATTTTTCATCGTATTCTACATCTTCTTCGATCAAAAGGGTAAGTTTGTGATTCAGATATTCATAGTTTCGTTTTACAAAACACGATGCCGAGCAATGCTCCCATGAATCAATGGTTCTGGTTTTTGGATGAAACACAGGGGAAGTGACGTACTCGAGATCATTGTTTAAGATAAATTGTCCGCGTTTGTTATCCCAAAAATAATAAATAAAGGATGAATTACCACCCGCACCGAGCGCTGTCAAAATTCGAAAATCTTGATAACCATCAAAATTCATGTCTTCAACTTCAAAACCGCTTCCTTGATCGTATACTGCTGAAACTTCAACGGCTATCTCTTGTATTTTCCCCCTTGAAAATGCGTCAACGATTTCAATTCGCTCTAATGGGTAATCTTTATCAAAAGTACCCCATTGATTCGTTTGACCACTTAAAACAAAATGAACCGGTGGAAGATCCGGACGTATGGTAACATCCGATTGAGAGATGATTTTCCACCCGTTTTGCGCTTGCGGTGTAACAACGGCCGTGGATGTCATCATCGGAGTCATGCTAGGATCCGAGCGAATTGTTTCAACAGGTTTTATTGAATCATTCATAGTACAAGCGGAAAGGAACAACACGATCGTAAGTGTAAAGAAACATTTTATCATCATTACTTCACACT
>CANHGK010000022.1 GCA_947460235.1 Paenibacillaceae bacterium | reverse complement strand
GTTGAATGTGCCGCGCGAACTTTGTCTAACATCCCATCGCCAGCTTTATTTGTGAACACATCGAATTTAATATGCTTCACGGCATCGATCCGGAAACCGTCAAACCCAACGCTATCAAGCATCCAGTTCATCCAGTCTTTGTGGTAATCGAGTACAAAGGTCCCCTTTGTAGTTCCATCGGCATATTTAGTATCAAAATCAACATTTGCAAACATCAAAAAGTCAAAGTTTGCGAATTCTGAATCAATTGGAGTATTCCAATTTTGTCCACCAAATAAGTATGCTGCGCTTGATTTTCCAGCAGCATCCCAATCCACCCCATTAAACCAGCTTTTGTTAAATGTCCATGACCAAGTTGCCGGAGCACCTGCAGGAGCTGCAACTTTACCGATCCGAGCTGGGAAAACCGATTTGGTATATGCGTTTATAGATTTCTCTGCTCTACAGTTGTAGCGATTCCCCCATAATTCGCAAGGTTTTGCATTAAAAGTTTCAGTCGTCTCAACCGCCTTATGATTGATCACCACATCCGCATATGCTGCAATACCGTTCGCATGCATCGCAGCAATTGCCGCATCAAGTTCTGCACGAGTACCGTATTTTGTGGAGATTTTCTCTTTTGCATTCGCCGCACAAGTCGTAGTACATAAATAACTTGCCTTACGAGCTGGATCAGCATCTACCGTATCATACGTATTATATTCACCAAGATCATATAGATCATATGTTCCATAACCAACGTCTTTGTTTTTCCCATCTCCTTTTGGTGCCGGCGGCAACCAAAGTGCAGATACTCCCATTGCGGCAAGTGCTGACGCATTGTCTTTCACACGATTCCAATGATTCATGTCCGCAGGCACATACCACTCAAAATATTGAACCATCGTTTGGTTCAATGCCGTTCCTGCCTTCGCTTGTTGTACGCCCGTCATGCTGAACAATGGAATCAAGCTGATCACCAATGCAACCGCGAGCAAAATACTCATTCGTCTCTGGATGGTTAAACTCATAATCTGTTCCTCCTCTTCCCATTAAGGGAACTTGTGATTTGGAACATCCTCTTGGTCAATGATTTCCTGACGCAAAAAAACTCTGCAATCAGCAACCTGGCTGCCATCGCATGACATACACTGTCATGCGGAAGGTCCATGGCTTTGCGTCCCCGACTTTCGCTCGGGTTTGCCTTTGTTTCTACAGAGGATGTTTTAATATGTGTGCATATCATGTTGTTATTGTAAAACGTTAGATGAAAATATTATTTGAATTATATAACAATTTAAATATCATGTAAATAATTTACTTGGAACAAAACCCCAGAACAAACGTATAGCACAAAAATATTTTCAATTAAAAATATAAATTAATATTTTGAATATATCCAAGTAAATTTTAGAGGTAAATGTAAAACATAGGTAGAAATATATACTTACAGTGTGCTCATTCCCAGTAAGTAGGTGGTTATCGTGAAGCCAATCAAAATTATTTCACCAAGAAGAATTTTCGTGCTATTCTTCTCTGTTCTAGTAATCGTATTAGCAGGAAGCTATTTTGCATATTTTACTTCCAAAGAGACGATCCGACTTGAAGTTTCGAAAGCAACCAATCAAACCGTTGCTCAATTAATGCAGCGACTTGACGTTGAATTAAATCAAATGAATCGATTGATGATGCAAGTGAATTACAATACCGATATTCGCAAAATCATTAAAAGAGTCGATGCACAATTGGACCAAGTCGACTGGTCTAAAATCGACGCGAAAACCATTTCAACAATACTTGACACCTATCGTAGTTCAAACAAAAATATCAAAGCAATTCGAATCATTGGTATCAATTCGATCGATGAGGTTGCGAATCAAAAATCAGAATCAGGCGAATTCGGTTTTTCATCGAATGCTGCAGGTTACGGAATGACTTTTGATCACACAAATAAAGCAATTATTAATCAACTTAATACATTATCTAAGGAAACGTGGGTGCCAACATTAAAAAACGGTTGGTTGAAACGTCAAGACCTCGACACATCAACAATTAGAGACTATGTCGGGCCTGAATTTACGCTCATTACGCCCTATCAAAACATGAGTTCAAAAGCGAATGAAAAATTCGTACTTGTCGCTGAAATAAAACTTTCGTTGCTAGAAACAATGTTTGGGCAAGTTGATTTTGGGGATGGTTCAAGTTTTTACTTAATCGATGATCAGAACAATATCATTTATGCATCTGATTCATCATTAATTACATCAAAACTTTCAGTGCCTGAACTACAAAATGCCAAGGATACTGTTCAATACGCTCAATTAAACAATCAAGAATTTATGATCCTTAAACAAAAATCTGCAATCAACAATTGGTCGATTATCACAAGTATTCCTACCGCGTCATTATTTAAAGCTGCAAACAATACATTAATCGTTAATATGTTTGTCATTGGTTTATTAGTTCTCGTATTCATACTTACCATTATTTTGTTTAAAAGATTCATCAAAATGAATAGTCAATTAGAAAAATCAGGTTTAGAACTGCGTCAAAACAATGTGAAACTCGAACAACAATCACAAGAATTAATGCAATTAAACGAAATGAAGGACCAGATTTTATCGAATACATCTCACGAGTTACGAACTCCATTAAACGGAATTATCGGAATCGCCGAATCACTTTTAGATGGTATAAGTGGTGATATGAGTGATGCGGCCATCAAGAATTTACGCATGATCACAGCAAGTGGTCGCAGACTATCCAATCTTGTAAATGACATTCTTGATTTTGCAAAATTAAAAAATCAAAAATTGGAAATCTATCAACGTCCCCTATCTTTACGCAGTTCAATCGAACAAACCTTGGCATTATTAGGGCCAATGTTTGAAACGAAAAAACTAACCATTTCCGTAGATGTTGCACCTTCATTACCAAATGTTTACGGTGATGATAACCGATTACAACAAATTTTCCATAACCTTTTAAACAATGCATTTAAATTTACAGAAAAAGGTTCGATTAAAATACGCGCTTCACTCGAAACAAATGAATGGATGAAAATCGAAATCGAAGACTCTGGCATTGGGATTCCTGAAAACAAAATTTCAAGTCTTTTCAAAGCATTCGAACAAGCGGATGGTACAATCAGCAGAAAATACGGTGGGACTGGATTAGGGCTTTCCATTACAAAACAACTTGTAGAAATGCATGGTGGCGTGATTGGTGTCCGCTCTAAGGAAAACAAAGGCAGTGTTTTTTCATTTACACTGCCAACAACTGCGTTACATGTGTCTGCACTTGATACCAGAGACTCGAAGGAAGGTCCGCGTTCGATTGAATATGAAAAATTAGCGACGGATTTCAAACCCGTATCACAACATACAGACATACTTGATCCTACCACCGTGCATTACCGAATTCTCATCGTTGATGATGAACCAATTAACATTCAAGTCATCTTAAATCATTTATCCACTCAGCCCTATGAATTGATGACTGCCGCCAATGGTAAAGAAGCATTAAATATGATGGATAATGGCTATATTCCCGACCTTATTTTACTGGATGTAATGATGCCTGAAATTACAGGATACGAAGTCACTCGAAGAGTGCGTTGGAAAAATTCAATCAACAAATTACCAATTCTCTTGTTGACCGCAAAAAATCAAAATGAAGACTTAAAAACGGCTTTTGAAGTCGGCGCAAATGATTACATGACAAAACCAATAAATAAATTCGAACTCTTAGCGAGAATTAGTACTCACCTTCAATTATCGGACTGGAACCGAATGATGCAACACGCCGTCGATCAACGCACGAGATCGATTCGTGCACTTTTAGATCATTCCGATCAAGGCTTCTTAACAATTGATCGTGAACTAAAAGTACAACCGGAATTCAGTTCAGAATGTTTAAAAATCTTCAATCGAAATATTGAGCATGAACAATTCCCCGCACTGATTTATCCTGATTCATCTGATGAGCAAAAATCATTAAGTGCTGTACTTGAAACCATCATTGATACAAAGGATGCTGCTACCGTTTCGATGATGATGGGACTTTTACCGGAGGAATTACATTATCAAAACAAATTTATTAAGTTTATTTATAAGCTCATGCCCTCATCAAATGGAAAAGATAGCCAAATGATGGTTGTGGTCACCGATGTTTCAGAAGCAAAAAAATTATCTGACCAAATCAAAATCGAACACCAACGACGAGAAATGATCGTGAAAACTGTGACAAATGAACGAGACATCACCCAATTGATTCAATCGTTCGATCATTTCTCAAGAAATGAATGGACGATTCATCCGCAAACTTCCGATGGTATCGAATGGTGTGTAAACATGTACCGAGTCCTTCATACGTACAAGGGAAATCTACTGCAATATGGTTTCTCAAAAACAGGTTCAAATTTACATGCACTCGAAACAGAACTATCTGCGTTAATGGAAGACGATTCCATTTCCGTTGAAATAATCGGCGAATGGGTTAACACTCACTCACTACGCGCAACCATTCAAGATGATTTAGATGAATTAAAAGAGTTATTCGGTTTCGACCCATTACAAGCCACTACTTCTGTTCGTGTGGATCAAACCATAATACGCGAAGTACAACAATTAGTTGAAGACACCATTCCAATCCAATTAAAACCACCGGTAATTCACAAAATAAAACAAATGTATTACATGAATGCATTTGATCTTGTCAAACGCTATGAAACATACACAATGGAATTAGCAGAACAACGCGGCAAATGCATTCCGCAATTTGAATATCATGGCAATCCATTTCTATTAAATCCTGATCAATATCGAGGATTTAGCGATGGTCTCGTGCATATGTTTAGAAATATTGTTGAACACGGGTTGGAATCCATCGAGGAACGACTAATGTCTGCAAAAGAAAACAGATCAACCATTCAAATTTCATTCAAATGCAAGCAAAATGATTCATTTGAATTATCAATCAGTGATGATGGCAAAGGAATCGATACGAACAAATTACGTCGCAAACTGATCTTAGAAAGTGAGATGACACGACAAGAAATTAATGATATGTCAGACGAAGCGATCCAAAATCTAATCTTTCAGGACGCAATGAGTACTTCTACAAGCACAAATGAATTTGCAGGACGCGGCGTTGGGCTGGCTGCGGTCAAATACCAAACGGACCTTGCAAATGGCACTGTTACGGTACAATCTCAGCGCGGAAAAGGTAGTACATTTGTATTCGAATTTCAAAACGTGGACATTCTGTTATCAAACGAGGTGACTGTCCATGCTTGATCATAACAAAAATCAAACGACCAAATTTTTCATACTATTTTTCATTGTATTAATTGCTGTTTTTACAGTGAGTTATTTTGCATATTCTACTTCAAAGGAAACGATTCGATCTACATTAGCAAAAGCAAGTAGCCAAGCGGTATCTCAAGCAATGGATCGAATGGACGTCGAGTTAGAACAGATCAGAAAAGCAGTGGACCAATTAAACTATAGTCCTGATTTACGTTTTATTATAAAAAATGTTAACCATAATTTTGCGAACCAATCGAACAATACAATAAACACAAAAATCAGACAAATATTAGAAACATCAAAAAGTACCAATAAAAACATTCATATCATTCGCCTTTTAAATATTAATAATATTGGCGTAAATATCAAAAATGGAACAACAGATGATAATACTAATATATCAACGTTATCATCAAAACTATTCATACCCATCGATCAAAATAAACCAATTTTCAAGCATTCATTAATGGATATTAAACAATATACTTGGTTACCTACTTCCATCAACGGTTGGATGAAATCAAACGAACTCGATAACAAGGTGATTCGCGATTATACTGGTCCAGAATTTGCATTATTAAGTCCCTTTACAAATATGAAATCAATTAGTGGAGATGAATATGTATTTGATGCCGAAATTGGGATTCATTTTTTTCAAGCAATTTACGATCGAATAAAACTAGAGAACGGTACAAGTTTTTATTTAATGGATCAAAATGGAATGGTTGTCTATTCGTCTAATGCATTACTCACTAGTAAATCATATTCTATTCCATTAGAACATCAGAACGGTGATTCGATTCAATTTGTCAATAAAAACAACACCGACTTTGTTTTGATTAAGCAACAATCATCGATTACCAACTGGATTCTTTATACGTATATCCCAACCTCCGATTTATTTAAAAATGTCAATCAAACACTATGGATGAACATTTGCATGTTTACATTGTTGATCATTATTTTTATCATTTCGTTTATTTTATTTCGCCGTTTTCAACAAATGAATGACTCACTCGTCCACACATCTACTGAATTACGTGTTAACAATGAACAACTTGCGAGACAGTCTGAAGAACTGATTAAACTAAATGCGCTCAAAGATCAAATTTTATCCAACACTTCACATGAACTTCGGACACCGCTAAACGGAATTATTGGGATCGCAGAATCCTTAATAGATGGTGTGGGTGGTAAATTAAATGAGGTCGTAAATAAAAATTTACGAATAATCATTGCTAGTGGCTTGCGTTTAAATACGTTAGTGAATGACATTCTCGATTTCAACAAAATGAAAAATAAGAAACTTGAACTTCGAATTCGTCCTGTTGATGTTTCTACAGTTGCTGAGATGACCGTCGCATTATTAAAATCACTGATTGGTAAAAAACCAGTGGAAATTATTAATCACATTTCTAAATCTAATCCACCAGCTGTATTAGCAGATGAGAATCGACTTCAACAAATTTTGCATAATATCTTGTCTAATTCAATTAAATTTACGGATGCTGGGATGATTGAAATGTTTTCCGCGATTCAAGGTAACCACTTGAGTATCTCGATTAAAGATACTGGAATTGGAATCCCTTCAGATCGTTTGGATGATATCTTTAAATCATTTGAACAAATCGAAGGATCATTAGAACGGAGTTATGGGGGTACAGGATTAGGTCTTGCGGTAACAAAACAACTGATTGAACTTCAAAAAGGAAATATCCAAGTTGAAAGTACACTTGGAAAAGGAACGACATTCACGTTTAGTTTACCAATTGCGTTTCAAGATGATATGGTTGAATCTTCAATTACAAACGAACATCAACAAAGTGCATATGAACATGCATTACTTGTAGATTGGGATGTTGACCCCGTCTTTTTGGGTCAATCTTCGACGTATGACAGTACAATTTTATTAGTAGATGATGAAGCAATCAATTTAAACGTTTTAGTAAATCACCTCAGTCAATTTAATTATCGATTATTTACAGCAAATAATGGCGTAGAAGCACTTGCGATGATCAAAAAAGGATTGCAACCGGATCTTATATTGCTTGACGTAATGATGCCAAAGATGTCAGGTTACGATGTGACAAAAGAAGTTCGCAAACAATTTACGCAACATGTGTTGCCAATTATTTTACTTTCTGCCAAAAACACAAATGAAGACATTGTAAAGGGCTTTATGGCAGGAGCAAACGACTATGTGACGAAACCGTTCAGCAAACAGGAACTTTTGGCACGGATTGACATGCAATTAAAAGTTGGTCATGTGTCAAAACAATTTTTAAAACAAACATAAACAAATCCCTCAACAACTTGAATCGTTGCTGAGGGATTTTTCGCATAAAAAAAAGCCAAGTTTACACCTTGGCTTCTTCTAACATTTGGTCCATAAGTATTAGACAAATCTTCACTTCGCCAAAATTCGTTTGAATGAGATTTGTGCGTGTTTCTGTCTGAAAGTACTTAAAAACTGGTGAATCTCCATAAATCGTAATCGGTGTTTCCATGCGAATAAACTCATCAATTTGCGGGAAATGCTTAAATGCACTTCCAAGAATTAAATTTAAACATTCACCAACAACTTCTTCCATCATGATTGCTACTTCTTCCTGACTTAAATCTCCTAGTACGAATTGACTGCTCATATATTCTGCGATATCTCGGTTTAATGTCATCATAAAATAACCTTCAATAACACCACGCACAAAAATCATTGTTGTTAATTCTTTCAATTCAAAACGACTCTGGCTTTGTTCAATCACTTCGTTAGATTGAACTTCCAATTCAAAATTATTTATCAGTACATGCTCTGCAACTTCACTAAATGGTTCCATTAAGGTATCGATTGTAATATTACTAATCATCGAACCATCTCGCATCGGAATTTTAATCGTAAAAGTAGTTCCCAAATTATGTTTTGAATCAATTATAAGTTGACCACCTAATTTATCTACTTCTGCTTTTACGACAGACATTCCAACACCACGACCAGATAATTCACTAACTTCATCTCTTGTCGAAAATCCATCATGAAAAATATATTCTTTCAATGCCTCGTCACTTAAATGATCCGCTTCTTGTTCGCTTAACAAACTATTTTCAATGATTTTATTACGGATTTGACTAAGGTTAAGACCTCTTCCATCATCACCGATTTCTATCACAATAAAATTGTTAAGTACTGAAAGTTGACAATGTATCGATCCACTTTCAGATTTACCATTTACTAAACGATCTTCTGGCATTTCAAGTCCATGGTCAACCATATTTCGAAATAGATGCACTAAACTTTTGACCAACTCACGATATTCGCCAGGTTCAACTAATATCGATTCTCCTTCAATTTCAAACGGTCTTACCCATTTCCCCATTCGCTCAGCAAGTTGTAATACATATTCCGTATATCTTCGTAACAATTGTTTTAATGGTTTTACTTGTAATCTGCGGAACTCGGTTAATATTTTTTGTGCTTCGTAAGGAGGAAGCATATTTAATATTTCACCTTCAAATTCTTGAATTCGAATACGAGGTATATTTACAGTAACCGCGCGACGCAAAAAGTTTTCACCCATTGTATCTTGGATAATTAATTTATCATCATCGAGCCAGCGTTGAAATGGCAATTGCGAAAACCATCGTAACATCTGCTGCTCATCATTCGTGGTATTCAATCGCTGTAATCGCTCTGTAATATCCGATTCTAATTTACTTAATTTTTTGGGTAAATTAACGAATGAAAATTGACTAAATGTGCCTCGATACGTGTGAATTTCTCGCATTAATTGAGTAAAATGTTCTTTAAACCTTTTTCCATGTTCCCAATTAACTCGCCATCCACCAGAAGCAAAGTGTTCAAAATCATGAATCACATTTAATACTTCCTCATGATTCGAAGCAACATTGACGATCATTGACAAAACCAATTCATCGCGTTCCAATTTAGATTCCAATTGTTTTTCTTGTGATTTATCAGTCAAAATAAGCATAACTCGTAAATTCGGATCTTCTTCATGATCTAAAATTCTAAATTCACATTTATAAAAGTTTCCATAAATGTCAATTTCAGTAGGCAACAACGATAAATATGCACTTCTACGTGAAGTTGAACGTTGACCCAAAACCGCAGCAATGACATCATGAATCAAATATTGATTTTCCATACTATGTGGAAAAAGCAAAGATTGAAGTTCAATTCCTGCAATTGGTTTACGGAAAAACTCTTCACAGGTTGCGCTGTATTCCGGTTGAATGATCAACAATTCATTCGTGATTAGAAAACCTTGACCAGTATTGTCTAATAGTAGCTGTACTCGACTTTTCGTTAAACGAACTCGATCTACAAGACTTGCCATCACGTTTATCGCAATGGACAATTCCCCAATCTCATCCCTGGTGTCTACAGAAACTCGCTCAAGATTGAGATCACCATTACCAATCCGATTCGCTGCTTCTGATAAACTCAATATTGGTTTTGCGATATTTTTCCTTGTATAATGCGCTATTAAATTTGCAATAATGAATACAATCACGAGACCAATGAGGAACTCAATAAATGTTTCAACATTTAACACTTGAAAAAACACATGTGACGGAACTTTTCCAATGATCAGCCAATTGGTTTGAACTGAATGATGAACTGCAAACAATGTATCTTCAATATCACTTTCGTACCAAAAACCAAGTTCAATTTTAGAGGTTGCTGGTACATCTAATACCATCTCTAATTCATCTTGATTTTGTGAATAAACAACGTTTCCATTTGGAACAATCACATAGGTTCTTGAATTTTGACCAAGGTTTAATGATGAAAAAACAGAGTCCAAAGCATTCATTTTGATTTCAATTAATAAAACCCATTCAGAAGAAGGATGTTTAGCATTTTTTATTAATTTTCCAAGTGTAAACGTCGGACCAATATAGTTTTTGGATGCACTGACTTCTTTTTTTCCAAAAAATCCTTGTTTAGAGGTTGGAAACCATACTTCTTTTCCGTCTTGATTTTTAATGTATTTAACAATATCCAAATGGTTGGGTTGCATCAAAATATCTTGAGTTGGTAACGAAGTTTCAAACTGTATTTTGTCTTCTTGACCGATTTGATAATTTACAGAAACCAATCGAACCCCAACCACATCAGGATTCGCAGTTGTGATACTACTTAAATCATTCTCTACAGAATTATATTTGTCGAATGTCACCGGATCATTCAACCGCTTACCGTTTAACCACTCGATATTTTTTCGAAACTCACGATTGACACTAATCTGCCGAGCAATAGACTCATAACTTTTAAGGAGTACATCCAACTTTTCTGTGGCTTGCACAACCGATTGATGTGCACTTAAACCAACTTGTTCTTTGACGTTATTTTTGGCAATGCTGTATCCGATCACGCCGACAAGCGTAAGCACGCCAAAAATGCACAGACTTGCAAACCAAAATAATTTTTGGCCGAGCGTCATCTGCCGAGCAATTCGATGAAAAATATTATTCTTTCTTGCGGAGGCCCCTCCACTGGAAAAAGGGCCTGGTACATGTCCTTCCATGCACAGCACCCCTCTCGTTAGCTATAATCGTTTAAGAGTACGAAACTAAGTTTAATTTCACCGACATGTGATTTCAACTGTGCAGTCCAAATTTCTGATGTGTGGTACGTTAATGTGGATCCGCTCGAATGTAATGTAACCGGCGTCTCCATGCGAATCAATTCCTCAACGTTGGAAAATAGTTTGAAAGATTGTCCAATAATAACGTTTAAGCATTCAGCAACAACGTCGTCAATGAGTTGTTCAACTTCTTCGTCATCAATTTCTCCTAGTACATAACTTTTAACTTGTTCACGTGCCAAATCACGGTCAATGGAATAAACAAATGTACCTTCAAAAATACCGCGAACATTTAGGAACGATGTGATTTCGCTTAATGATATCCGATTAGAGTGGGTGTTTTCAACTGAATCAATTTCCATAGATACACCGAAATGACGTTTAAGTAATTCGACGGCATTTTCAAGTAACGGAATCATAAATTGATCCATACTTACTTCAGGTAATTGTTCACGCGTAACAACGGGTAATGTAATCGAAAATGATGTTCCTTCGTTGATATTGCTGGTCATTTGAATGTTTCCGCCAAGTTTATCAACTTCATGTTTTAATGATGCAAGTCCTACGCCACGTCCTGACAGTTCGGTAATTTCTTTAATCGTAGATACACCATCATAGAACACATGATTTAATACTTCATCATCGCTTAATGACTCCATTTGATCGGTGGTAAAAATGTCACGAACTGCTATGGATTTTCGCAGTTGCGATGGATCGATCCCACGACCGTCATCACTCACTTTTAGTGTAATCGAATCATTACGGAATGTAATTTCACATGTAATAGATCCCAATTCGTCTTTGGAAAGTGCTGCTCGCTCCTCTGCGCTTTCGATCCCATGATCAAGTGCGTTTCTGAACAAATGAATTAAAGATTTGGCAAAGCTTTGATAAAATTCAAAATCCACGGGTTGCTCGCCCCCTACTATTACGAGTGGATGGATCGGCTTTTGTAATCGATCGGAAAGTTCGTGAACATATTCAATGTAATTAACAAGTAAATCACGGAACGGTCTAAATAATAACTTACGAACATCTGAAACGAGTCGCTTTGCTTCATAAGGTGTACATAGGCGCAAAATCATACTTTCAAGCTCAATCAATTGTGATCGATCCACGCGAACACCAAGTTGTTGTTCAAAGAATGAATCACCGAGTACGCTTTTAAGGTTACGTATATCTTTTTCGAGCCATTCAATCATTTCATTCATAGGAAACAACTGATAGACATTTTCCCATGCTTGTTTAGATGGATCCGCTTTTTGTTCACTAATCCGCGTTTCGAGATTGTGTAATTCCTTTGCGACATGCGATAAGTTTAGCTGACTAAAGTTACCTTTGAACGTGTGTACAATTCGGAAAAGATCATTAATTACGCTTTTGATCGGATTCGCAGGATTTAGAATGGATGGCAACTGAACCCCAATGAAGAAATGATAATCATTAATCAGTTCAATGAAGTCTGTCATATGAGTAATGACTTTGACGACCATTTTTAGCATCATGCGTTCTTCTAACATCTTCGCTTCCAGTTCACGTTGCAACGTAATGTCTGTTAACACAACCATAAACTGTTGTTTTTTACCATCGTGTAAAGTAATGATTTTATAATCGAGTCGAATTGCTTTATTGCGAATTTTCACTTCGTTCGGAAGCAAAGAAATATATGTTTTTTGTTTTGTATCTACCGTTTCGTCCAAAATTCGAATGATGATTCGATACAAGAATTGTCGTTGATCTTCATGGTCTGGAAAAATCAAATACGGAAACGGCAACCCATTAATATTCATTGCAAAGATGCGTTCACATTCCGTTGAGAATTGATCGTCAATTAATGCATTACGACTGAACGTTAGAAATCCTTGACCAGTATGATTAAGTATATTTTGCGTTCGAAATGACGTTTCATTTAATTCGCCGACTAGATCTCGCAAGTTGGAAACCATAATATTCATGGCCCGTCCCAATTCGCCAAGCTCGTCCCGATTGTGGACTGGTAATTTACCAATTGTGAAACGGCCGCCTGCGACATCATGAATCATTTCTGCTAATAAATGTAATGGCTTGATGATTTGAGTTTTAATGATAAAAACGATGATCACTTGTACGACTGCAACTACGATAAACACGCCAAGAAATCCGATAAACACCGGATTTTCAAATCTCAAAATAGCATCTTTATTCGTTAGTATATAAGAAAAAAGGATACCTAAACTAGCCGCTGAGAAAACAGCAAGCAAAGTTAGTTTGAATCCGATGGAACTTCGGTTCGGGTAGGTCTCTTCCGGTTTCAAGCTCACGTTGCTGCCCTCCTTCTCCAGTCATCCTATTTTAACTTCTTTCATTCAATACAAATTCATATTCTTCCTGCAAAAGCATTGATTTTTTGAAAAATATTAAAAAAAAATCCGCATTATTGTTGATAATCAACAACGATGCGGATCGAATTTATTTATTTAATTTTTTTGCATCGCGTTTTTTTGTCTCTTTGACTACGTATCGCAACAATGGCAGTAATGGATATAAATCTTGAGGCGAAAGTTTACTGATCATCAATTGCATCTCTTCTTGTACACTTAAATGCGATAAATCAATATCGACATCATCTACGGCATCACTGGCCTTAAGATGCCCTTTTTGATTTACAAGTTGGCTCACAGATCGACCACTTGGATCTTCTTTTGGTGCTTGCCCACTCGCTTTTGCTTTTGCTGCCGCGTCATTGGCAGCTCGTTCCGCTGCGACTTTGTCTGCAGCTGCTTTTTCATTGGCAGCTTTCTCAGCAGCAGCGGCTTTGGCTGCAGCTTTGGCTTCCTCGGCTGCCTTTTCAAGCGCATTTTGTCTTTCAATTTCCGCTTTGCGAGCCATTTTAGCAGCCTCAGCGGCTTTTTGTTCTGCAACTTTAGCTGCTTCAGCAGCCGCTTTCATTGCTGCTTGACGCTCAAGTTCAGCTTGTTTCGCTAGATCAGCGGCTGAACTTGCTGGTTTTTGCGGAGATGATGCATTATCTGGTTCGGAAATCGGCTTATAATATGAAATCTCACGATTCGCAGTCATTTCACGAATTAACTTTTCCGTTTTCTCGGTTAGACTCTTTTGCTCCTCGCGAATATCATCCAATTCATTCATCGAAATGTTGTTTACCATTTTGGCATCAACATCATAAAAAAGTATATTCCCAGATGAATCGTCCATTTGAATAATCCGACCGAATAGCGCGCGCGTTCCTTTACGCGATTGTGTAAACTTAACTTGCAATAAACTTGTTTCTTTAATCCACATTTGCACCAACTCAAAAATTGGCAACATGTCCATCGTGACAATATGTTTGATATAAATATATAGAAACGACTTGCGATCATCCAAATATAAGGTAACATAATCTTCACGTTCATTAAATTCCATCAAACGTCCGACCATCATTCTTGTTTCGAGCGGTTGGTAAAAAACACCGATGCGTAAAAGCGTCTTTTCTTTTAAAAATTGAGGAATATTCGATCGAAACTTAGACATCCGACTACCTCCTTGTTGCATATCTGATGATGAGCGGTTGTGGAAGAATTACTCTGTATATCCGTGTGGATGCCGGTTATGCCAATTCCAAGCTGTAGATAAAATCGTCTGCAAGTCACTCATCTTAGGTTTCCAACCTGTTGCTTCTGACAATCGGTTAGCCTGTGCTACGAGTTGTGCGGGATCTCCTTCACGACGTGGTAACATTTGCTGTGCAATCGAAGATCCAACAACGATTTCAGCGGTCTGAATGACTTCACGAACGGAAAATCCGAAACCTGTACCTATATTATAAGGACCATTCGGCAAGTCTTGCAATAGGCCTTTAAGCGCTTTCACATGCGCTTCTGCAAGATCACAAACATGAATATAATCTCTGATACAAGTACCGTCTTCAGTATTATAATCTTCGCCAAAAATCCCAATATTCCTACGTTGTCCAAGCGCGGTTTGTAATATTAATGGAATTAAATGCGTTTCCGGTGTGTGATCCTCACCGATGTGACCTTGCGGATGCGCACCTGCTGCGTTAAAATAGCGTAACGCGCACCAACGTAATCCATACGCCTGCTCCATCCATTGACAGATCGACTCAATCATTGCTTTGGATTCACCATATGGATTAATCGGTGAAATCGTTGCAGATTCGGCAATTGGTACATCTTCAGGAATTCCATAAACAGCAGCTGTCGATGAAAATATGAAGTTTTTGACACCATTCTCAACTAATGTCTGAAGCAATTGTGATGTCTTCCCTGTATTTTCAATGAAATAAAGATCCGGTTTTTGCATCGATTCACCAACCAAACTTTTGGCAGCGAAATGAATGACCGCTTCTACCCCATGTTTCTGAATAATTTCCGCAACTAGTTCCCGATCTGAGATATCTCCCTCGTAGAAATGCTCGGTTAATACAGCCCCGCGATGTCCTGTACTCAAATTATCTAATACAATCACCTGATCCCCATATGTGAGCAATGCATCCACGGTATGACTTCCTATATACCCTGCTCCTCCAGTAACAAGTACAACGGACACGCACATTCTCCTTTTTCGTTGAAATTCAAATTCTAAGATGAAATTAACTTCACAAAATCACTTTCTTTACATAGAATAGTATAGGTGATTATGAACTTAAAAACCATCCCGAGGTGACACGATGACTCGCAAACGTTTTTGCAGATTATTTGTTTTAACAATTTTTCTATGGTTATCCTCTTTCCCTTTTTCATTCGCTTTAGCAGCCTCAGATTCTAACTTATTACAAAATGGTGGGTTTGAAGATATTAAAGCCAACGTTCCAGTAAAATGGGGGAATGAAGGGTATGAAACCGAAGCTGATGTATCCTTGTTCACGATTGAGTCTACCGGACATGATGGAGATCATTCCATTTCTATTGAGAATGTGAAACCGAATGATTCTCGTTGGTCACAGAAAGTCACAGTCGAACCAAGTAAAACGTATAAACTCTCAGGTTGGATCAAGGCATCTGGAATTAGCTCAGATAAAATTGGTGCCAATCTATCCGTCATGGGAAGTACTGCCCCATCGAAAGATTTGAAAGATTCCAATGATCAATGGGAATATGTTGAATTGTACGGTCAAACAGATGCCAACCAAACCGAAGTTCAAGTAACGTTACGCCTTGGCTTTTATGGAAATGAAGTTACAGGTAAAGCCTGGTTTGATGATGTGAAATTTGAAAAAGTTGACACATTGCCTGATGGCGTATCTCCAGTAGCATTTGGTATAGCGGACGTCGGCAGTGGAGACAGTCAAAACAATGATGTACAAGCTCAACCAAATGCCTCAGAAACATCAAATCCGTTACCTACCGGAATGTATTCTCGATCAGTCATTTGGATCACAAGTATCGTTTATGCACTCATTGGATTATTAGTTATCCTTTTTGCAAGATCATTAGCTCAGGCAAATGAAGCTAAATTGAATCCGTTAACCGCATCTTCCGATGGTTTTGACCGTTTATTATTGTACGGTGGATTCACATTTGCAATATTGGTTCGGATTATTATTGCTAGCGTTTCACAAAGTTATGGAACAGATATGGGAACATTCCAAGCATGGTCCATGCACGCATTCGGTGATGGCTTGGCAAAGTTTTACCAAGAAGGTATGTTTGCCGATTACCCACCGGGTTATGTATATGCGATGTGGTTTATTGGATTTTTAATGAAGCTATTTGGGACCGATTACGGGACGACAGCGTCCATCTTTATCACTAAAATTCCACCGATGATTTGTGATTTATTGATTGGTTGGTTTATTTACCGCCAAACGAAAATCTCACTTGGTAATACCATTGCTGCTGCAATCGCCCTACTTTACTGGTTAAATCCTGCTGTACTTGTCAACTCTGCTGCATGGGGACAAGTTGATGCTGCCTTTACAATCTTTATTGTCCTATTCATTGTTCGTTTAACTCAGCGTAATTTGCCAATATCCGGGTTGTTTTTGGCAATTTCGGTGTTAATTAAACCGCAAGCACTTATTTTCGGTTTAGTATACTTGCTTGTAGCTGGTGAAATCATTTGGAAAGAACGCTCAAAATCGATTCCTACGCTAGTGCGCAGTGCTTTATTAGGCATTGGAACCTTTATTATTGGAATATTACCGTTCGTCGTTCAGAAAGGAATTATTGAGAATCACTCACTATGGGCAGGGTTTAAGTTCGTATGGGACAAGTACAATTCAACACTTGCTTCCTATCCGTATGGCTCTGTAAATGCTTTTAATATCCATTCATTATTTGAAAATAACTGGGTTGAAGTTACAAAGATCGTAGCAGGACTTTCGATAAACACATGGGGTTGGATCGGGGTCGTGATCGCGGTCGCCTATGCGATATTCTTATTTGTTCGCGGTGGATCTCGCCCTGAAAAGGTCATGCTCGTTTCATTGCTTCTGTTACTCGGATTTTTCACGCTCGGCCCAAAAATGCATGAACGATATTTATATCCTACATTAGCGATTGGTTTACTCTTGCTTGGACAACGTGCTGATCGTCGTTTGTTATGGTTATTCCTAGGGTTAACCGCAGCTCATTATTCGAACTGCGCATATGTTCTCGGAAATAGTTTTCTAAAAGTAATTCAAATTCCGATTGATGATGCTTTTGTCTTATTTAGTTCGTTTTTACAGTTGGTCGTATACGGTTATGGCGCTTGGCTCGGATGGGACTTACTGATTCGCAAATCAGCAGGCGTTCCGCTCTTCCAAACGACTACTGCTACTAAAATCAATGCAAAATCAGACCAAGGCCTAACAAAACAAGACGTATCTACCAATCAATCCACAGATGAGAATTGGATTCCTTATCAATGGTTTAAGTCTGTCACCATATCCAATTGGACAAAACGGGATTGGTATTTGGTTGGTGCACTTACTGTCGTTTATGCCATTATTGCGCTTTACAATTTAGGTACAACAAGCGCGCCAGAAAACTTCTGGCGTCCGGCGAATGCAGGAGAATCCGTTGTAGTTGATCTTGGAACAAAACAAACCGTAACTTCGATCTCCTATTACAGCGGTTTA
Organism: Paenibacillaceae bacterium; assembly: GCA_947460235.1. Taxonomy (GTDB): domain Bacteria; phylum Bacillota; class Bacilli; order Paenibacillales; family CANHGK01; genus CANHGK01. The sequence continues at coordinate 20,015 of CANHGK010000022.1, read as the reverse complement.
TCCAATGGAACCGGTAAATTCGCAATTGAATCTTCAGATGATAAAACATCATGGGTACAAGCAGGCGTCCTCGAAACGACGGAAGGTGGCATGTATCAGTGGAAGAAAGTTGCGACATCCGTTACCGGAAGGTATTTAAGGGTAGTCGTACAAAATCCGAATTCGATGTTGAATGAGGTTGGATTCGTTGGTGCAGATGGAAAGACAATTTTACCAATTGTTGCATTGAGCGATTTATCCACCGATCCGACAGACCAAGGCACGCCCAACGCACTGTTTGACGAGCAAAATACGATTCATTTGAATTCATCCTATTATGATTCCATGTATTTTGATGAAATTTATCATGCACGCACTGCCTATGAACAATTGCACCAAATCGAACCTTATGAATCTACACATCCACCGCTTGGGAAAATATTCATTAGTATTGGTGTGAAAATTTTTGGGATGAATCCGTTCGGTTGGCGAATTGTAGGTACGTTATTCGGTATTTTCATGGTACCTTTGATGTATCTGTTTGGCCGCCGATTGTTTGGTACAACTCGCTATGCATTTTTAACAGCATTTTTGATGACATTTGATTTCATGCATTTTGCACAAACTAGGATTGCTACAATTGATGTTTATGGTGTGTTTTTCATTCTTTTAATGTATTACTTCATGTGGAAATACATCACATCATACAAAGAAACACCACTTAGAGCTCAAATGATTTCCCTTAGTTTATCAGGATTGTTCTTTGGACTCGGCTCAGCAAGCAAATGGATTTGTATTTATGCTGGTGCAGGTTTGGCAATTCTATGGTTGTTAAAACAAATTGAAACGATTTTGAATTACAAACATGCCATAAAGAGTGTTGCTCGTGCAGGTAAAAAACTTAACAACGCACAAGAAACATGGCAACAAGTCATTGGACAATTCCCTAGTCGCATCGGTACTACGGCTGTCGTCACATTGCTAACGTTCATCGTTATCCCTGTTATCATTTACTTTTTGTCGTATATTCCGTTTATGGAAGTTCCAGGACCAGGTCATGGCCTAAAAGAAGTGGTAACCTATCAGGAACATATGTACAATTACCATAAAAACTTAGTTGCTGATCACCCATTCAAATCCACATGGTATCAATGGCCGATTATGACTCGTCCGATATGGTATTATGGCGGTACACCAGAAGCAGGTGTTATCTCATCGATCGTATCTTTCGGCAATCCTGCAATTTGGTGGCCAGCGTCACTAGCGATGTTATTTGCTTTGATGTATATTTTTGTACGTAGAAATGCGATTTTAATTTTGGTATGCATTGGATTTTTATCGCAATATTTGCCTTGGGTACTCGTCCCACGATTAACCTTTATTTATCACTTTTTCGCAAGCGTACCATTTATTATCTTTGCATTAGTGTATGTGATCCGATGGTTGGAACAATCATACCCTGCAGTTCGAAAAATCACGATCGGTTACGGCATTTTGATATTGGCGCTGTTTATATTATTTTATCCTGTTCTTTCCGGATATCCGATTACACGTGATTTCGGAAAAGAATGGTTGGATTGGTTTGATGGACCGGTATTGGATTGGATTTTGTTTAGTTAATACCAATTGAACGTGTTTCCTTAGGGGGGATTATAATGGCAAAGGACATCCGCTATTCAGTGGTGGTGCCCTGTTACAATGAAGAGGAAGTCATTCAAGTAACACATAAACGCTTAACGGAAGTGATGGAGCGTACACGTGAAGTATATGAGATCGTATACGTGAACGATGGTTGTCGTGATCGCACGCCTGATTTGCTTGAGGATATCAGTAGTAATGACGATCGTGTTCGGGTATTGAATTTTTCGCGAAATTTCGGTCATCAAGCTGCGGTAACTGCTGGAATGAATTATGCAAAAGGCCAAGCAATCGTGATCATTGACGCTGACTTGCAAGACCCACCAGAAGTCATTTTAGAAATGATCTATAAATGGAAACAAGGATATGATGTTTGTTATGGTAAGCGTCTAAAACGAAAAGGAGATACGCTCTTCAAAAAGTTTACTGCTGCCATGTTTTATCGGGTTTTGAATGCACTAACACCGATTCGAATTCCAGAAGATACTGGTGACTTCCGCCTCATTGACCGAAAAGTTTGTGACGTGATGAATTCGTTACCAGAGAAAAATCGTTATTTGCGCGGACTCGTTAGCTGGGTTGGATTTAAACAAATTGCTATTGAATTCAATCGTGAAGAACGTTTTGCTGGAGAAACGAAATATCCACTTAGCAAGATGTTGAAACTAGCTTTTGATGGGATTACATCATTCTCTTATAAACCATTGAAATTAGCGACGTATTTAGGATTTTTGATATCCGGTTTCAGTTTTTTATACTTCCTTTTTATTTTAGGTCAAAAGATGTTTTTCAACATCGCAGTTCAAGGTTGGGCGTCCAGCGTAGCCATCAATTTATTTTTCCACGGCATCACATTAACGATTCTAGGAATTATGGGCGAGTACATTGGACGGATTTATGATGAATCTAAGGACCGTCCAATCTATATTGTACGGAGTACACACGGATATCCGGAATTGCAAGATCCGGACCGCGGTGCATCAACGAACCAATGAGCATCCGTTCCGTTTTGACTGCAAAATGGCAAGTGATTAAGTTTAATATTGTTGGAGTATTGAATACGCTGGTCGATATCAGCGTATTCTCCCTCCTCACCCATCTTTTTACCTTGGCGGTACTACCCGCAAATGCGATCAGTTATAGTTGCGGTTTGCTGAACAGTTACATCTGGAATAAACGTTGGACATTTAAGCAAACGAACAGTATCGGTCAAAATGTTAGTAGGGAAATTTTTTCTTTTCTCATCGTGAATATCATAACGTTCGGATTAAATACAGGATTGATTCAACTTTGCACTAACTTTATTGGATTATCCGCTTGGTTAAGCAAAATCATCGCTACGATCATTACGCTTGCTGCTAACTATATTGGGTACTCACGGTTGGTTTTTCGCCCGTCGAAATAATTACGCGGAGGATACACATGAATTACATTCAAAAGGATCGAGATTTGATCTGGCATCCGTTCACGCAGATGAAAGATTATGCACAGCGAGACCATCTCCTTATCGTACGCGGAGATGGTCTTTTTTTGGAAGATGTAGACGGAAACAAATACTATGATACGGTTTCATCATGGTGGACATGTACTCACGGACATAATCATCCAAGGCTCGTCAAAGCGCTTCGAGATCAATCCGAAAAACTCGACCATGTCATATTTAGTGGGATGACCCATCCCTCAGCCATTGAACTTGCAGATGAGTTGGTTAAAATCGCGCCAGAAGGTTTGGCTAAGGTATTTTTTTCAGACAACGGTTCGACGGCGGTTGAAGTTGCGCTCAAAATGTCGTTTCAATATTGGCATCATATCGGGCAAAAACAAAAGAATACGTTTATGTATTTAAGCGGAAGTTATCATGGCGATACACTCGGTGCGGTAAGTATCGGCGGAATCGAACTCTTTCACGCAATTTTCAAACCCTTATTGTTTGATGCAATTCAAGTGCCCGCACCCACCGGAAATTCGTTAGATGCTGCGCGAAGTGCATTACGCGAATTGGAGATATTTTTAACTGCTGAATCTAATCGCATTTGTGGTCTTATCATCGAACCGATTGTGCAAGCCGCCGGCGGTATGAATATGTATCACCCGGCCTATTTGCGGGGCGCGCGGGCACTTTGTGATCAATTTGGCATTCACTTGATCGCAGATGAAGTCGCGGTTGGATTTGGTCGTACTGGTAGAATGTTTGGTTGCGACCATGCGGGTATTGCTCCAGATTTGGTTTGTTTCTCAAAAGCACTTACTGGTGGGATGATGCCGCTCTCCGTAACGATGGCGACTCAAGTAATCTATGATGCATTCTATGACGATCATACAACGATGAAAACATTTTTCCATGGTCACAGCTATACCGGCCACCCACTGGCCACCGCCGTTGCCGCAGAGAACCTTCGGTTGTTTCGAGAAGATAACGTATTAGCTCGAATCGAACACTTAAGTGAATATCTCGGTCATGCCGTACGTACACGCTGGACGAGTTCAAATCATGTATCGAATATTAGACATATTGGAATGATCGCTGCTTTTGATTTACGTAAAGATGCCGCTTCGGATATTCCCTACACGTCAGATGATCGCATCGGATTTGAAGTTTATCTACGAGGACTCGAAGAAGGATTAATTTTACGTCCATTAGGTGACACAATTTATTATTGGTTACCATATTGTGTGACTACAGCTGATATTGACGAGATCATCACAAGAACGTTACGTATTTTAGATTCACTACATTAGGAACACAGAATGTGAGGAAACCCAATGCTCTATTTTAGAAAAACATTAATTTTAACTTTCTTCATCTTTTTGACGTTACTTGTTGTGCATTCTGCAAGTGCTGCATCGAACGCTCAACTGTTCGAAGGAACCATTGGTAAATATCCGGTAACGTTCTGGTATACCGCGTGTGTTCCGAAACCAAACATTCGGTGTAATTCTACGATTGGTGAGTATCGATACAATGCGCACCCAAAATTAAGACTTGGAATCGAACGCCAATCAGGTTCTACATGGGTTGAAAAAGACTTTTCAAGTGCAATGGCACAAGATTTTTCTGCTGCAGATCAGCCAGTGACTGGTAAATGGTTCGTTACCAAAGGAAGCGAACAAATCAAGGGAACGTGGGTATCGGTAAACGGTAAAAAGAAATTACCGATCCTTTTAAAAAGGAAAACGTTGATCAAAGGCAGATCCGTCGATTATTTTGCAAAACCGTGGACTTCGGTCATTGCGAATCAATTTGGCAGTCAAAACCTTACGTTTCATCTCGCAAACAATATTGGATTTCAATATGATATTCTAGCTTTTCATACCGCTCATAGCGGAGCGTTAAGTGGTTTCGCAACCTGGATTGACAGTAACCATGCCGTTGAACGATCCTGTAAAAAGAAAACATGTGATTTTAGCGGATATCCTTCTGAAGATTATGAAGTATTATTTACCTTTACAAAAGACAGTGTTGAGGTTAGTACGAAAAATACAGATCAATTTGCAGGACTCAGTGTCGTTTTTGACGGAACCTACAAACAAGGTGATCACTTTAAGCTCGTGGACGAAGTTGCCAATTTCTTTGGGAGTGAAGCACCTGCATTTTGCAAAGCGGTAACCGCCGCGCAGTGCACTTCTGCGAATAATACACTGGCGGTCAATACGAAATTTAGTGAAGACGATGCACTGAAAGGTTTCTCGAACGTAATCGGTGAATATGGATTTTTACCTGGCGCTGCGATATTACATCTTGCCATCGTCAAAGATTCAAGCATTGATCCAGCTAACCCATATTATTATGAGATCGAACAAGATGAGAAAGTCGATGTCTACACCAACGATCCAAGACAGATCGTGACTGACTGGATGCTTCCGCTCGCGAATATCAAAAACAACTCAATTACGAAAGCCGATTATGTATTTCATGTCACGAACGAATTGAATTAACGATAAAAAAGCCACAATCAACAACTGTTGATTGCGGCTTTTTAGTATTATTGAATCAATATCACTTTTCGTTGACCTTAAAACGATATGCACGTGGTAGTTGGTTCTGAAGTTCCTCTTGTTCTACCTCTTGAAAGTCATTGATAAAGATCGCTAGTTCTACATCTTCGCGAAATTTCTCAACATCTTTATAGTTATCGAAAACGATCCGAAATGGCTCTGACTTATTGTTCATTTGTACCATCTCCTTTGCTAAGTTCCCGAATCACCTTGCACGGATTGCCTACGGCCACAACATTCGACGGTATATCTTTTGTGACCACACTGCCCGCCCCGATCACCACGTGATCGCCTATTGTTACGCCAGGCAATATAATTGCCCCACCACCAATCCAACAGTGATGCCCAATTGTGATTGGCGCACCGTCCTCTACCCCGCTACTTCGCGTTTTTGCATCAAGCGGGTGTTTCGCCGTATATAAATGTACGCCAGGTGCCATCAAACAATGATCACCGATGCGTACTTCACATACATCCAAAATCACACAATCAAAATTCGCGTAAAAATGGTTTCCCACATGAATGTTATACCCATAATCACACCGAAACGTCGGCTCGATAAAAGGGTGATCACCGCATGATCCAAAAAAAGCTCGAATCATCTCAGTACGAAGCTCCGAAGCATCATCATCGGTAGCGTTGTATTCGCGCAACCATTTTCTCGCCTGTTTGCGTTCTTCAAACAAAATTGGGTCCCATGCCATATAAAGTTCACCGGCAAGCATTTTTTGTTTTTCGGTTTTAGCGGTCATATGTATCCCTCGGAATTTGTATGTGACTTGATGTTAAAATAATAAATCACTAAGGAAATTGTTTCGCGAGTTCAATAAACTATTGAGATCGCTCGGCACAGTTTTATATACAATTTGATCGTCACCTTTATGCAATGCCCATTAGTATTCTCTCCAATTCAATGTCAATCACTCGCGCTTCAATTCATCATTGCACCTTATTGTATTTTTCCCATATCGGCTATTTACCAACCTTAGATCAACTTCGAATACACAAATAAATCGTTCCAACAAGCTTACTTTTAACCAAATAAAGAAATGACAACCCATGATTTCGCATTAAAAATTGTTCTATGGCATCCTTTGCGTCTGCTCCGCTTAATCCAATACCCGGCGTGCGCTTCCAAAGTGCGATGCATGCTTCATAATCTTGGATCGTCATCTCTTGAATTCCGGTAATCTGTTTCATCGATGTTAAACGCTCCTAGCTCGATCTTTGTTCGAACATGCGGGATCGATCTGTTAACCCACGTTCAATCAAGATACAAAGTAATGGCAATCCAGCGAAACCAATCATCAACCATGTCCACCCAAACGAATCAAGCAAAATGAAACTGATCAGCGGCGCTAACGAAGCACCCAAATCCGTAGCTAAACTAAACGAACTCATTTCCTTTTCACGATGGTTCGCCAGTTTTGCATTTGTCATTGCAAAAGAATCGATCCAGATCCCAAGAATGGAAGACAACCAAAGACCTAGGAGCCAAATCAATAATCCCATAAACATATTAACATCCATTATAACTGTGATCGCAACCATCACAACACTCGTAATGAGTAACGAGAAAGTCCACGATCGATCCGTTTGTGAAAATCGATCAATCAATTTCCCAATTTTCACATTCGTATACGCTTGAAAAAGATATCGAACCCCGTGTAACCAGCCACCCCATGCAGCCGCGCCGCCAATTGTCATCATCCATACTTGGAGCGCGTCGTGTGATGCATGACGTACAAATAACGCTCCCAAATAGGTACTCGTTAACACATGCAGTGCGTAGGAAAAAAAATAAACAATTCCGGCCTGTAGCCACAATTTCATGGATGGATGCTTCCACCACGTTGTAGTTACTGATTGCGTATTTACTTGTGGTTTTTCAAAGGCTTCCTTAGGTGGTGCGATTACACGACTCCATTCAAAGCGCATCCAAACGAGCGACATGCTCATCGCGAATAGAATGACCGTCCACGAAATACCAAGTCGTTCAGCAAGCCATCCACCTAAGAACATGCCAAACAAACTACCAAGTTGCATGGAACGTTGCATCAGTCCTGCTGATTCGGCGTTCCCATCGGAAATCGGATCCTGGAGTAAACCGATATATCCTGCCAATCGAAATAATCCCCATGCACAGCCCCAAATCATCCGTAACAAAAACCACATCCAGAACCCATGCGCGAACGCATAACCAATCGAAGTAAGTACAGCCAGACCCGCAGCAACCTGCAATGAACGGTACACGCCATATCGAGTAACAAACCACGTAAATAAGCTACTTGCTGGTAAACGAAAAAGCCGATTTGTTGCTAACAACAAACCGACTTGCCAAATGTACGAAATGCCCACACTTTTATAGATGATCGGCAAAATAATATACATCATCGAATCGACGAGAATGCATGCCGTAATCAAATCAAGCGCGCGTCTCATAAACGGCTCATCACCAAATCACCGTTATGCCATAATTGTTTGACGACAGGCCAATCACCAGCTTGTTTATGAACAACAACAATGTCTGCTGCCTCCCCATATCGAAGTGAACTACGATACGTTCCCGATTCAATCATTTTCATTGGCCCGGTTGTACAGAGGTCAACGGCTTCTTGCAAAGGCAATCCCAAATCAACCAATGTATAAATCGCTGGTAATGTAGCCGGTGGATAATAATCAGACACTAATACATCCACAGCACCTGCCAAAATTGCCTCGCGTGCAGACAACCACTTTTCATGCGATTCTCCGCGAAGCACATTTGGTGCTCCGACGATCACAGCCATATCTTTTGCTTTTGCAACGCGTGCCGTATCCAGTTGCAACGGAAATTCACAACCTACTACTCCTTGTGCATTCCAATGTTCAACTTCACTTGGTGTTACAACATCATGTGCTGCCACAGGAATTCCCATGATTCGAGCTGCTTGAAGAATTGCACGAAGTGACTGCTCACTTCTTGTTTTTTGTGCGAACTCCGCTGTTGCCACTGATGAAATGGTTTCTCCGCCAAGTTTGGCAAGATAATAATCATGACGATCCTTACTTAACATTTTCCCTTGGCCTGGTGAATGATCCATTACCGATAATAAATCAATACCACCTTCGGTTAGCCATTTCATGACCATCGGAGTCGCTTCTTCATATGGAATTTCCCAGCGCAAATGCACAAAATGATTAACCAACCCTTTGCCGGAATCACGCCATTTAGATAACTCGTCCAATAATTCAGTAACTGCACTAAGAGATCGTACCGGGGTTTGGCCACTGCACGTCACAGCATGAAAAATAGTTCCGAATCCATTCATTGCAGCCTGTTTATCTACCGTTTCAAGTGCGAGTGTAAGTGGTACATGTACGCCAACTCGAGGATTCCAAGCTTTCTCATAAGCATCATGATGCAAATCAACGAGTGAAGGAAACACATCACATCCACTCACATCATATCGCGTATCTTCAGGACCTAGTTGAAACGCTACGAACATCTCTTCTGACACGATATCTGAACATTTTCCTGATTCAATCGCAAGATGTCCATGAATAATTCCCATCGGTGTTACAATATTCCCATTTAACAACCACGTTTTCGCCATTGTTACCTCACCGAAAGCACATTGGATAATTTCAAAAACGCATTCGTACGTTCGATTAATGTTGGCCATTCTTGCGCATAACGTTCGCGAATTTCATGCAACCAAATTCCATCATAATGCGGCAAGATCAGTTCTGCGATTGGGTTCATTGGTACGGAACCCATTCCAATTGGCATATGCAAATCTCCACGTCCAAAAGGAAGCAAACTAAACTGATTTTTCTCTACAGAGTAACACGGTTTTCCAAAATTATCATGAACATGTACATGTATAATTTTACGCGCAGACCGCTCAACTTGTGCAATTGCATTCGTATCAAATAAATTCGCCGACAAATGCAAATGCCCCACATCTAATGTGATCCCTACGGATGGATGGTTGATCATCTTTACTTGTTCATACAAATCATCCAAATCCGTTGCGTAGCAATACGTGAGACAATCCGGAAATGGCCGAATATTCTCCATCCCGATCATCAAACCTAATCCCATTGCGCGATCTCCGATTTGTTGTAACAATTCCCGTTCCATTTCCATCGCATGTTCGCGCTCATCAATCGACCATTCGGCCCATTCGTGTGGGTACAAAAATTGTTCTTCACTGATAAAACGCCCAACATGATACGTCATCACAGAAGCGCCGAGTGCACCGCTAATATCAACTGATGCTTCAAGCACGTCAATTTCAACATCCGGATCTTGTTCACGAAACACATTCAAATCATATGGCGCATGTGTTGTAATATGCAGTGGATATTGTTCGATAATTTTTGTGTATTTTGACAAGCGAACGCCGTCCAACTGGCCGTTACGAATTAATTCCAAACCGTGAATCGGCAATTCTACCGCATGTAACCCATTCGCCAAGATACGCTCTAACGATTCTTCAAAGGTTTTAAAATTTCTAAGTTGCTCTGTAGGATGTAAATTTACACCGATCGTATGTTTGTTCATTCTAGCACCTCCACCTTAATGCACAGTGACCAATTTGGATTGATTGAGTGGATAATTCATTTGCATCGCAAGTTTCCCCTGTACAAATGCTTGATCGACAAGCGGACGACCTTCTACGATACGAACAAGCAAGAGATCTGCGGTTTTCCCTGCTTCGATCGATCCAAGTTCATGACCTAACCCGATCGCAACCGCTGGATTTAGCGTGACCATCCGAATGGCATCCGGTAAAGATTTAATTCCGCGTTCTGCAACCAAAAATGCTGCCTGTAACATTGCTGGTGGATAATAATCCGAACATAGCACATCCACCGCATCATGCGTAATCGCTTCAAGTGCAGAAAGATTATTACTATGTGACTTACCTAGTAGAACGTTCGGAGCGCCCATGACGGTGTGCATTCCGCGGCGTTTCGCTTCCATTGCAACATCCAAATCCACGGGAAATTCACAGATTGACGCTTTCCACTGTTGCATCAAATCCAGTTTTTCTAAGCGATCATCATCATGTGAAGCCACAGGAATACCTTTGTCCCAAGCCAAATTACCGATTGCCTCAAGTCGTTTATCATCGAGTTTCGGCAACGTTCTTAAGTGCTCCATCAAATCATCGACTTCGGCCTCTGACATGTTCGCGCGCATAAAATAGAAATTGCGCTGCGCTTCGATATTCCGATATTGTCCTTGGCCTGGTGTATGATCCATAAATGAAAGTTGATCTAATTTCCCTTCATGAATTAACGCTTCAACGAGAGGCGCCGCACTAAGATTCGTGATTTCTAATCGCAAGTGCACATAATGACGGATCAAACGAGGTTCATTGACCATCTCTTTTATTGAATGAATGTTTTTATATACATTTTGATTTTGACGTAAAATTTTATCATCACGATGTTCACCCATCATCGAAAGCGCATGATGAATTGTCGTCACCCCTTGAGCCACTAATTTTCGCTCTAGTTCGCGAAATGACCATTCAATCGGAAAAATGCTACGCGGACGCGGCATAATCTCCATTTCAAGGGCATCACTATGCGTATCAACCATTCCTGGCATCAAATACGCACCTTCACAATCAACGACTTGTGCACCCGGTGCAAATAAATCGTCCGCAGACACTTCAATAATTCGTCCGTTTGCGATGAGCACGGAACCTTGTTCATACACGTCAGTCGGTGTAATGACTTTCGCATTTTTGTATAAAACGAAATTTGTCATAAAGATCGAACTCCTTGCCGGATGAATTTACACTTGTTGAAGCGGCGCAGCATGAACGGAAGGATCCAGTGTCACGGTATCATCCGCAATTTGTTTTAACCATTCCAAATCATGAAACACGCCAATCATCGTCGTGCCATTTTTTTTTGCTTCATGGAGCAAATCGAGTACAACGGTTTTTGTGCGATAATCAAGCGATGCCGTAGGCTCATCTAATAGTAACAACCGCGGCTGACTGATCAGCGCACGTGCAATATTTAAACGTTGCTGTTCCCCGCCCGAGAACGTTGCAGGGAATGCATCCCAAATCTTCTCAGGTAAGGCAAGACGTTGTAACATCAATTTCACTTGCTCAATTGCGTCTGCCCTCGTTACACCACGCGCGGTTAAGCGTTCCGCGACGATATCAACGGCTGTGACGCGTGGAATGACGCGTAGAAATTGTGAAATATAACTAATTTCATTGCGTCGCAAATGTAAGATTTGGCGTTCATTCGCCGTTGCAAGATCAATTTTCCCCCATACCGCAGAGTCATACCATATTGAGCCTTCGGACGGAAGATAGGTGCGATAAATGCATTTCAAAATTGTTGATTTCCCAATTCCACTTGGACCAGCTAATCCCATAAACTTTCCTGGTTCAACGTCGAATGAAATGGTACGCAGTGGTTTAACATGCATCTGATTCGCAATGTGTAAATCGAACCATTTGGATAACCCATCGATTTGAATCATGTTGATCGTCTCCTGACCTCGTTATAGCAAGGAATGAACTAATAATTGCGTGTACGCGTGTTGCGGATCTTCCAAAATTTGATCGGTCATGCCTTGTTCGATGACGCGTCCATTGCGCATGACCATTGTGCGATCTGCCAGCATGCGAATGACACCCAAATCATGTGAAACAACGAGCATGGCAACACCTAACTGACGTTGCAATCGACGAATTAGGTCGAGTACTTTTGCTTGGACAGACAGATCTAATCCCGTTGTTACTTCATCGAGTAACAATAATGGCGGACGATTGGCAAGCGCTTTAGAGATTTGGACGCGTTGTTGCATCCCTCCCGAAAAACGTTTTGGCGCTTCATCCATTCGGCTAATTGGTATTTCGACTTGATTCAGTAACTCAGATGCACGCGCACGCATAAAACCGACGTGTCTGTGATCGGCAGCGAGCAATTTCTCTGCGATATTTCCGCTACTCGAAACGTTCATTCGCAAACCCAGTAGTGGATTTTGATACACCATACCCATCAAATGATTGCGTACGAAACGCTTTTGCTGATTCGATAATTCAAAAATGTTTGTATCTTGCTTTTCGTATGCTTGCAAATATGCTTCTCCTTGATCGACCACCTCATCGAAATAAAGTGATTTCACAAGTGTACTTTTTCCCGATCCACTTTCACCGACGATCCCGAGAATTTCACCTGGATACAAATCAAAAGACACATTACGCATTGCCCACACGGTCGCGCAGTTCGGACAACGATTCACTTTCTCAGACATGCCATGTTCGGATTCACAAAGCATACATCCCGAACCATATTTTTTATTTAATCGGCGAACTTTAAGGAGCGGTTCGTCTTTCCATGTAAGGGTATGGTCAATCCCATCAAACGGACTAAGTTCATCATCAAAATCATTTATGTTAATTTGTAGATGTTCCATTATGCTTGCACCTCCGCGTTTTTCAGCGATGCATTTCGGCGTGCCAAACAAAAAGCAGTATCCGAACAACGGTGAATCCAAGTTCCGCCTTTTGCTGGGATTACTTGTAGAAAGCCATTCGCACTCCCACAGTCAATACATGATGCGCCGTCAAAATTTTCGATTTCAAACGGGTAATCATCAAAATGTAATGATTCCACATGGGTAAATGGCGGAATTGCATATATTTTCTTTTCACGACCTGCACCAAATAACGATAAAAATCCTGCGTAATGAAATTTTGGATTATCCCAGCGCGGAATTGGGCTTGGCGCCATCAAATAACGTTTATTAATCATCACAGGATAGTCTGCGCCGCGCGCCATATTTCCGTATTTCACAATGTTTTCATACAACGCGAGCCACATTGGAGAGTAATCCATTTCCCCGTGCATCCGTGCGGTTGCCGTTTCACTTGGTTCGACATCGCGAAGTGGTTCTGGTTTCGGTACTTGATACACCATAATTTGATCATTGCGAAGTGGGTGGTCCGGGGTACGGTGACGCGTTTGGATGATGCTCGCTTCTTCTGTTGATTCCGTTGTGCGAATGCCTGTCGTGTCTTCCACGAGCCTGCGAATGCTCACCGCATTCACGCTATCATCGCTGCCTTGATCGATCACTTTCAGCACATCTTCTTTTCCAACAAGCGACAATGTCAGTTGTAATCCACCAGTTCCCCATCCGCGGCCAATCGGTAATTCACGAGAGGCAAACGGCACTTGATAGCCAGGAATCGCAATTGCTTTTAATGTCGCACGACGAATTTCACGTTTGGATGCTTCATCCAAAAATGCAAAGTTATAATTTTGCTCAAACATGTTCCATTGCTCCTTCTGTAACAGCATCTTTGGCTATAGATGATGTTTTATCTTTGGAGTCATAGTGCGCTTGGCTTTGTGAGATTCGATCGATTTCGGATTGGAATGTAACATAATGCGGCATTTTCAAGTGCGAAACAAACCCAGAAGATTCCACACAATCGATATGCGTTAATACAAATTCTTCATCTTGTGCAGGCGAAGTGCCAACGGTATCTAAGCTGCGTTCCAAAATGGCCATCGAGATCGCTTTTAATTCGTTCTGACCAATCGTAAGTCCGTAACCGAGTACCATCACTGGTTTTCCTTCGTTGGACTGCTTAAAATTGTTGATTGACTCAACTTCCGTGACGAGCATTTCACCAATATACAGCGCTCGGTCGGGATCTTCCGGAGCAAAAGGATGCGGAACATACATCGAAACATACCCAACTCGTAATTCACCAATGGTTGGATGAACGATGCCATAGCCGCGCATACTACTGTAAGCGAGCGCACACATCGCACCTGTTTCTCCGCGCGCGAGCATTTGCATCCGTGCCGACCGAGGTGCTGGATAACTAATTCGCTCTCTGGTGATATCAAAAGGTTCTTCATCTACATCCGCAAGTTTTGCTTCCATCATGCCTTGTTCGCGAAGCAATTCGACGACTTTTGGCATCGAAGTTACGGTATGTGCCGGAGCAATATTTGGTAAATATTGCTCTAGAAATTCCTGTACATCTGATGTTGATTCTTTACGAAGCGAAAAACGTAACAATCGATGCGTGTAATCAACCGTTGGTCCAAGCATTTGACCGCCTGGAAGCTCACGGAAAGAAGAAGAAATTCGGCGAATGACACGCATGTCATCAGGCTCTATGGTTGAAGTCACATGTGTTCTGGGCAACGTAGAACGATATGCTCTCAGTAAAAACGCCGCTTCCATCACATCGCCTTCGGATTGTTTTAATGCAAGCGCCGCTTCATCTGGTGCATACAAACCACCTTCGCTCATCACCTTATCGATGAGTAAACGCAGTTGCCCCTGCACTGCATTTAGGTCAAGTATCGTCTCTGCTTGACCGATTCGCATATATTTCACATATTTTTCAGCTTCTTGAATTGCTGTTTGACCACCGGTTACCGTTACATATGCCATGTACTTGCCTCCCACTCAATCCGAGTCGTACGAGGTATCGCAATCAAACGACCATCTGAAGTAAACAAGACAAAATCCATCCCTTGAGGAAACTCTTCATTGATCACTTCACGCGCACTAAGCCATGCAGGGTTTAGTCCCATCACCGCGAACCGAACCATCGTTTCTATGCCTGGTCCAGTGAATTGCAAATTCCACGTTTGTTCATGTATTTCTATATCGTCTATCGGTTGGTCGAGTAAATCATAAACGCCTAGAAACACCGTACAACTTTGATCTGGTCTTGTTAATGTGCCGCGTTTACCATACAAAATTAAGTCTTGTGCGATTCCCTCTGCACGTTCACTTCCGACGACTTCCTCACTCCAAGCAAATGCAAAATGTGCATCGCGTAATGAACGCTGTTTTGCATACGTGTGTAAAATTACATCACGTGTCCAACTGTCAATATTTTCGTCTGATACATGATAGGCTTGATCGAGTTGAACAAAACTAACTTCATGGTCCAATACCGTCATCGCAAATCCACCTGCAATACGTTGAATCCCGATCCATCCATGAAATCCAACCATATCATCTGTCATTTTATGAATCGTTCCTGGCCTTGACATCGCATCTAGCAATTTTCGATAAATCTGTTGAGGCGTATGAATTGGATCAAAAAGGTTTGCGTTATCGTTTGTCATCACCAAATTCCTCCACCGTTGCAAAATCTACATTCGTTTTCGCCGCTTGCGCATGTTGCCAGCGTCGTTTTTCATCAAGTGCCGCTTTCGCACCAACTAAGCGTTCCATCCATTGTTCAGTCACAGGAAGCTTCGCAAGTAACGCCGCATCCACTACGGCAAGATGATACGACTTTTCGGGTTCATCTCCCATGACAACCCCTAGGCCATATACCTGGTCAATCGATACCGTACATTCAGATACAAGCACTTCTCCAATATAAAATGGGGCGCGCGAAACGCTATCCCTCGTTTTTGCCATAACTAAACTTCTACCGGGATGTTTGATGATTGTAATCTGATGATTCGCTTCAACTTCTTCTGCGAATTGTTTAAGTAATGCCTGATCCCCTTCAACTAACACTTTGCTGATCTCTGCCATTTTCATCCGATCGTCACCCCTGTCCGTTTCGTAGGGCCATTCAGCCAGCGCGCTTTAATTCGTGAACCGATAAATTCGACGGTAAAAATCATCGCAAACATGATCAAGATAATCGATAATGTCGCTTGCAGATTGTACATTCGCAATGTCCCTAACATGATTAATCCAATTCCACCTGCACCAACCATGCCCAAAATCGTAGAATAACGTAAATCAATTTCGAGTCTGAACAATGACCAAGATAAAATCGATGTCATTGCGCTCGGTATGACACCTCGCATCATCATTGACCACCAACCTGCACCAGTACTTCTCATCGCTTCTATGATTCCTGGTTTCACTTCTTCAATGGACTCTGCATAAACCTTAATCAACATCCCGAGACTGTGAACAGCTAAAGCCATAATTCCTGCTAATGGTCCCATGCCAAGTGAAACAACAAAGATAAGTGCCCATATAAACACTGGAATCACACGCATTAACGCGGCAAATCCCTTAACGATTGAAGATAAGCCTTTCATTGGTGACACATTCGAAGCTGCAGTGAGTGATAAAAACAGTGAAATCACAATCGCAATGCTCGTTCCCACGACAGCAATATGCCATGATTCAAGCACGCCTTCTAACACACGATCCCATTCCAAATTTGCTGGCGGAAACATTTTAAGTAACATTTCTGCAAAATCTTTAAATCCTGTCGTTAACCGTGCATATTCTAAGTCCACTTGCGTCAGTGAAATGAAGAATAAAACGATACTTGTGCCGATGAACCATTGGTAGATTCGTTTAGAGGTCATAATAATTTCCTCCGTAACATGTTTGTGGCGAATTCAATGCCAATAATGAGTGCAAGCAATGCAACCAATCCAGCGGTCATTTCTTGGAATTGAAATAACTTCACCGATTCCTGTAAATAAAAACCGATTCCGCCTCCGCCAACCATTCCGATAATGGTCGAATCGCGAATGCTGTTATCGAACGCATAAAGCGCCCATGCCAAAATAGCTGGAAGACTTTGCGGCAAAATCCCCTGCGAAACAACATGAACCCAGCCCGCACCGGTCGCACGTAGCGCTTCCATTTGACCTTGTTTCATCTCATCAAACACTTCTGCAAATGCTCTCGTTAACCAACCAACACCCGCCAAAATCATCGCCAGTACGCCAGACGTCAATCCAATCCCAACCGATACAACCAATAGCAATACCCACACGGTCGAAGGAATTGTGCGAAGAACAGACGCAATTCCACGTGCAATTGGATATAGCCATTTCACTGGAGTTGTCGTTTGTGATGCACATAATGAAATGAAAAGTGAAATCACAACCGAGATAAAGGTAGCGATATAACACATATAAATCGTATCTAACAAATACTTGAGCATATGTTGCCAATTCACAAAATCTGGTGGTAAAAAATCATTCCAAATGTATGCAAATGCATCGGACATACTTGTAATGACCATGACAGGCTTAAATTCGGAAGCAACACATGACCACCCGACCATGGAAACTAAAAACGTGATCACCAGCATGTTTTTCCAGCGTAATTGAAGCATTAAACAAGCACCACCTTGTGGGATTCCTTGTTTAAAACAGGTTTTGAAGCATGTAATTGCGTCACTTCGCCTTGATATATCCAATTCAACATTTCTTCCGTTAAATCGTCTGGCGTGCCGTCGTACACAATTTCACCTGCACGAACACCAATAATCCTTGTCGCGTACGTTTTTGCAACATCGACTTGATGTAAATTCACGATCAACGGGATATTTTGCTCTGTCGTTAATTGCGTCAGCATATCCATTATCGTAATCGCAGTAACCGGATCCAAACTTGCAATCGGCTCGTCAGCGAGCATTAATTTGGGATTTTGCATACACGCACGTGCAATCGCGACACGTTGCTGTTGTCCACCACTTAACGCGTCGGCACGCTGATTTGCTTTATCTCCAAGTCCAACACGCTCAAGCAAAGCTTCGGCACGTTTGCGGTCAACAGATGAATACAAACCAAATGCCCCTTGCAAGGCATTCATATAGCCAAGACGACCATGAAGAACATTATCAATGACACTGACTCGATCAACGAGGTGAAATTGCTGAAAAATAATCCCGATTTGACGTCGAATACGGCGCACAGCACCACCACTTGCACGAGTGACCGATTGATCTAAAAACGTTACTTCGCCGGATGTTGCGGGAATGAGCTGATTGAGACAACGGAGCAGGGTACTTTTCCCCGCTCCGCTACGCCCAATAATTGCTACCCGCTCATCCGACATGATGTCAAAGGACATCCCCTTGATGGCTTTCGTACCATCCGGATATACCTTTTGCAAATCACGTACGGATAGAATTGGTTTCATATCATCAGAACTCCTTATTCAATTGAATCATTTCAAATTATTTTTTAAGCAAATCTTCTGGACTCAGACCAAGTGCTTTTGCCACAGCGCGTGTTGGTTAATAGTCGGAATCTTGAACTGGGAAGTATGCAGTTGCTTTCATCTCTTTGAATAACGTGTCGTTTTTGTACGTGAGCAAGAATTTTTTCACTTTTTCAACCAAATCAAGTGGCAAGTCACCGCGATAAGCGATCGGGCTTGCAGGGATGTTTTCGGACTTATCAATAATGCGAATGGAATCTGCTTTAATCGTCCCAGCATCAATCATCGTTTGTAGAGTAGCTGAGGAACAAGCAGCACCGTCTGCATCGCCTTTTGATACTGCCAAAATCGAAGCATCATGACCACCGGAGAATGCAATGGAACCAAAGAAATTTTCAACCTCTTTTACTGATCCAAGACTTAAACGATTCATCAACAATTCCTTTGGATACAAATGACCGGATGAAGACACAGGATCTACAAACAAGAATTTTTTACCTTTCAACTCAGTAACTGATTTAGCTGCAGAACTTGCAGGAACGATGATCAACGAGTTGTAGTACAATTTCGAGCGATCTTTACCAGCCGTTGCGAGTGCATATGCATTTGCACGCTCATTCGCTACGATATAAGAAAATGGACCAAACTCTGCAAATTCTAATTTTTTCGCGCGCATTGCTTCGATCGTTGCTGTATAATCCGTGCCTGTTGTGTACGTTACTTTAATTCCGCCAAGGTAAGCGCCAAGGTCTATCGCGAATTGTTTGAACCGTGTATCGAGTTTTGTTTGATCTTCACCTGGAACGGAACCGAAGCGAATTTCAGCAGGCCATTTTGTGCGATCATCCAATGCTTTTTGTGCGACTGCAAGTGCTGATGAAGCTGCTGCCGCTTTTGCCGTTGCATCTAATTTATCCGCTTCGACTTGTTTACGAGATGCTTCTGCAGATGCCGCCTGTTCCGCTAATTGTTTTGCTTCTGCTTGTTTTGCTGCCAATTGTGCTTGGAGTACCTCTGCAGCTTTTGCTTTTGCATCAGCTTCTGCTTGTTTTTTGACCAATGCTGCTTTTGCTGCCGACGCTTGTTTTTGAATTTCTGCTTTTGCCGATGCATCTGCATTTTTTGCTTGTTTTGCAAGCTCATCGATTTGTGCTTGTAACGCTAATGCATCGTCAGCCGCTTTTTGTGCTGCTGCATCTGCTTCTGCTTGTTTTTCTTGTTGATCTGCCAATTCTTTCGCAACTTGTTCCGCTTGTGCTGCGGATGAAGCTGCTTCTGCTTTTGCTTTTTCTGCATCCGCTTTTGCTTTTTCTGCTTCTGCTTGTGCTAATTGTGCATCTGCTTCTTTTGATAATGCTTCAATGCGTTGTTTCTCAATTTCTTGAGCGTTTAAGTCACTCGCACCTGTTCCGTTACATGCAGCAAGCAATGTCCCCATTATTGCAATGATGATTGCAAGAGATAC
>CANHGK010000021.1 GCA_947460235.1 Paenibacillaceae bacterium | reverse complement strand
GTTGATCCGTCATCTTCATATAACGTACCTTCCGCTTTACCTGTTGCGGGATCAACATAGATATTAATCTTCAGCGGTTCAGTAACCGTTGCATCGATATGCAATTTCACAGCGTCTTCCACCAACATCGAACCTGCGCGAATCATGATAGGCAATGTAT
This sequence comes from Paenibacillaceae bacterium, assembly GCA_947460235.1. Taxonomy (GTDB): domain Bacteria; phylum Bacillota; class Bacilli; order Paenibacillales; family CANHGK01; genus CANHGK01. Next base: position 39,773 of record CANHGK010000021.1, on the reverse strand, counting down.
CAAGCGGCGCATGAACCATAATATACTTGCCACCTTGAATTGCTTCCCCTGTCCAATAATCATACCATGTTCCTTCAGGTAAATAGACAATTCTATGTTCCGTATTCGGACGGTCAATCGGAGCAACCATGATTGAACTACCTAATAACCATTGATCGCTAATTTGATACGTTTTTGTGTCATGCGGAAATTCCCATACAAGTGGACGCAAAATCGGTGCACCTGTACGTGCGCTTTCCTCGAATAACGTATAGATCATCGGCATCCACTGGTAACGGAGTTCAATGTATTTTTTGCAAATCCGTTCGATTTCATCACCAAATGCCCATGGTTCTTGGTTGACGGTATCTATTGCACTGTGATTACGACAAAAAGGTGATAATGCGCCAATTTGTGTCCAACGCGCTAACAACTCACCAGTCGCGTGATGCGCAAATCCACCAATATCTGTACCCGAGAATGCAACTCCTGAAAGCCCCATGTTTAACAACATAGGAGAAGCCAAGGCTAAATGCTCCCAGAAACTACGATTATCCCCCGTCCAAACCGAACCATACCGTTGAATTCCGGAATAACCCGCACGTGTTAATAAAAATGGTCGTTTACCGTTCAATAAACGTTTCAAACCATCATAAGTTGCACGCGTCATATACAAACCAAACATATTATGAATTTCTTCATGTGTTCTCGGTGTTCCCTCGTTATCATGAAGTACATCTAAATCCATTGTTTTGGATTCATTAAATACAGCTGGTTCATTCATATCATTCCAAATGCCTTCCATGCCCAAATCCAAATAGAACTGATGCATATTAGCCCACCATGTTGCTACTTGTGGATTACTGAAATCAGGGAATGCGCACTCGCCCGGCCAAACGCTACCATAGAAGATTTCACCTTCAATTTTGCGGCAAAAATAATCTTTCTTAATTCCTTGTTGGTAGACCGTATATTTAGGGTCCTTTTTTACACCCGGATCAACAATTGGAATTACACGAATCCCCATTTCTTTTAGTGTGTTGACTAATTGATCTGGTGCAGGGAATCGAAATTTATCGAATGTGAATACACGGTATTCATCCATGTAATGAATGTCGAGATAAATGACATCACAAGGAATATTGCGCTCACGGAATTGCTTCGCAATATTGATCACTTCTTCTTGGTTCATATAACTGTAACGAGACTGATGATAGCCAATCGACCATTTCGGTGGCATTGCCATCCGGCCTGTAAGTAATGTGTAATCATTTAATACTTCCGGCAATCCTTGACCGGCCATGATGTAAAAATCAAAATCACCAGTTGGTGCCTGAACGATAAACCCATCCGTACGTGCACGGAAGTCAAACGAAACTTTTCCTGGATTATCCAAATACACACCACTTGCGTTACCATTTTCAAACATAATCATAAAAGGAACAGATAAATATAAGCTTTCCATTTGAGCAACATGCGGTGAATATACGTCAGAGTTCCACATCGTATATCGCTCGCCGCGTTTGTTTAAAAAGCCAGTAGTTTCGCCCATCCCATAAATTTGTGTTTGACCCGTAAGCGGACCGCTACATGTTAACGTACCTTTGGAATCCCATGACCATTCATCGGTTCCCCAAACAAGCGAACCGTCTGCACGATAAAACTCTACTGTCATTGGTGACTTATAAATAATTGCTGTAATCGAACCGCTCGCAATTACGACACGATCTGATGACTCTGTAACGTGTAACTCACCTTGATAATTTCCTTGTTTCTGAACGGCGATAGTTGTATTCCAATCAATTACCGTACGAAAACTTAATTTCACACGAACGATCGAAGAAGTGATCCAATGAAGAGCGAGGAGTGCATGCTGACCCGCAGCAATATAAACATTCGAGTCAATCTTACCTGAGACGAAATCTCCGGTCGTTTGAACCGATTGCTTTATTTTTTTGGGGTTTTTATCGGGATGTATCGTTTCGCTGGTTTGCAACCTCGGTCACCTCATAATATAAATATAAAAACGATTAAATATTCTAAACAAACATTTGCACAACGCACTAAAAATTGTTCAACATTTCTATAGTAATTAATTTTTATGTAAACGTCTAGTCATTCGTCTAACTTTCATACCGATTTTTATCGAAATTTATATAAAAAAAAGGAAGAGGATTAATGCCCTCTTCCTTTTTCCGCATCCTGGAAAACAAGCAAAATTACATGTCATCCCAATTTAAGTTCGAAGATTTCGTGTAATTCGTAACTTTTTGTTCGAAGAAATCGGTTTTCATTGAGTTCATGTTACTGAAGCTTTCCACCCATTTCATTGGATGTTCTATCACTTCTGGATACAACACATCTAAACCGATTTTACGCATCCGCTCATTGGATAAATACTTAATATATTGGTCCAATATCTCATTGCTCAGACCGTTGATTTGATTATTCGTAATATATTGACCCCATGTAATTTCGTGTTCAACGGCAGTTCGCATCATTGTATTCAAATCTGCAAGTAACTCATTGGTAAACAAATCAGGATTCTCACGTCGAATTTCTCGGAAAATGCCTTGAAACAATGCCAAATGCGTCAATTCATCACGTTGGATATATTTGATCTCCGAAACCGTCCCAAGCATTTTGCCCATCCGACCAAGTGCATAGAAGAAGCTAAATCCGCTATAGAAATAGATTCCTTCTAGGATGTAGTTCGCCATGATCGTACGCACTAAGTTTTCACTTGTTGGTTCATCGATAAATCGCTCATACAAATCAGTAATTAAACGATTGCGGCGAAGCAAGTGCTTGTCCTCACGCCATTCATTATAAATCCGATCACGCACTTCCGCAGAACATACACTATCTAAAATATATGAGTAACTTTGGCTATGCACGGCTTCCTGGAATGTATGCACGGTTAAGCACAAGTTTACTTCCGGTGCAGTAATATATTCATTTACATTTGGTAAATTCGAAGTTTGCAGTGAATCCAAAAAAATTAGAAAACTAATAATTTTGTCATAACTTTGACGTTCGAACTGAGTTAAATTTTTGTAGTCCTTCGCATCTTGTGCGAGCGGAATTTCTTCAGGAATCCAGAAATTATTCATCATCTGGCGATACATTTTTGTAGCCCATTCATACTTTACGTTATTTAATTCGATTAAGTTTGTCGTATTACCACCGATCATGCGACGTTTGCCCCAATCACGATCTCCGTGCTCATTAAACAATTTCTTTTTCGATAATTCCAATGTAAGTCCCTCCAGATCTTATGCGGAACAGCTTGCGCAATCTTCCACTTCAAGGCTTTGGTTACGACAATAGTATACCGTCTTCACACCATTTTCCCACGCAGAGACATACAAATTCAAGAACTCTTTTGCTGAAATTTGAGGCGTAATGTACAAATTAAACGATTGTGCTTGATCGATATGACGCTGACGAACACCAGCTGCTTTTATACTCCATTGTTGATCGATGTGATGTGCTTCTTTATAGAACCAGAACGTTTGTTTATTAAGGTTTGGTGCCGTTTGCGGAATGACTGCATTTTTCTTCTCTTCAACCCAGAACTTACTGTATACAGGGTCAGTTCCTGCCGTAGAACCTGCAATTAATGAAGTAGACGCAGTTGGTGCAATCGCAAACATCCATGCATTACGCACACCATGTTTAGCTACTTGATCTTTCAATTCATTCCAAGCATCAGATTCATAATGACGTGAAGTGAAGTATTCACCCGTTTGCCATTCGCTTCCTTCAAATGCAGGGTATGCGCCTTTTTCTTTTGAGATTTCCATGGATGCTTTGATCGCACAGAAGTTAATCCATTCGTAAACTTCATCTGCAACTTTCAAGTGATCCTCAGATTCCCATGAAACTTGGCTTTGTGCAAGCATTTGGTGATATCCGCTTGTGCCAAGTCCAACGGCACGATACTTCTTGTTCGTAATTTCCGCTTGCGGAATTGGATAATAGTTCAAATCGATGACGTTGTCCATCATTCGCATTTGGCATGTGACAACACGTTCAATATCTTCTTTTGTGCTTGTCCGTCCCAAATTCAAGGACGATAAGTTACAAACTACATAATCACCGGATTTTACTTTCGTAGTAATGACTCCATCTTCGTGAACAGTTTGAATCAATTCCGAAGGACTCATGTTTTGACAAATCTCTGTGCACAAGTTCGAACAATAGATCATTCCTGCATGTTTGTTCGGGTTTGAACGGTTTACCGTATCACGATAGAAAATAAACGGTGTACCTGTTTCAAAGGTGCTCTTCAAAATCATTTTCATAATTTCCATTGCAGGAATTTCTTCCTTAGTCAATGTTGGGTGATCAATACACGCTTGATAGCGGCGCTCAAACTCTTCACCCCATGAATCTTCTATCGCATAACCCATCACAGCACGAACTTCATGCGGATCAAACAAGTACCATGTTCCGCGTTCTTTGACTGCTTTCATGAATATATCAGGAATGCATACGCCCGGGAAAATATCGTGCGCTTTCATCCGGTCGTCGCCATTATTTGTTTTTAAGCTTAAGAAATCAAGAACGTCTTTGTGCCAAATATCAAGGTAGATGGCAACTGCACCACTTCGAACACCAAGTTGGTCAACCGCGATTGCAGTATTGTTATAGTTTTTAATCCACGGAACGACACCACCGGCAACACCTTTGTATCCACGAATGTTTGAACCACGGCTACGGATTTTCCCGATATAGATCCCCATACCACCGCCATGTTTGGAGACTTGCGCAAAGTTTGCGTCCGTATTATAGATCCCCCATAAATTATCCGCCACTGTATCAATGAAGCAACTGGACAATTGATGGAATGGCTTGCGAGCATTTGCTAGAGTCGGTGTAGCTACCGTCATCTTCAATTCGCTGAGCACATCATAAAAGTTTTTCGCCCATTGCACGCGATCTGCTTCTTTCAATGCAAGGTGCATCGCAACGCCCATAAATAATTCTTGTGGTAATTCAAAAATTTCACCTTCGAACGTTTTGATCGTATAACGATCTGAAAGGGTTTTCAACCCGATATAGTTGAATAAAAAGTCACGTTCCGGTTTGATATAATTGCCGAGTTCATCAATTTCTTCTTTTGAATATGTATCCATAATGTACTTACCGTACAATCCACGTTTCGTTAATTCTTCAACCATTGGATAAAATGGTCCGTATCCGAATTCTTCGTAGTCGCGTGACAACGCTGCATCTTTATACAAATCATATGAAAGTAATTTTGCCGCAACGTATTGCCAACTTGGTTCCTCGATGGATGTTTTCTCAACTGCAACGCGAATAAGGATGTTTTGAATTTCCTTTGTTGTAATCCCGTGCTTAAAATGAGGCAAGAGCGCCATTTCGAGATCTAGTGGACTACACTCTGGGTAATCGTCACATCCAAAATGAATTACTCTTGATAATTTCGAAAAAATCAGTTCTTCGCGTTGCGCATTGCGTTTAATAATATCCATCTTGCATCCTCCCTGGTATATGTTGTGCGACAATGTCCTAGAGCGATACGGAGATTAAAAATCCAGATACCGATTGAGGCACCTGAATGTTTGCCACACAATATGTTGTTTGCAGAACTAAAGATAACACCTATATCTAGTGGTTGTCAACGGCATTATTTGTGTCCATTTGCGCAAACGACAGGCATATTCCATGACTCTTGGAGAGGATAAAGCGCTCGAAAAATGTCGATTTTCCAGCTAATACGCATCGTACAAAACTGAGTAATTGTCATGTTTTCCGAGTGTATTTCAACAATCGTTTGCACTTGTGCTTTGCCGACGTTAAATTGCGCAAAAATTTTTTGTTTAATATCTTCAGTCAATTCTAAAATTTGTTGTGTTGTAAAAAGATTCAATTGATTTGCGTATGGATGGTGCATACGAATTTCCCAAATGACTCCCCAACTTTGGATCAATAATGAAATGACAACGATCAACAGCAACATCGGAAAGATCCAAATCGCCGTTTCTAGAATTACACTACCTTTTTCGTTGTTCAATCCGCACTCACCCTAGTTTCTGACATCATCGTACGCAAGTCGCACGCACAAAATGATTCTACTTTCTTTTGTATGATTTCAATAAGTTGCAAGGGGTGTTCTGAAAATGTTGCCGCTATACTAAATCTTTTGCAGTCGTCCGTGCTAACACTTGTAATCGCTGAAAATTTTGCTAAATTCAAATGATAATTTTGAACATTTAGTGCATCTATTATCCCCGAAGCAATAGGATCAATGAATACATCTCCAATCGGTGTTTCAGAAAAGAACCAAATCAATTGAGCATTTGAAATAATTTGTGGAAACGTGAACGTCATTGGTATTAGTGGTTCTAATTTCAGAATTATATTCTCAAGATTTATAGATTGCGCTTCACTCATAGTCGATTTCACCCTCATCAAAAAAACATCAGGAAGTGATAAAGGCATCGACTGTACGATCAATGATTGTACGTTCGAGTCTAACTCCCATGCACATAGGTTTACTGAAATAAGACGACTGTCGCAGTGCTGCATCGAATCAATTTGTAATAAATTTCGGTTCGTTTGACTTACAAAAAACTTACCTGAACGTTGTGCATAAAACGTTAGCGAGGTGAGCACAACCAACAACGCGCTAATGATGAGCATAAAAAGTACGCTAACACTTCCTTGTTCCTTGATCATGGCGAAATACATGGTCCTGGTGTTGCTTGATTTGGTAGTGGATAAATCATCCACCCAACCCCCGAGCGAACCAGTTCGTTACGAAGTTCATCATTTGGCCCAAAACTAGCGCTTTTCATACTTGCGAAAAAATGCCAAATCACGTGCCTGACCATATGATTTTGTATTAATACTTTGTCTTTTTCTAATTGACCACGAACGTCCGCATTGTACGTTTTTTCTCCAAAATAAATTTGATGTGCAACTTTTCCATCCCACGCATCAATCACTCTACGCCGGTCAGTACCAGGTACCATCATCACGATCGTTTTGGCGTGCCATCGTTTAAGCATCTCATCAAGAACCGCATCATGAGATGGATATTGGAATCGTGTAGTACTACCGATCGGATCACAAACGAAAACTTCTCTAAATTGCTTCATTTCTTCAAATACACCGCCCCATTTCGTAAGGTCAACCCGTATTTCTTGAACAACCCAAAACAAAATGCCGGTCAGTAACGGTAGCAAAAGTACAAGTTCAAGTGACCACATGCCTCGTTGCCGACCGGACAAATTGCTTGCTTTATTTCGGCGTTGGTAGAACAGAAACACTTGGAGATGTCATCGGAGATACATGCGTTAACACATCACCAATCCACGAAAATAACCACTGACGAAATACTACGGCGATCGAAATGAGAACGGTCAATATCATTAAAAATTCTAACGTTCCTACACCCTTCTGTTCAGTAAGGAAACGAGCTATCATTTTTTGTAAATATTTTTTCATTTTAAGGTTATGACCTCCACGTTTGTTGGATTTGTAACCAGGACGGGAACGCGAGTAGCACACAAAGCCAAAGTAGCCAAAGTAAGGCCGGGATCATCATGAGCAATTGTCGTTTCATCGCCTCCCGTTCTGATTGATGTAGTAACTGTTTTATTTTGGATTGAATATTTCGGTGCGTGTTCGCGAGTAGTTTTGTATCGCCACTTTGGACAAACTGCCGCCAGTCATGCCAAATAAGTTGACACCACGGGTCATTGCTCCAATCATCATGGGGAGTGAGTGATGGAACAACACCTTGTTGCGGGAAAATTTGCATCCAAGGCATACCGCTGGCGAGTTTTGTCGTAATTTCGGAGGATCGCCATACCAATCGATCTATTTTAGGATTAGAAGCAACGTTTTTGAACAATTTTGGGGAAATTGAACGGAAGAAACGAACGAAACGTTGCCATTTTTTTTGCTGAGGGAATTTGACTTGAATTGGTAGGAATAATTCATAGTGGGATTGGCCCTGAGTTAAAAAACCAACCGTTAGAAAGCTGAAAATCCAGGTGGTGGCCATTAACAGATGACCAGTTGCAGTGTAAAAAAGAGGTTGTACATACTGAGGGACGATTGATTCATACAAGATTAAAAACACATAAGGAACACAAAGCAATACAATTAATTCAACCGTCGATTTTAATAGTAACCTACGTATCGTTTCTTGTGCAGTCATACGAAATCCGATTTGGGAAGTCATATCTTGAATTCGTGTTGACGTTCCAAGAGTCCTTGCATGAAACCAAGCTTCGATCCAGTCATGGATGTCTTGAAATGGAAAATGTTCCTTAAATACAGACCATATCGTGTCCCAATCTTTACCATTATTAAAAAGTAGTTTCATTCGCACCATGGTATAGTTCATCCATCGATCGGTTGATTCATGTTCAAAGATATGTTGGATCGTATGCAAATCACTCCACGCTCGGTTTGAATACCGGTCAGACCATTGACTTAACCATTGAAAAGCAGTTTCATTACATCGTTGTAACAGATGGAGCCGACGATACTTCCTATACATGGTCGCGGCGATGAAACTCATCATCATCCCTGCCAAGGCACCCTGATAAGAGCGGAAGCTCCACCAACCCGCAAGACTTAGTGCAATCGAACAACAAATTATTATCGACGAAGATTGAACAAATGAACTTTGCCATGGATAACGGTCAATTCGGTTCGTTCCACGATTGAAGGGAATATCTTGAATCTTTAACATTTGGAAGAACGGTAACATCTGCGATCCTCCGAATACCAGTTGGTAAACGTTCCACAAATACGAATATGTCCATCGCCCGTTGCAACAATTTACGTGAAAAACTTGGTGTTAATCCTTCGGTTAACATAAGTAACGTTTCAAGTCTCAGTAGCGCATCCAAACATGAATTGGCATGCAGACTCGTTATCCCGCCAGCGTGTCCAGTATTTAATGCCTGTACCATCCCGAACGCTTCTCTCCCTCGAACTTCACCAATGACAATCCGATCTGGTCGCATTCGTAAAGCTACGCGCACCAAATCTGCCAATTCAATTGCAGGTTCATCATCTCGCGAAGGTTTACTAAGTAGGTTTACCCCTTGTAAATGTTCTGGCAATTCAAGTTCGGCTGTATCTTCTAGGACAATGACACGCTCTACATCGTTTACCTCGCGAAGTAATGCCTGCATAACCGTCGTTTTACCTGACCCCGTAGATCCACAGACGACGATCGTTCGGCGTTCTTTTACGGATTGTCGAAGAAATTCAGCCAACGGTTCGCTGCACATTCCTTGTGCAACCAAATCATGTAATGTGACATTTGAAAATCGAGGTTTACGAAATGCAAACACCGCGTGATCTTTCGCAAGTGGAGGGATCACGGCTTGCACGCGCGCATGGTCAGTCCACGTTGTCTCAAGCACTGGGTCGCGCACACTCATCGGACGATTCGCATTTGCGGCGAGCGTATACGCTAAATCGTTTAATGCTTGCACAGTAACTCCAGGTTCAGAACATGCTACGATTTGACCGGCTCGTTCAGCATAAATTGAAGTTGGACCATTAATCCAAATGTCACTAACATCAGGATCCTTTAACATTTCACATAACCAAGGATACCGTTCCGTCATGTAGTGACTGATCCATTGCGTGCTCATGAACGTTAGCGCCTCCTTTTCTATGATGTACTAGGATCCAATCAAAATTTCCACTTTTCGCGATCGCTTCGATCAATTCTTCATCGATCGGATCTTCCAAAAATGCTGGTTCAGGCCTACGTGTGATGTACACAAACGGAAGTTCAGATGATTTGCGAATGTGAAGTGGCAAACGATCGATTAATCGGCTAGGATGCATCCGAAAATCATATCTCAACAATGACCATCGTTCTTCATCTACACCAGTTAGTGTGCGAGAATCGTAAGGAATAACGAGTCCTCGGTGATTGCTTGTGGATAGCTGCTCGGCACGCATAAATCCATCGCGTTCCATCGCAGAAGTCCATTGTTCGTAAGCGTAACGAATAACGATACACGACTCGAATGTAGTAACCGTTATTTCTGGAATATTGTCGTTCAACTCCGTACCTCCTCTCTTTGTTTTTGTGTGTGAGCCATGTTGTTGATTTGGCTAGTTGAGCATACTACAAATAACAGAACTTGAGAGGTACTGTATTTATATAGTACCCTTAAGGTACATCAAAATTAAGGAGTTGAATTTCATGGCACGCACACCATCAACGATGGTACAACTTGGTACGACTGCCCCCGCATTTTCATTGCCAGACGTACGAAGCGGCAACACATTTGTGTTTCCTGAGCAAACCACGCCAAAAGCAACACTTATTATGTTTATCTGTAATCATTGCCCGTTTGTGAAACATGTTTGGGATGAACTCGTTTCACTTGGCAATGAATACACCGCAAAAGGAATTTCAATCATTGCGATCAGTTCCAATGACGCAGTGCAATATCCAGCAGATTCACCAGAAGAAATGAAAATCCTTGCCGAACAGACTAATCTTGCATTCCCATATTTATATGATGAATCGCAAGATGTTGCCAAATCATATGATGCGGCATGCACACCTGACTTCTTTATTTATGACGATGCAAATAAGCTTGCATATCGCGGTCAACTAGACGATTCACGACCTGGAAATGAAATTCCTGTGACGGGCAAGGATATACGCGCTGCACTTGATGCATTGTTAAGCGGACTTGCCGTTTCCAAAGAACAACGTGCAAGCCTCGGTTGCAATATCAAGTGGAAAGCATAAGTTAACAAAAAAACGGATATTACATTGGAATCGTACGTCGCGTACTCCAAATGTAATCATCCGTTTTTTATTTTTAAAACATTAAGCGATAGGCATCGATCACTTTTTCTTTTGACGGCCAATCTTTCAACTTTTGCCCTGGGGCTACGCGCGGATCGATTTGAGCACGTTCGGTCGAAAACACTACAATTGCACCTTTTTCACTGATTGCCTGCACATTATAAGGTTGTTTGACAAAAAATGCTTGAACGATCCGATTGCCATTAGACCCAGATAACAAATCAACTTGCCATTTCATTGCAACAAGTCCTTTTCCGGCACGACCTTGCGGTGGGAAATCAGATAACAAAGATGTTTTGACAAAGGCTTCATCCGTCAAGAACAATAATTCTCCTTCATCCCCGTCGATACGATCCGCAAAAATGATCGTATCTTGATCCTTTAGCGCGATACCACGAACCCCGCCAGCAACACGGCCCATTTCACTGACTTCCGATTCTGCAAAACGAATAACCATACCGGTGCTGCTTACCATCAACAATTGCTGAGATGATTCGAGCGGCCTAATTGGACTGACCATCACCAATTGATCCGTATCAGATAATTTGATCGCAACGATTGGATTTGTTCGCTGCGTTTCGTATTCTTGAATATTTGTTCGTTTAACTTGTCCACCAGAAGTAATGAACATAAGTTGCATTTGTTTTTCGGCGACTTCAATTGCTCGAATCGGAACATATTGGACAATACGCTCTTCCTTGGCAAGAGAAATTAGATTGACGATCGGTGTGCCAGGTTCTTTCCATTTTGCATCTGGAAGTGAATGAATCGGAACCGCAAAATAATTTCCTCGATTCGTGAATACAAGAAGTACGTCTAGTGTATTCATTGGCCAAACCGAACGAATTTGATCCCCTTCCCGAACACCACTCTCTTTCAAGGTTGCACCTGAGCGTTGGAAAGAAAGCAAACTACTACGTTTTACATAACCAGATGACGAAACGGAAACATAAACATCTTCCGCAGGAATCAATTTTGTTTTATCGATTTTAATTTCTTCGACAACTGTTTCGATCGCAGTACGGCGACTGATTGCATACGATTTGCGTACAGCGCTAAGTTCATCGCCAATCACTTGAATAAGTTTCATATCGCTATCCAAAATGGATTGAAGTTGTGCTTTGCGTTTTTGAGATTCATCAAGTTCTTTCTGGATAGAAACAATCTCTAAATTTGTTAGGCGATACAATTGCAATGTCAAAATTGCATCTGCTTGCCGTTCAGTAAAACCAAAACGTTGCATCATCCGCTCACCAGCATCTGCGCGGTTTTTAGATGATTTAATTAACGCGATTAATTCATCTAAATTCACAAGTGCAATCGCAAGTCCTTCTAAAACATGCATGCGATCAAGCAATTTTTCGAGGTCATATTTTGTACGTTTTGTGACCACATCTTTTTGATGTTCAATATATGCTTCTAACGCAATCTTCAACCCAATTTGTCGCGGCGCTTTGTTGACAATCGCTACCATGTTAACGGAATAAGTAACTTGAAGATTCGTCTTTTTCAGCAAGTAATTGAAAATGTGTTGCACGTCTGCATCTTTTTTGAATTCTACGACGATGCGCATTCCATTACGTCCGCTCTCATCTCGCACCTCTTGGATGCCTTCTACGCGGCGTTCATAACGGATCAATTCTATTTCCTGAACTAATCTAGATTTGACGACTTGATATGGAATTTCGTGAATCACCAATTGCTGACGACCCACCTTGAGTGATTCAATTTCTGTTTTTGCACGAATTGTTAACTTTCCTTTTCCAGTACGATACGCGTCCATTGCGCCGTCAATTCCAATTAAAATACCACCTGTCGGGAAATCTGGACCCTTGACGATCTTTGTTAACTCTTCAAGTGATGTTTGAGGCTTCTTGAGTAATAAAAGCGTCGCGTCAATCACTTCACCAAGATTATGAGGTGGAATTTCCGTTGCAAACCCTGCCGAAATCCCGCTCGCACCGTTAACCAATAAATTCGGATAACGCGCAGGCAATACCGTTGGTTCTTGCGTCGTATTATCAAAATTTTCACGGAAAGAGACAGTGCGTTTGTCGATATCTCGAAGCAATTCGAGTGACAGTGGACTTAACCGTGCCTCGGTATAACGCATCGCTGCTGGCGGGTCATCATCAATTGAGCCCCAGTTACCGTGACCATCAATTAGCGTGTGCGCCATTTTCCATGGCTGCGCCATCCGTACCATCCCTTCATAGATCGAAGAGTCACCATGTGGGTGAAAATTACCCATGACATCCCCGACCGTTTTGGCGGACTTACGATATGGCTTATCGGATGTATTTCCCGACTCATACATGGAGTACATAATCCGACGTTGGACTGGTTTTAATCCGTCGCGAACGTCAGGTATGGCACGATCTTGAATGATATATTTCGAATATTTACCAAATCGGTCACCAACGACTTCTTCCAAGTTCGCTGGGATAAATTGTTCTTTTGCATCAGATTGTTGCATACCCGTTCATCCTTCCTCCGTAACCGATAAAATCTTTATTCTGTCACTTCGGTAAAATCGACGTGATCCATAATCCAGCGTTTACGTGGGTCGACTTGATCGCCCATCAACGTTGTCACCCTACGTTCCGTCTTCGCGGCATCCTCAATAATGACTTGCATTAGCGAACGTGTTTCTGGATTCATGGTCGTTTCCCACAATTGATCCGGATTCATTTCTCCAAGTCCTTTAAACCGCTGTACTTCTGCATGTTTCTTACTTTGCTTTAATGCTACTTGCAACTGCTCTTCCGTCCAAGCATATTTCGATTCAGCATTTTTTCCGCCCTTAAAATTAATTTTGTATAGTGGCGGTTGTGCGATATACACACGACCTTCGTCGATAAGCGGCTTCATATACCGATAAAAGAATGTAAGTAGTAACACTTGGATGTGAGCACCGTCCATATCGGCATCGGTCATCAAAATAATTTTGCTGTACAAACAATCTTCCACATCAAATTCATTTGCAATTCCTGCGCCTATTGAATGAATGATTGCACGGTATTCGTCGTTCTTAAGGATATCTCCAAGTTTTGCTTTCTCTGGATTCATCGGTTTCCCTTTTAGCGGCAAAATTGCCTGGACTCGCGAATCTCGTCCTTGCTTTGCCGATCCACCCGCAGAATCTCCTTCGACAATAAACAATTCATTGCGACGTGCATCTTTGGACTGTGCCGGCGTTAACTTCCCGTGCAACATCGCACCTTCGCCGCGTCCTTTTTTGCCATTTCGCGCATCTTCACGCGCTTTTCGGGCAGCTTCACGCGCCTTAAAGGCAAGCACTGCTTTTTTAAGTAACATTTGAGATTCATCGGGATGTTCGTCCAAATAAACAGTTAACTTATCCGTCGTAATCGCATCAACAACACTTCGCGCATTTGAGCTGCCTAATTGATCTTTCGTTTGACCGACGAACTCGACTTCGCCCATCTTAATGTTCAGAACGCACATCATACCTTCGCGCAAATCAGAACCTTCAAGATTTTTTTCTTTTTCTTTCAACAACCCATTACGGCGTGCATATTCGTTCATCACACGTGTATATGCGGCCTTAAAACCCGTCTCATGTGTTCCACCGCCGCGCGTCGGAATCGTGTTTACGAATGAAGCGATCGTTTCCGTAAAACCATCGTGAAACTGAAATGCGACTTCTACTTCGATATCTTCTTTTTCTCCTTGAATATGTACAATATCGTTCAATGTCGTTTTATCTTCGTTTAGATACTTAACAAACTCTTTGGCGCCGCCGTTATAAGAATACGACTCACTAAAATCAGTCCGTTCATCTTTAAGCGTCATCGTAAGTCCTGCATTCAAAAATGCAATTTCTTGAAGTCGCTCCGCAACGGTATCCGCCTGGATATGAAATTGACCGAACACTTTTTTATCTGGTAAAAACGAAACCGTCGTTCCCGTCATTTGTGATTGACCGGTTTTACGGAGTTTCGTCGCGGCCTCACCAACATGCTCAATTCCAGAGCGTTCTGTCCACGATTCAAACCGCATTTCATAGATGTGTCCATCACGGTGTACTGCAACTTTCAACCACTCGGAGAGTGCATTTGTTACTGATGCCCCAACACCATGCAAACCTCCTGATTTTTTGTATCCATTGCCACCAAACTTACCGCCAGCGTGAAGTACGGTAAACACGACTTGAATTGTAGGCACACCAGAAGGGTGCATCCCTGTTGGAATTCCCCTCCCATTATCAGTCACTGTTATCGATTGATCTTTATGAATCGTTACATCAATTTTAGTTGCAAACTTGGCAAGATGTTCATCCACTGCATTATCAACGATTTCCCAAATTAAATGATGTAAACCGGAACTTCCCGTACTGCCAATGTACATACCCGGACGTTTGCGTACCGCTACTAACCCTTCCAACACTTGTATGTCTTCGTCGCGGTAATTGTTCGTTGATGATTGCTTTTTGCCGGCCATGCCCATCCTCCGTTCAATTTAACATGTCTTTGCGGGTAAATACGGTAAACGCAACAAGTAATGCAGCGCCCGCCCAGATCGTTAATGTCCATATCGAAAAACTTAAATCCATACCATCAATCGGTGAAGGTTTTCCAGCCAAATAAGCAGTTAAATCCGAATTCACCATGAACAAATATTTCGCTGACTCCCATGAAGACACCATATTTGCCAAAATCGTTCCGAATATCGTGGATGCGAGCATGATTCCCATCGAAAATGCTGTGCTTCGCACAAGCGTACTTATGAGAAAAGACATCGTTGCAATTGTGAGTGATGAAAACCAAGCAAGTCCATATTCCATCCATAAATAATATGCGTAAGATACGGTATGCACATTTTCAGTACTCACATTCGTACCACTCAGTTGGAAACCCGTCAATACCGGTAGCGTCCAACCTGAAAATCCAAAGACAAAACCAGAAATCAAATAAGCTAGAATACCAGCAGCTAAAATCACAAGTGAAACGAGGAAAATAAGCGATACGTATTTACTTAACAAAATCCGCCATCTCATAACCGGACGCGCTAATAATAATTTTATCGTACCAAGTGCATTTTCGGATGAGACCAAATCCGATGCAACGATGATAACGAGTAGAGGCAATAACAAAGATGAAGCATTTTCCATAAATCGACGAGCAAAATTAACCCCGGTTGGTGCATCCGGGTCGATGTCCATATCCAAATGATATTGTTTGACTTCGATTTGTACTTGCACGTACTTCTTATATTCTTCAGGCATCCGTGAACTGCTTAACCGCGCACGAGCATCCGTAATATCACTTTGCACTTTAACATGCCAGTCACTCGTTCCAGTTTGTTTGACCATATTTTCAGCAATGCGCATTTGGGCGTACGTAGCAATTGGAATGATCACTGCCAAAATGATCATAATCACAAGAAAACTTCGTTTTTTTAATATTTTAATCGTCTCATTCTTTATTAACGGATATATGTTAGTCAATGGAATCGCCCTCCGTTAATTCTAGGAATAAATCTTCTAATGTGGCAGCATTACGGCGGATGCCGATGATCTCAATACCAGCCTCAACAAACCGCTTCACAACCGTTGGAATTGTCTCATCCGTCATTTGAATCGCCAGCGTTCGTAACGTATCATCCACTTTGGCACTCGGTGCATTCGGTATATCTAATGAGATCAACAAGTTTTTCGCAGCATTTACATTTTGTAATGTCCAAACGACATAGGACTCCGCTTCCTTGACAAGTTCATTTACAGTTCCTGTTTTGATGACAATCCCATGATTAAGAATCGCCACGGTAGTACACATCAATTGCACTTCACTAAGTAAATGACTTGAAATAAATACGCTCATGCCCTCACTTGCTAACTGATGGATAAAATCCCGCAAATCTCGAATTCCTTGGGGATCCAAGCCATTTGTCGGTTCATCCAAAATCATTAAACTCGGCTGACTAAGTAGTGCCTGCGCAATGCCTAGCCGCTGCTTCATCCCAAGGGAATACGTTTTTACTAGGTCATAGATACGGTTCGTTAACCCAACTCGGTCTACACAAGCTTGAATTCGTGCCGCAGATATATTGGGTAACATCCTCGCAAAATGTTCAAGATTTTCCATACCCGTTAAATAAGGATACATTTCTGGATTTTCTACGATACACCCTACCTCAGACAATGCTTTAACCATGTCCTTCTGCACGTCATGACCAGCAATAAGAATTGAACCAGAGGATGGCTTAATTAAGCCGACAAGCATACGAATCGTCGTCGTTTTCCCTGATCCATTCGGTCCCAAAAAACCGAAAACTTCCCCTCTGCGGACATCAAATTCCACGCCGCGGATAATCTCGCGACGACCGATTGTTTTACGCAAATTACGGACAGAAAGTGTTATATCATTTGATTGTCCCATACGAACTGCCCCCTATTCCAAAACTTGTGCAACACGAGTTGCCATACGTTCATATCCAAGTGCGTTCGGATGGTATTGATCAATATACAAATACGAATTCGTCTTTCGCGCGAACAAGTCCGCAACATTCACGACAAGGACATTCGGCAGCGTCGCCGCATAATGGGCAGCGTCCGCGTTCCAGTCCGTAACCGCTTGATCAAATGCCTCACGTTCGTTTTTGTCGACAAACGGATTATATAATCCAACATAAACAATCAACGATTTGGGATTGTTTTCTGAAAAAATCTTCATAATCGACTGCAATTGCTTCTTTGCTTTCCCGCTACGCTCGGCATATAGTTTGGGATCAATTTTATCTTTCCCTTGTCTATACAAATCGTTTCCACCGATTGTAAACATCACTACATCAGCACCTTCGGCCGCCTTTAATGAACCTGAATGATCCATTAAATCGGACAAAAGCTTACTGCTTGTATATCCGTTGACCGCAAAATTATTCACACGCACATCTTTGTTGGTTGACTTAATCAATTTCTCTTTCACATTGCCAACATAGCCTTTAATTGTCTCATCACCGAAGCCTTTTGTTAGCGAATCGCCAAATGCAACAATTCGAAATACACCATCAGAAGACCCAGAAGGTTGCTCTATGCTATGTGGTTTCGCGGCAAGTTCCGTTTGATTCGCTTGCGGAAAGAGCACATCGCGCACACCAAGTCCGAAGCCAACAATAAAAAAGATTGTACTGAGCAGTCCTAACGTTCCAAACACATACCATAAACGGTTTGCTGACAAGGCAGTACCTCCACTCTACTTTTCAAAATGCAAACATATGTTCAGCTTAATCGTACTGGATGAAAATTGCAATGGATTGCTAATTGATATAATTCGTCATTTAATGCTTTTGCCGCTCGCTCACGTTGAAAAAGATCTGACTCTTCTTGAACAGGCTGTGCCAAAAATTGCGTTTGTTCCGATAACTCATCCATCCAAAATGCAGCAATATTCATGAGTCCATCGTCAAATTGTTTTGACACTTGCGCCCTCCATGAACTGGTCAATTTCAGAAGCGCCGCTTCCCATAGGATATCCGATTGTACCTCCATTTGCTCGAGCACCTTTGTTCTGCCACCTTCTTCAAAAAAAGACTTGGCATTTTTGAATGATGACAACCCAAAATCATCCGAAAGAGCAACCGAAAAATGCGGAACATCAAGCCTGCTTAGCACCATTTTTTCGTCAGGCACATCCACCGCTTCAGGTCCTGACGGACCGCGAGTACGCCTAATTTGTTGTTCTTCATGGACCTTGCCTTGAATTGCCTTAAAAAAAAGATGTTCCAATCGAATTTGAGTCATGATTAACTCATCATGCCATGCCCGGTTTATCCGATCATTAAACGCACGAATCGCCAACGAATAGACAGTTTTCGTTTGCTTGTTCATTGCGAACACAGAAGGATTCATTTCTTCACGGAACCATTCCCGGCGTGAAAAACGTAATCTTTGCTGGATATAATATAGCAACTCTTCGACTTCCCGCACGATGTTTGCTTTTCGGCGCTCATCTGATAATTGTTCCAAATCACTGCGCCATTCATCCGCGATTATTTGCCATTTCTTTAGCGTTTTATTACGGTCACTATTCATGGAACGTTGACGTTGCAATGATACATCCAATCCATGCAGCGCCTTAAACATATCGTGAAACAAAAATTGTTCTAATTTTTCGTGCCTGCGTTGATGCACATGTTCACGAACATGTTCGGTCCAATTTAAAAAACCTGGTTCATCTCCACTTCGCAACTGATTTCGCGCAGACACGGCAAATAGATCTGGGTGATCAAAACCGCACGACTTGAGTTCTTTACGCAAATGCTCCATGACCAAATCCAGCTCTTTTTGATTTTCAGCCAAATCAACCGCGTTCAGCAAAAAATAAACTGGAATTGTACGCTCACGCAAGTCTTGGCCAACTTTCACCGTTTGCGCGAGTTGCATTAAAAACCGTCGATCCGATTTCGTAAACGCATGCTGATAGGAACATACATAGAAAATTCCATCCGCACGCTTAGACATGTCATAGGCTAGTTCAGTATGTCTCGCAAATACCGAATCGGCACCTGGCGTATCAACAATGACCATTCCTGCATCCGAGAAATCTGTTTTGAGATGAACAGCTATCGCCTGCACAAAACACGAACACGTCTCTTCCGCCGCAAATTGTCTTAATTGGTGGATCGGGTATCTATGTTCTTCTCCAAAATGCTGTGACCATTGCTTCCAGCCTTCCCGAACCGCAAGTAAATAGGCCCTGCGTGTTTCCGCCGCGGAAGGCAAAGAATCCGCACGGATCTCCGCAGCTTCTTTGAATATTTTCTCAATCGATAAATCACGCTGAAGTCCAATCAGATGCGCACTATCGCGTATGGACTCCTCCATAACCGCTCTAGATTTCCACGATACAATAATCGTATCTTCGTCTATTCCTTCCTCCCGTTTGCGAATCGAAATAATCGCTGCTGTCGTTGGATGCGGTGATACAGGCAAAAACATATCACCTAATAATGCATTTATCATCGTTGACTTTCCGCAACTAAACGCACCAAATACCGCTAAAATCAATTCACTTTTACGAAGTGCACGCAGTCTCCCTCGTACGAGTTCGGTTGATTGAATAACATTTGTAAATCGATCACCGATTTGTGCGAATCGATCATTCCATTGTTCTGCTTCGCTCCACCAATTCGCTTGTTTCGCTTCTTCATTCGACCCCCAAAACGAGTGTTGAGCCGACTTCGAATGGAACACTTCCTCATTGTTCGTGTCATTTGAGTGAATGGATACATCTTGATATCGGAGTAAATGTAATTGTTCAGAAATATCTTTGTTAAGCATTGTCCATATGGATAGTTCATGTTGCTCATTCAGCGGAACAAAATAAGCATTCCATCGGATACGCTGAGTTTCTACATGTTGCTCCCATATGTTCATCGCTTCCCACCAACCAAGCATTTGCTGACTCGCTTCTTCGAATGTTATATTTTCCATTTCAAGTTGATTGAGCGCAAGTCGCCAAGTTGGTCTACAAAGTTCCATCCAATCCGTCATGACGATACGCATCCGTTGTCTCAACGTCTCTTGCAATTGATTTGAACACGTCATAAAAAACTCGTCGGTAAACAATTGGCTTTTCGGCATCAAAGGATCAATCCATGCCCAATCCGAACGATCAAGTGCTTGTTCTACAGAAGACATCAGCGCGTCGATCAAATCACGACCATGCCATCCAGGTAAAACGGTGACCATATCTTGCTCATATCGAATCGCCCAATCTGCGATAGGACCACGCAAATGGATCTGTAATTGATTCCGCCATTCATTCGCGAAAAATAATCCGCGTCGTTCACGTTCTTTGGTTATTTTAACTTTCGAAGAAAACAACCCCACGCGAAATCCTGCTCGCCCACTTTCCATGACTTGAACAAGCAATTCCCTTGTTTGTGCAGGCAATATTCTCGCATCTTGCAAAATACGATTCCACTGTTTCCGTAATCCTTCTTCCGTTAAATCTAACGCTTTCGCAAATCCGGATTTCCGCTGTTCAAATCGCTTTAGCGTCAATTCAACATGTTCCACAAATCCTTCACGATTTGGATAATCAAACAATTCAGCTGCATCCAACCACTTTTGTTCGCGGGTAGCTTCTGCGGATGCAAGACTGCGCTCCATCGCCGCATGAATAATTCCGTTATGAATTGCTTTTCTCGATTCTGCTAACCAGTTTCTAGAACCTTCGGAATTTGCAAGTTCATTAAAAAATGTTTCCATGGCATCCCATTCATTCCCCGGGACATTCTCGAGACGAGCGCTAATATAAAAAATCGCCTTTGGTTCAACTCGCCAAAGGATTAACGAGTGTTCGATTTGTGTGCGAAATGTTTCCCGAGACAATTCAGCATCGTCATGTTTATCCATTTGATTAATCATTAATACAAGTGGTTTCCCGAGCCTTGACATCTCAATCAAAAATTGACGATTCGTCTCCGCAAGAACGTGTTGATAGTCACAAATATAAATCACAACATCCGCGAGGGGTGCATATTCCTTTGTAATCCGTTCATGAGCGGCGTCTGTCGAATCCATACCTGGCGTATCCCAAAACACAATGCTCGGCGACCACGTAACAAGCGGGTCTGCAATTACGACTTCTGAATACGTTGCACCATCACGACACGATGCGTTCAGATCCGCAAAATCAAGCATTTCCCATTCACCGTTCAAACGCAGCGCTTGTGCAATTCCAGGACCGTCAGTATTATGCAGCGCGACTGCATTCGCCGATGTTGGGATCGGGCTAGAAGGTAACCTGTCTACACCTGTTAACCGATTCAACACCGTCGACTTACCCGCAGAAAAATGTCCGCAAAATAACAAGTGCATTTCTTCTTCCCGTCCCGGTTGCACAAGACGTTCGAGTTGTCGCGCTGCAAGTTCATCACCATGTTGTCTTAATTCTATAGCCTCTTGTAACCATGCTTCCCGATCCACACGCTCTACCACCTTTACGAAAAAACCGCAATTCAGCATATTCGCTAAATTACGGTTGTACATTTTTACGTTTTCGAAGCGGAATTCCCATCCGCTGCTTGCCTTCTTTACACAGATGCAGAAGCGGACATACATCGCACCCAGGTTTCTGGGCCTTGCAATGATATCGTCCAAAAAAAATCATTTGATGATGCAACGCCGTCCACATGGATTCCGGAAACAACTTCATCACCTTCGTTTCCACGCGCATGACATCATCATCAATTTTCGCAAGTCCGAGCCTTTTCGCAACGCGCTCGACATGAGTATCCACGGCAAATGCCGGAACACCAAATGCTGTAGAAATCACAACATTTGCTGTCTTTCGGCCGACACCCGCTAATGTTACAAGTTCTTCCCGTGTGGAGGGTACGACGCCATCGTAATTTTGCAATAACTGATGACATAATTGCTGAATATGTTTCGCTTTATTTCGAAAGAGGCCAATTTGTTTGATATCTTCCATAAGCGTTTCAATCTCAACTGCAAGATAATCTTCCGGCGTCTTGTATTTCTGAAATAACGTAGCCGTCACTTTGTTTACCATAACATCAGTGCACTGTGCAGACAACAATACCGCGATCACTAACTCAAACGGATTTGAATGCTTTAATTCACAAAATGCGTCCGGAAACATGATTTGAAAGGCGTCAATTATTTCATTTATTTGTGATTTTTTCAACGTCATTTCGATAACCTCAATGAAACAATCAGTTGATCTTTTAACGACACTTCCAATTGTTTACCGCGGGTTAACGCTTGTACCAATTGATCGGAAGTCAACACCGAAACCGCTTGATCCCCATAATATAACGCGTCCTTAGAAACCTTAATCGCATAAGGGCGATTTTCTGAATCCATCACCGTTAAAATCATCGTAGGCGCATCAAAATGGATAACGAGTAATGACATCATAAATGTACGTTTCAATAACGTTACTTTTTGAAGCGCATCATCAATTGCATCAACTTTGATTTCGTCACCAGGTAATAATTCAGATACCCCAAGTGACGCTTTGCCTGATGACGTGATTTCTGTTGTTTTAGATACTTGATATGCCGTAAAGGACGTTCCATTCCTTACGATAATCAATTGTTCTTTATATATTTGTTCAATTGAACCTTGTTCCGAACGCAATCGATTCGCTTTCAATAATGTAATCGATGTTACTTTTGCATCTGTACCTTGCGTAAATATCCAATCTCCTACATGTAATGCTTCCATGCCCGAAAGAACCGTTTGACCATCAAGTACGGTCACCTTCGTTGCAATGGACAATTGTACCACCGAAGATTTTGTATCCGAATTAATTGTGATGACACGTTTGGAAAGGTCAATCTGCGTAATAATCCCGCTATATCCAAACGTACCATTTTTTGCACCTGTAGCGTTTGATCCTTGCGTTGGTGCTGGGGTTACACTTGCCATAGGCGTTGCAGTCGTTATTGGCGTCGAACGAACAATGTTCGAGGTCGCTTTCGGAAGTAACGTTGGACTAGGCGATGGACTGATTTTTGCTGAAGGAATTGGTGTCGCATTCACAATTGGTACAATGGATGGATCCAAAGCAAGTCGTTTATCGGTTGTTTTGCGCAAAAACAATACTTCCTGATTAACTAGCGACCACTCCAGTACATCACCTGGTTTCAATGAAGAAAGCAACACCGATCCACTCGTCGCTTCATTCCCGAAAGCCTTAACAGATTGACTGACGGTGAACGTTTTCGACGTGCGATCTGGCATCATTACCGTCATTGTTTGCTTGGAAAGCGATTGAAATGTGCCCAAATTACCTTGTGCCAAATATCGTTTATCCACCCACTCCAATCGATCAAACCAAATACTTAATTGAGCACGAGAGAGCAATTTTGTCGGATTAAACTTTTTCGAATCACCCAACGTAATTACGCCTGAATGCACGAATTTCGCCACTGAATTTTTATTAAGTGTTCGAATGGAATCGAAGTCGACAATGGATTTACTTATTGATGCATCTACCTTAGTTGGACTCGTATAATTTTTCCCGCAAATTCGATCCATTAATAACGCAAACCATTCATAAGTAACTGCTGTTTGTCCCCATGTTTTTAATGTTTTCTTGCTATCTTGTTGTTGCATTTCTTCAGAAAAAGTAATGAAATTTTTTTCAAATGCAAGTATGACGTATGGTTTCGTCGCAGGAGAAACCTCAAACGGTAATACAACGGAAGAGGACCGTTTTTTCGCTTCGTCTTCCAAACCAGACCATCGAATCGCAAGCATAATCGCCTCTTGCTTCGTGACCGCCTTACCTGCATCAAACGATAAATTTGATTCATTTCGTAATACACCCTGAGTTAACAGTTTCCATACGGATGAATATGCTTGATCCTGATCTGACAAGTCATTAAACATGGTTGGAATCAGCTTGGAATTTTGTGGGCTAGCTTGAACCTGTGATGAAAAAAATATGGATATGCACGAAAAACTAAACAAGAAAATGAACAAACCAATTATTTTACGTAATTTGATGATTCCCATGATCTTTTCTCCTCACCATTCATGACTTTCTTTATGTTGCTTGGGTAAAATTATAAACAAAGTAAAAAAGCTTGTCCATTTAAGGAGCAAGCTTTGTGTTTACGTATTCTTCAATCCCTGCAGCAATCTCGATTGCAATCTGTCTTTTTATACTTACGCGCATCAATTTTGCTTCATCGACGCCATTCGATAGGTAGCCAAGTTCCAATAAAGTTGCCGGAACTGTATTATTCCTTAACACAAAATATTTTGCGGTTTTTACTTTGCGATCTGGTAATTGCGTTGCTTTCAAAACATGCTTGTGCATGACCTGTGCAAGTTCTTGGCTGTCTTTTTTAAAAAAATACGTTTCCGTTCCACGAACGGAACTTTTAATGTTACTATTTCCGTGGATAGAAATAAATAAATCTGCATTCATTTGGGCTGCGAATTGAGCACGCTTCTCCAATGTAATAAAACGATCATCAGAACGCGTCAAGATTGGTTCAATCGATGAATGTTTTAATAATTCATCTCGAACCATTTCAGCTACACTTAACGTTAGATCTTTCTCATAATGTTTTCTTATACTTGTGGCACCAACATCAAATCCGCCATGACCTGCATCAATAACGACTTTCGCACGAACAATTTTGGCTTGAATCCCAATCGTCTTTTGATCCTTATCCGCGGTCAAAAAAGCAGTGTAACCGGGATCCAATGTCAATGAAAGTTGTAAAAAACCACCTGTATCTGTCATCTTCCACGATGCATTTTTTACACCTTTCCAGCGAACCAATCGAACCAATCCATTTTCGAGAATCGTAATTTGTTTATGATCAAACAATGTCGTATTAAACGTATACGTTACATTTAATCCGGTATCAATAGTAGAATTATCTTTCGTTACAGAAACCGCCTGATCGAATGATAACTCAAGTGTGGAATCATTCATTTGAGCATCTATCAATTTGTTTTCACTTTTTTGTTCTGGTGTTGGTGTGGGATCGTCTAATTTAGAAATTGGTTCCGGCGTCAAGTTTGGAGTCGCCGAAGGGATTGCAGTTGGAGCTGCTGTAGTAATCGAATCAATTGGATCATCCGTTGTTGCTTCTCCGACATCAACTGCAGATTTGATGGAATCCAACGAAACAATCACTGAATCTGGTTGATCTGATTTTAATTCGAATGGAATATTTCCTTCTAAATCAGCAACAACTCGAACCATCGGTGGCTCATTCGAAAAATTGGCATAACGTACTTTGCGAATTAATGGATGATTATCTAATGAAAACTCAGCATGATTCACGTTTAATTCTAACTGTGCATTAGTAAAGGTTAATACCAAGCGTTCTGGTTGTTTCAACCGCATAATACTTGGTTTGATTTGATTATCCGCTTGAACAAGTAAACGATTTCCATTGACTTGGACGCTATGTATTGTAGATGTTTTAGAATGGTTTGAAGATTTGGAAATTTGGATAGCGCTTACATTTAGCTCCATCGTAAAAAAAATGATGATAATTAACATACTAATTAAGTAGCGCTTCATATCTTGGGTCACCATCTCTCTCTGCAAAAGTTGTCGGAAGTTGTGCGCTATTGTCATCTTATAATGTTTTTTCGGATTTTGTAAAGGTTTTAATAAACAAAAACCCGCAATTAGCTTCATTTGGCGAATAAAAATTGCCGTTAGAATGCTTTTGCGGGTTTAGAGTTGGAAAGGCAAGCGCTTACAATCATACTTCTAACCATAACATCTCCTGTCTCAATTGACGCAATTTCTGTTTACTTGCGCGAACTGCTCGTTTATCGTGATTTTTCATCGCATCATGCAATACCATTAACTCATAATCCATTTCCATTTTGAGGACTGGGATACGTTCGAGCGCACGTTTGTTTTTGAAGGCTTCCACCATTTCTTCACGAGTAACCAACGGTTTTTTCTGAAAGATCACTTTGTGTTCAACACCTCGGATTTCAACGAGTCGAATGATTTCACCAAACATGATATTTTCAATTAAAATCTGTTGATCATTGAATCGTTTCACGACAGCATGTCCTCGGGTGTCTTCAATTAATTTTTCCATCATCCGGGATAACTTATCATCGGTTAGTAAATAATCACCAACGATTTTGAAACGATCACCAATTCTCGTAAAATGCAACTTCACGCCTCCCTGCTCGGCGCGCACTTGCAACTCAATGCGGTGGTCATCCTCACTCCAATACATCGAAAATCCCTCATGAGCAAGATGACGCATGAAGTCGTGGATAATCCTCCGTTCAAACCTCAGTTCAAGGTTGCAGTATTCCACTTCATAACGTTGTGGTTTCACGGTGATCCCCCCTATATCTCTCCATACCTATAGTTTAAACACAATTAGTTCATTTGACAACGATAATACGATTGGGATATAATGATAATTTTGCATTTCTACTAGACGGATTTTCGAATTAATTTAATGACTTAATCGTGGTGGTTGAAGCAGTATATCCAGTGTCTGATTTCATTAATTTCACGCCATATTCGGTGATTTTTCCAGTAACGCCGTTTTGAGAAATCGCTTTATATTCATTTTCTACACTTGTAGGAGAAACCCACAAAATCGGCGATGACGAATCCGACAGTCCAACTCCAAATTTACTTCCATTCCCGATGAATGCATTCAAGCAATTTCGTTTATCTGGATCATCTATTCCAGTTAAAACAGGTGTTTTCAACAACAATACCATCGGTGTCTCCAATAAGCGGTTTACTAATTCTTCCCTCATAATAAAATCTTCATTCGTCAACGGTTCCTTAAAAATTGGAACACCTGACCAATCAACATCCATTTTCAATAAATCCCGATAACGGAAATACAAACTATCCTTATACAAATTAGCGACAACATCGTATTTGTTCCCCATATATTCTATGGAGTAATTCACCAAACGTGTAGGTGCAATCGGTGCAGGTGAGCCTATCGTCACTGGTGCGACATTCCGTTTCGGTGTCGGACGCGGCGTGTTGTTTATTTTTGGAAATTTAGGTGTAGGTGTAACGATCACTTGGCCATTTCCACCACTCGAATTTCCTTTCACATTGCCACCGTTATTGCCACCGTTACTGCCACCGTTATTATTACCGTTACTGTTACCGTTTGTACCAGATGAATTACTATTCTCGTTACTAACGTTATTAAATGGTGTAGGGGTCAAAAACAAAAACGCAACCGGCGTCGGTGTTACTCTCACGACAAAAGGCGTTGAAGAAGCTTTAAAACCACGCGGGGTAGGTGTCGATTTTAATTTTATAACATTGTTATTTGCACTTTGATTTGAACCATTCGAACTTGCATTGGGTTTCGAACCGGAAGAATTTGCATCAGGTTTTGGTGTAGATTTCGGTTTGCTACCACTTGCTCCAGTATTGTTACTTAACGGTTGTGGGGTGCTTTCCATAACCTCAAGTACATTTCTCTTTTTATTCCAAACGGTATACGTATTGAGAATTGAATCAAGTGACTTTACCGAGATATAAAACTTATCTTTATACAATAAAGGTGGATCTTGTAATGGGATTTGCTGACCACTGCGTTCCATTGTTGTATCTGTTCGAACTTCGGCTTTAATTTTAGGATACGTTTTTGCTGCCATTGCAAATCCATCGAAAACCGATGTAAATAACGAAGAAACAAAAAACGCACACACCCACACTCGGAAAATCACCGCAACAGGCTTACGCCACATCGTTAGATCCCTCCTTATGTGAATATGTGCGTCTCATTTAACGGATTAAATTCCCTTACGGAATTTATCGACCGTTTGTGCTGCTAAGTTTAGATCTTCTGCCATTAAATTATCAGTAGAATAACAAGCTCGCTCAAACAAAGACATCAAGATATCCATATCTTGTTTTAAATACGATTTTTGAGAAATCCACTCGCGAGTAATTTCTCTAATGGTCTCTGTATTAGTATGATAGAAACCACTCATGCTTGCATAATAAAGTAATTTTTCGAATTCAAAAATAACTTTTTGATTGACCGTCTTAAGATTTCGACTTTTGAAAAATACTTTTAGGAAGAATAAAATCGCACGACGTTTCCAGAAGAATACAGCACCGCCACCGAACAAAATCGTCATAAATGTGTAGAAAAGAATTTGTTTAATTTCTTTCCATACTTTTGATTCTTGATCTTGTTTCGTTGTTTGCGTATTCACCGCTAGTTGTTGTTTCGCCTCTACTTTTTTCGCAGTGCTAAGTTGTGGCATTACAAAACCAGCAGTTGGTTCGAACGAAACCCATCCATAACCTTCAAAGAAAATTTCAGCCCAGGAATGTGAATCCGAGTTGCGAATCGTGTATGTGTCTTCCTCACCTGCAGATGCATTCGATGTTGTTGCTCCCGCGGCTCCTGGAGCGCCTGCAGCTTGTGAATTTGTACCCATACCTTCTGTATACCCTTGAACCCAGCGTGCAGGAATCCCAATGGAACGCGCCATCATTACCATAGCCGTTGAGTAATAATCACAATAACCTTCCTTGATTTCAAAAAGGAATGAATCAACAAAATCTTTGCTAATCGCCTTTTTTACATCCGGGTGATTATTATACTTAAAATTGGTATACAAGTACTGTTCGATCGCTTTCGATTTTTCATAGATCGATGTTTTTCCTTTAGTTACCTCTTCCGCCTTTTTCTTCACTCGGTCAGGTAATGTATCGGGAACCACAAGATAATCTTTAAGCCATTTGTTTGATTTCACTTTCTCGAAGTCTAAGAACTCAGGCGTAACTTTCTTGAGTAAATCTTCATCGATAATTGGCGGTTGAGAAAGTATTGTATACGATTTTGGATATGCAATATTTCCTTTCACATTAAAACGAACTTCTTCGTTATATTGTGACCAGGTAGCTACACGTTCTACTTTTTCAGCTGAATTGTCTGCATCCAACACTTTTTTGATCGGATACGCTCCAAAATAGACCGGATATTGCAAATCTTCAACCAATGTAACAACTTGAGTATCATCGACAGCTTTAACCGATTTTACATTGACCCAGTCATAAGGTCCAAGTGTCACATCCGGAGTCAATTTTGCCATTGTCGTATTCTTCTCTTTGTTACTGGATTCCCAGCCTTTACCGTTATAAACCGATTTCGTCTGTCCACGTAAATACTGTTTGTAGCTCGTTTTAACTTGAAGAATTGGAGTGGCGTCAAAATTGAAACCATCACCTAATTTATATTCCTCAAATCCGTAGTTAGCAGTTGCTTCTTGCGGGGTTTTATTCCCGCCGGCCCCTGCCCCTGCGCCGCCGCCGCCAGTTCCATTAACTTTATTTTTGAAATCTTGCCACATCGTATATGGGTCAGGTAACAACGGTTCTGTTTCCCACGTAAAACGATCGGCAGCAAAAATCAAAACAGAAATGACTACTAACGATAACAATACACGCGTTGGATTGTTCGATAAAAATTGCCAAATACGCTCTTGTTCTTCCATCAACTTTGAATAATGTTGCATCATGACAAGAACTAGACAACTAAATACGATCATTGACAGTTCACGATCTAAATTTAATCTTGTATACGAATCTAGAATCGCAAACGATAAAATGAAAATCAAACTTATTACTAGAATTCTTGTTTTGCTATTTAATAGACTTGATAGCAACCAAAATACGATCATTAACGCAATCCCATACCACAACGTATTAATATGTAAGAAAGCGGAATCCGCATTTCCCATGTTTTGAATGAGATCGAGATAGAAAAGAACCGATTTTTGTTGAATCCCCTCAACACTTGGCGTGTAAACGACAGTTGCGAAAAAGTTTATGATCCAAAACGGGATTTGAATGACTGCCCGATTGATAATCGTAGGATACGACATCACAAACTCACCGATCGCCGTTAAAACAACAAACCATTTTAAGAATGATGTTAATCCTGGGTCCAACACTTTTTGATCGATCAAATACACAACTTGAAACAGCAAAATTCCGATTGCGATAACCATCACGCGGCGCTGCCAGTTGTTAAGTAATTGACTCATATTCTCGCCTCCAAAAGGGTCGGCAATTCAGCCAACTCGTGTATGGTGTAGCCGAGATAACCAAGGTTTCTAAGACGCTTAACCCACTCTTCATCTTCTTGATACGTTTCATATTCACATAACCATAAGTATCCGAACAAAATGCGTCGTGATTGAACCCAACCGAGTTTCCCAAGCATTTGTTCATCTCTTAGCGCACTGATCACAATGACGAAACAACCTTTTTCAAACATCGTACCATCTTTAAGCGCTTCCGTAATCGGAAATGGGGCATCCGCTTCAACGTCGATGAAATGTTGAGACATTTTTTTGTGATGTTCAGATGATTTGTGTGGTTTCATATGATTCGTGTCTTTTCCGATAGAGAACAATCCGTACTCAATATCTTTTTTCCGGAAGTATTCTATTAAAGAAGCACAAATCGAAACTGCCATTTCAAACTCATCTTCTGAGTTATACGAATCATAATGACGGTCGAGTACGATCCAAACTTTGGTCATTGCCTCTTTCTCATACTCTTTCGAACGCAATTGCCCAGTCCGAGCGGTTGAGTTCCAGTGAATTCGTGAAAAAGGGTCCCCTACGTTATAGTCACGAACACCGTTGATTGTCGTGGTTTCGCGTAAATTACGCGCCAGATTATTCGCGTTAAATTTTCCCCGAAACATTTGGTCGAACGCAACCCACTCACGAAAAAACACTGTCGGTGGCAAAACCTTTAACGCAAACGGCATGTTGACTACGGTTTTGAATTCAAAAAATCCAAACGTATCATGTGTGATGCACTCAGTTTCTTCATATATATAGTTACCACGCTTGGGAATACGTATATCATACGTTGCTTCGCCGCGTTTGTTTTTCTCCGGAATTACGGAGGTCTCAATCACTTCGGATTCACCAGATGAGCGAGTTAAACGATCACGCAAAATAACATATGGTACAAACCATGTCCGGTCCATCCGAACATCGATTTTCATCGTATTCGTTGAGCCTGCCAACACGATACTACTCCCACTTACGTTATTATTGAGCATTCGCTTTCCTTTAAGTGAGCGAATCCCATTTTTCCAAACAACCAAAATCAAATACGCACACAAACTAACTGACATAATAAATAGGAAGAACGCTAATTTTCCACCTTGGAATGTGAAAAACAACAGCGTGACCATGAATAAAATGGCGAGGGTACGTATTTTACTATTATATCGCTTGCGATCATCTTCGGTTAATGTCGCTTCTCCGCCAAGTTTAGCAGTTGTTGGTTCTGCCATGAGTCATCACTTCCTCGATAGAATCGGAACGCTCACTTCAAGGAATACCGATTGGAAGAAGGATGGGATGGTTACGCCTTCCAAACGAGCTTCTGATTTGAACATAATCCGGTGACCGAGAACGAATGGTGCTAAAAATTTCACATCATCAGGAACCACATAGTCGCGCTCACAAATAAACGCATATGCTTTTACCGCATTCATAAATGATACGGCAGCACGAGGAGATGCTCCTAGGTTCGCTGCTGGGTGTTCACGCGTTTTGCGTGTCACGTTTACGATGTACTCAATAATGCTGTTTTCAAGAAATACGTCTTTCACTTTTGTTTGAAGATCAGCGATTTTATCAACGGTCGTAACCGGTTTCAATTTGTTTACTGGATGTTCATGAGCTTGCATCGTCAAAACTTGGCGCTCAGTTACTGCGTCTGGATAACCTACAGAAAACTTCATCATAAAACGGTCTAATTGGGCCTCTGGTAACACATATGTTCCTTCAAAGTCAATTGGATTTTGCGTTGCAAGCAAGAAAAAAGGATCTGGTAACGGATGAGTAATACCGTCGATGGAAATTGCGCGTTCTTCCATCGCCTCAAGTAACGCGGATTGCGTTTTTGGCGTGGCACGGTTGATCTCATCGATTAGAAGAATATTCGTCATTACTGGACCTGGTTTAAATTCGAATGCTTCTTTTTTCGGATGGAAAATTGAAACCCCAGTTATATCCGTTGGAAGTAAGTCTGGATTACATTGAATCCGATGGAAATCACCTTGGATTGCTTTTGCTAATGCTTTGACCATCATCGTTTTTCCAGTACCCGGTACGTCCTCAATTAGTACGTGACCGTTCGCAATCATGGAAGTCAAAAGTAAAGTTACCTCTTGTTTTTTTCCGATGATGCAGGTTTCGATTGCCGTACGAACGTTTTTGATTACCTGGAGATCATCTTTTGTAATCGAACTCATGTTGAAATGCCTCCTTTGTGAATGGGCGGTGTTTGGTGCATCGATTGGCACTTTTCGCCTGACAAACTTGCAATTCGACACTGCAAACGAATTTCCTTTTTGAATTCTTATAATTTTCCTGATTTATTGATTGAATAACGGATTATGGTATATTTATTGTGGCATATTTTTATTTTTGAGGAGTTTACTATGATTCAATTAAAACAAGCAGACTTCGAAGTTTTCGATGTCGAAGGTCTCGAACCAAGAATGAGCGCAATCATCGAAACGGTTCGGCCGAAATTGCATCAAATTGGCGCTCAAATCGCACCGATCTGGTCAGAATTAACAAGACAAGATGTTTTCGTACATGTTGCCAAGCACGCTCGCCGCTCTGTAAATCCACCAAAGGATACATGGGTCGCATGGTCCACTGCAAAACGCGGATACAAGGCACTTCCCCATTTGCAATTTGGATTATGGAGGACACATGCCTTTTTGCAACTTGCAGTCATTTATGAATGCCCAGGAAAATCGATGATTAGTGATGCGTTTTTAAGAGAACTCGAATCCATTCAATCCACAATTCCTGCTACATTTCGCTGGAGCGACGACCACGGAAAACCGAATACGATTGGACATTCTGAGATGAATTCGATTGAACTTGAACGAATGGTTAGCAGACTGCATACGGTAAAAAAAGCTGAACTTCTCGTCGGTTTACACCTTGATGCACAAACATGTGATCAACTGTCAAGCCAAATTTGGGAACAACACATTTCAGAAACACTAGCTGTGCTAGCACCATTACAAAGACTTGCAAATGAAGCAACTCGCTAGTAAAAGAGTTAATAATATAATCGATTATGGTATGATGAGAACGTTCTAATTTACGATTGGAGGATCTCCCTGTGGCTGTCAAAGCATGCTTATTTGATCTAGACGGAGTCATCGTCGATACCGCCAAATATCATTATTTGGCTTGGAAACGTTTGGCTAATGAACTCGGATTTGATTTCACTGAACAGGATAATGAACGTTTAAAAGGCGTAAGTCGTGTGCGCTCACTTGAAATTTTGCTAGAAATCGGCGGTCTATCGCTTGACGAAGCGACCAAAGAACAGCTTGCTGCCAAAAAAAACGTGTGGTATGTGGAATCCATTTCAACAATGGACGAGCGAGAGATTCTACCAGGTGTGAAATCGTTTTTCGCGGCGATTCGTGCAGCGGGGATCAAAACCGCACTCGGATCTGCAAGTAAAAATGCGATGATGATTTTGAAAAACGTTGGGATGGTTCAATCATTCGATGCCATCGTAGATGGTAATCACACGTCTCAAGCGAAGCCAGATCCAGAAGTTTTTTTACTTGGCGCAAAGGCGCTAGGCTTGAATCCAGAAGATTGTGTTGTGTTTGAAGATGCAGAATCCGGCATCGAAGCGGCAACCCGCGCAGGGATGCGCAGTGTTGGCATGGGTTCATCTGAACACCTCGGCCAAGCAACAATCGTCATCTCGGCGATGACCGAAATGTCATTGGAACGGTTAATTGCTTTGGGTGAATCAAACTAATTTTGAACTAACTTTCGAATGACTAAATATAAAATATCAAAGGAGAATGACCAGTGAAACAGTACTACCAATTCGATGAGTGGAACATCATTGAGAATAGCTTTGATGCGCATTACCACGAAATTTCTGAATCCATTTGTAGCATCGGAAACGGCTACATGGGCCAAAGAGCTAATTTCGAGGAACAATACAGCGGCAAAACACTTCAAGGCAGTTATATGGCTGGTGTCTATTATCCCGACAAAACGCGTGTTGGTTGGTGGAAAAACGGTTACCCTGAATATTTTGCAAAAGTATTAAATTCCACAAACTGGATTGGAATTAACATCAATATCGATGGCGAAGCGTTGGATTTAGCGAACGCAGAAATCGGTTCTTTTTCGCGTGTTCTTAATATGAAAGAAGGAACGCTTACTCGTTCTTTCACGGCATCGCTTGCGAATGGGAAACAAGTGAAAGTGGATGCGATTCGCATTTGCTCGTATGCAGACAAAGAAATCGGAGCGATTCGATACGCGATTACCGTCTTAAACGGCGATGCTGAACTTACGATCAATCCTTACCTTGATGGTGACATCAAAAATAAAGATTCCAACTACGATGAGAAATTCTGGGACGCGGTTGATTCTTCAAACACTGCTGATCTCGCAACGTTGACAATCCGTACACGTAAAACTGGATTTGTTTACACATCCGCGATGAAATTCCAAATCACGCAATCCGGACAACCACTATCTTTATCACCTATTATTGAAAATAAAACGAAATTCGTCGGCCACACCGTTACTGTATCTGCAAAAGCGAATCAAACAACGGTCATTGAAAAAATCGTATCAAATGTTACATCACGCGATCATAACGAAGCGTCACTTGTTTCCGTGGCAACGGAATTACTTAATAACGCTTTCGAACGTGGATTTGACACGTTACTCGCTGCACACATTGCCGTTTGGGCGAATAAATGGAACGAATCGGATATTATTGTCGACGGTGATGTTGCCGCACAACAAGGCATTCGATTTAACATTTTCCACATGCACCAAACGTATAACGGAGAAGATTCCCGTTTAAATATCGGACCCAAAGGTTTTACTGGAGAAAAATATGGCGGTTCCACATACTGGGACACCGAAGCATATTGTTTGCCATTTTACCTTAGTACTGCAGATCAAAAAATTGCACGTCAATTGCTCGTATACCGTCACAATCAACTCGAGCGTGCAAAAGAAAACGCAAAAAAACTTGGTTTTACAAAAGGTGCATTGTACCCAATGGTCACCATGAACGGCGAAGAATGCCATAACGAGTGGGAAATCACTTTCGAAGAAATCCACCGTAACGGAGCGATTGCATACGCGGTTCTTGATTATGTTCGTTACACGGGTGACACATCGGTCATTAGCGAATTTGCGATTGAAACGGTATACGAAATTGCTCGGTTCTGGGAAGATCGAGTACACTGGGCAGCTCGCAAAGGGCAATATGTCATGCTCGGTGTTACTGGACCGAATGAATACGAAAACAATGTCAATAACAACTGGTACACAAACCGCGTTGCGACGTGGACACTTGAATATGCGCTCGAATTGGTTAATTTCTTAAAAACAAACGAACCTGGTGCTTATACGATATGGGAAAAACAACTTGGCATCACGCAAACCGAGTTAAGCAAATGGCAACATATCATCGACAATATGTACTTTCCATATGACGAAGAACTCGGCGTTTACTTACAACAAGATGGTTTCCTAGATAAAGAATTGATTCAGGTCAAAGATCTTGATCCATCACAATTACCGCTCAACCAAAAATGGTCTTGGGACCGCATTTTGCGTTCCTGCTTTATCAAACAAGCGGACGTGCTTCAAGGGTTGTTCTTTTTAGGTGATCGTTATGATCTAGAAACGAAGAAACGTAATTTTGACTTTTACGAGCCAATGACGGTTCACGAATCATCATTATCCCCTTGCGTTCACTCGATTCTTGCATGTGAACTCGGCTACAATGAAAAAGCATACGAGATGTATTTACGCACTTCACGTCTTGACTTAGATAATTATAATAATGACACGGAAGACGGCCTACACATTACGTCAATGGCCGGTACATGGATGTCGGTCATTAAAGGTTTCGCTGGTCTTAAAATTGAAAGTTCAACGTTATCATTTAATCCGTTCATTCCTGAAGAGTGGAAATCATTCTCCTTCAAAGTAATGTTCCGCGGGGCATTGTTGAATGTTCAAGTGGGGGCAAATTCAACGCACATTACGAATGAATCCGATCATGCAGTGCAAGTCATTTTGTCCGGCAAACGAATCGAAATTCCTGCAAAACAAAAAACAACCGTATAAAAAATAAACCGTTTTTCCCGAGAGTCAACCATCCACCAATTTACTTTGGTAGATGAGTACGCACGGGAAAACGGTTTTTTTCGTTTTCGAATCGTTATGCAACTTTCATCTCTTTCCCATCAAATTCATATGTTAATATCCTTCCGTTCACCTGTGTCTGTAAATGGACTGGTTTTCCCCACAACTTGTACAAATGAGGCAAGGTCATTTGCACGTACTTTCGGTCCAATTCCATGCCCTCAAATCGATGCCGAAGAAGCAATTCACCACGACCTCGATAATCACCGTCAAGAGCGCCAATATATGGAAACCCGCCGTTCGTGCGTTGCGCAATAAGTAAATCCCGCACTTGAGCTGCTTGTTTTGAGGAAACCTTGTAGTACTCCCCTTCGCGCTGAAACAAAAATAAATCCATTGCTTCTACCATTCCTTGATCGAGATGATTCCGCAAAAATGAAACATCATTTTCCATCTCACGAATCTCAAAAATCGCATCGCGTCCGTGCCTACGCTCAAGTTCCTCAAACATTTTGATTCCAACATAATAGGGATTGATCCCCCCGCGTGCTGGTTGTAACACCGCCGCATTCATTTTTGCAAATTCGATCGTATCCGATTCGTCCAAATCGAGTTCATGCATCAAGGTCGTGTGCCAATAAGACGCCCAGCCCTCATTCATAATTTTTGTCTCCATTTGCGGCCAAAAATATAACATTTCCTCACGAATCATCCATAGCACTTCTCGTTGCCAATCCGCGAGCTTGCGACTGTTCGTTGCGATAAAACTGACGACATCTTTCATTAATCCATCTGCCTCGGCAAATCCTTGCATCCGTCCAAAACGGTGATGTGGATCGATATGTTCTTGAATCGCAAGCGCTGCATCTAACGTTTCTTCGACAACTTTTTCACCGAATTCATGTTCAAAAAGATGAAAACGATCAGCGAACGTCGACATTCGGTCCAACATACTTCGGTCTGTCGCACTGAACATCGCATTATTTTTGAAAAAATCACTATGCCCAAGTACATGGGCAACGATGATTTTATTTTGAATGAGCGAATTATGATCAAGCAAAAACGCATAACACGGATTCGAATTAATCACGAGTTCATAAATCTTACTTAATCCATAGTCATACTCTAATTTCATCCGGTGATACGCTTTGCCAAAACTCCAATGCGCAAACCGAGCAGGCATTCCATAAGCCCCGATCGAATAAAGGACTTCCGCTGGACAAACTTCGTAACGCATCGGAAAATAATCGAGTCCCATCGATTTCGCAATACCAGTGATTTCTTCGATCGACCGGGACAAGCGTTCATATTCTTTAGCATGCATCTGCTCGTCCCCCTTTCAGCGCGAGGTCATGATCGTCAAGCACTTGAAGCTTTATCTTTATCTTTTGGCATAAAAAACTCTTTCAGCGTTCGGTACACGTCGGCAGGATCGCGCAATAACGAATAATAATAACCTTCGTGGCGGATTGAACTCATCGCATCCCATAGGCCAGACGTACGAGAATGTTGATGTATTTCACCGTAACCAAGCATATTGATCCGATCAAGCAAATCGCTCGCATATTTGACCGTCATTGTATTATCTGAATCATAGTTATCACCGTCAGAGAAATGAAACGCATAAATATTATCATCTTCATTCGAATAATCACGTTGCACGATGTCGTTCGCTAATTGATAAACGGACGAAACGCGCGTTCCACCGCTTTCTCCCTTAAAGAAAAATTGCTCTTCGGTCACCTCTTTCGCCTCGGTATGATGTGCAAGAAAACGAATCGTCACATGCGAATATTTTGTACGCAAAAATCGGACCATCCAATAAAAAAACGTTCGAGCAATTCGTTTCTCAAAAGTTCCCATCGAGCCCGATGTATCCATCATCGCCAGCACCGTCGCCGAGGCAAATGGCTTTTGAATTACATCCCATGTTTTGAAGCGAAGGTCATCGCTCGATATCGGACCAAGCTTAAATGTGCCTTGCGCTTGCTCATGATGCAAATATTGATCCATCGCCTGTCGTTTGATCGCCTCAATGAGCGTTCGGCGTTTATCAACGTTGCTCATCATGCCTTTACGGCGAATGTCATTAAAACGAATATCGTCCGTCGTCAAAACTCGCCGGGTTCGCGGTTTAAGCCTTGGCAATTCCCAGCCATCAAAAACAATATTACTTAATTCCTCCAAGCTCATTTCCGCCTCGAATACATCTTCGCCCGCGGCATTCCCTGCTTTATTGGCTTGTCCCTGGCCTTGTCCTTGTTGATCCGGTGGCGCTTTACCAATAACATCACCAACCTGCGTGTCCCCACTACCTTGACCGATATGCGGTTGATTCGGATTGTTATGATTATATCGAAATCTAGGTTCGTCTAGACTTTTGATCGGAACTTTGACGACTTGTCCATTCTGCGCAGTCAAAATCGAATCGTCCTGGATAAGATCGGACATTTGTTTTTGAATCGCTTCCTTTACTTTTCGTTTATGACGTTCTTGATCCAATTCACCCTTTCGGTGCAACGACCAATCGTCATGCGTCAACGTAAACATCAAATCATTTTCTTTAGAATCCATGGTCCTCGCCCCCTGTTATCTAGGTGCGGTTAAGCAGGCTACCAACGTATTGCATGAGTTCATTCGCACAAATCGCGCAATATCCATGGTGTTCGATCAGGCGTTTGCTGACTTCGTTCATGCGTTTCACTTGTTGTTCGTCTGGATTTTTACTTGACGTGGTGATTTTAACGACATCTTTCAAATCGGTAAACAATTTTTTCTCAATGGCTTCTTTTAAGCGTTCATGTGAATGATAATCAAACGGTTTGCCTTTGCGTGCATAGTTAGATATTCGGATCAAAATCTCTTCGCGGAAGGCGCGCTTTTGATTTTCAGTTACGCCAATTTGTTCCTCAATCGAACGCATTAATTTTTCGTCTGGATCACGCGGCTCATCGGTTAATGGATCTTTCATTTTAAAACCAGAGCAGTATGCTTCAACATTATCCAAATAATTATTGAGTAGCGAATGTGCCGACTCCTCGAAAGAAAACACGAATGCGCGTTGCACTTCATTTTTGGCTTTTAAATCATACTCTTGACGAGCGAGGGTAATGAGTTGAAGTAGTCGTTCTTTTTCATCTTTGGCAATCGACGCATGCTGATCCAAGCCTTCTTTGAGGCCTTTCAGAATATCCAATGCATTAATACACGATTTATTATGTTTGATCAGCACACTAGAAATGCGGTTGATCACATAACGCGGAT
>CANHGK010000020.1 GCA_947460235.1 Paenibacillaceae bacterium | reverse complement strand
AAGGTCCTAAGACCTTTAAGCTCTCGCTAGCGTTTTTATTGCTCGATGATCTCCGCTACGATCTCATCGTTTCTCTCTTACATTCAGTGTTCAGTTTTCAATGTGCGATGTCGTTCTTCTCAGTTGTTTTTGCGTGTCTCAGAAGCGACTTAAACAATATATCACGACCCACAAGTCAGATGCAAGTGTATTTTTAAAGTTTATATTTTGCGATTTTTCAATCGAAATTGATATTTTAGTTAATTATTTATATGGTCTGAAAAGGGCATATCCGAATGATTCATATCCGCATTCTTAATTAACAAGACCGTTATCGCTAAACTTCAGCAATAACGGTCAGATTTTCATGCACCTTTTAAATATCTGGTTTCAGTAATTTCCACATCATCGGTTAAAAATACATTAACTTCACGGACCATATTTCGTTTTGCTAACCTTGTTAATAATAAAGACCAATCTGCTTGAATAGTAACCAAATCCTCATGGTTGGCAATCTCATCAATAGACCAAGGTTCCTCACGGGATGCAAGCACATTTAACAGTAATTCGCAGCTGTTTTTCATTTTACTCATCATTGAAAACTCTGCAGCCAACAAAACCAACTTCACGCGTTGGTCAATCGTTTCTGAACTCGTTAATAATTCCTCATATAACTTATAAACACCGACATTATAATGACGAACTTGTTCCCAAACGAGAATCTCAGGATGCATTCCTTTTTCAATGATGACAATTCGCGCCCAGTGAACCATTGTGTTCAACATGCAACTGAACGCATCAAGTGTGTATCCGGTATCCATAAAGCGTTTCGTCGCATGAAATTTTTGAACGACTTGAGAAAATTCTGTTAGTAATTGCTGAGAACGATATTTTCCAGGGAACGTTTTCCAATTATCTCTTAATTTTTCACCGACTGATTCAACATCCATATGAATTCCACCTCGTTCCACCCACTGAACCAACCGTTGGGGATGGCCAGTCGCCAGCGCGTTTTCAATTTCTTGCTGAGATATCCAGCGTTCTTGAATGCGTTGTCCTTCTGCACTATAATTTTTAATGGAACGATAGTGAGCTGTGGAATTTGTATTAACGAGAAAGAGTACATCCGCATCTTCACCTTCACCCGGTGCACCCGTTGAAGATGGTTCCAAAACGATCCAAATTGTATCTGCAGCATTTTCTTTTTCTATTCGACGCATTATCGCTTGTGCTGCATTGTTGCTCTCCATCCATTCCATTCTTTTTGTTAGCTCCTGTTCTATTTTTTAATTTACATTGTTGAAATAACTTCGACAAAAACGCGAAATTTTCCTGCATCACGATAACTAGGAGGGATAAAACATGATATTTCGAATGGCAAAAATCTATGCATTTCGATTATGGGGTTTATGGTTAATGCTTGGTGGTATGGGTCTTATGATTTTGGGATTGCTTGGTGTTGTTTTGCAATGGGGCCTCGCAGGA
The DNA here is from genome assembly GCA_947460235.1 of Paenibacillaceae bacterium. GTDB lineage: Bacteria > Bacillota > Bacilli > Paenibacillales > CANHGK01 > CANHGK01. The sequence continues at coordinate 40,523 of CANHGK010000020.1, read as the reverse complement.
AGAATTATGGCAGCAATTTTTATGTTGCTCGGAGGACTTGTCATGATGGGGAGTATGGCCGTTTATTTTTGGGCAGGGATGTTATCCAATCAATCCTATCAATTGGAATGTCCAGAATGCGGTCGCACAACGAAAATGCTAGGAAAATCAGATCGTTGTATGTTTTGCAGGACCCGGATCACACTTGACCGTAAACTGGCCACCGAATTCCCAGAATCCCCCACCGATGATCATCAAAATTAATTATAATTTCAAAATAAAAATGGGCCTTTCGCAAAATGCGAAAAGCCCATTTTTTAGTTACTTAACGCTTGGTTACCGGTTCCAGAGAGACGCAGTTTTGCTCGATCCGAAATCGCATATACTCGAACACCCTGCTCTTCGAAAGCAACTGGATAATGTTGCTTAAAATAAACATCATCAATCTTGAATTGACCGCGCTCCATATCACTAAATAACACATAATCAATTTTGATTTGAGGTGCAGATCGTTCAAATTGATTCGGATTGGTAAATAGATTGAATACTTCGTTTGACCGATCTTGGGTGTTAAATCCATGGAAATACAAAAATGATCCTGTACCAAGATAAATATTTCTTCCAGATAAACTGGATATGGGATTATTATGGAAATCTCCGGTTAAAAACAATGCATCTTTGTCTGTTTTTTGTTCGACCCACTTGGACATCTTGTACATTGGCGCGCTATATAATTCAAAGTCCGACTTGAACTCTCGACCAACAGTCAAAACACCAGAAAAAATGCCGAGAAATATAACGATCGCTAGCGTAATTTGACGAAATTTTAGCGCTACCAATTGTTGATAAACACCCACGATAAATACCGTAACAATTATGACACTCCATGCATACCAAACTAATAATAACTTATTGTTATCGTATTCATTTGGTTGAAATTGAACGAATTCTGATACTACGAATACAACAATCGCACCCGAATACCACTTGCGTAATTTTGAAGGGATTGCAAAAAATGCAGGAACAAGAAATAGAAATATGATTCCAACATTCTTAACCCAGAACCATATCCAAATATCGTTATTATTGACCCAGTCCATGTGCCATTTGAGGAAATGACCTTCTGTGGTTTGTGGTACTGTCCAATATAGTAATTGAGGCAACGCAAGAAGTAATGCTGGAATAGCAAAACTCATCCAATTGAAGTAGTACTGCCACTTATCTTTCGCATCTCCCCAAAAAGCAAACAACCATGCGCAACACATTAATCCGATCGCCAAATAGGTATGCGTGTGAACCATCGGTAACAATCCGCAAATAATCCCTGCAATTACAAACAACCTACGATCATTTTGAACAACTGCACGGTATATCAACACAAGTACGATGAACAAAAACGTCCAACCAGCCATAAATGTTCGTTGCGGAATAAACATATCGCAAATCAAGTTTGTCCAATGAATTCCGTTGCCTACCAAATTCGTCGGCGTCTCATAAAAGGCTGAAAAAATACGCGTGAAATTTTGGCCATTATTTTCTTTGAAATTATCAAGAAAATAAATAAATCCAAAACCACCGTTCAAAAATAGAAGCAATCCCGCAATAATCAAAGAAATTCTATTTTTTAGCAGATCATAGGCCCATATTAAAAATCCGCTCACAAGCACCGTCATAAACCACATGCTCGTAATCCAAAATGCCCATCGTATACTAAATCCGAAGATCATAAACGTACTCGCTAATGAATCAACGAAAAAGGGGTACGCTAGTTTATGATCAGGATAAATACTGTAATCTGGCGGAAATTTTTGCTGAACTGCGATTGAACTCGCGATTCCCAAATGTAAATTCAGATCCCCATAGGTCGATTGCCCAGTATGAATTGCTCCATCTTGTTCAGGAATTATATGCGTATAAAATAAAATTCCGAAAATTATCAACAATGAAATCCCAAAAGCAAAACTGATACGCCCCGCCGTCCACCAAGATTTCCGTTCAGACTCAAGCCCTACCAAGTCAACTTTATCTGTTTTGGGTTTCAAAAGGACTACTTGAGGTTTCACCCACTTCAAAATCGCAGCGGTAGTCCCTGCCATAAATAAAAATGCCAATAAATGAGCCGTTAGGCTGAAACCAACGAAAAATGCAAAGGGAACTACAGTCCACATCATCAGCAATAAACTAATTCCGCCAGCAAGCCATACGCGTTGTCCCAGTGTCCAGGTGGTAAATAAACGATTCGAAATTAGGAAACTTCCGTATGCAAATGCTGCAATGTAAATTAATCCGAGCAAAATCATTTTACTAATCCCTCGCAATCAATTTTCTTCTTGATAAAATTCTTTCTTCGCATTTTTTTTAATTACGTTCGTTGATTCACCTGTTTTTACCTGTGATTTTATTTTATCCGATGTAGAAGATTTGACTGGAACAGTAGATTTAGCTGGAACTTCAATTTTCTCTGGAACAATTTTCTCTGGAACAATTGCCTCATCAGGTACTATCAGTTCTTCGTTCAATTCTCCGTTATTATCCACAACTTTTTGTTCACCTTTGACTGACATTCGATAAACGAGGAAAACAAGTCCGGCCATCACGATAAATGTGATCGCATAAATCATTGTCGTATTCGGTTGAGATGTGGATTCAGCTGAACCATCTTGGGATTGTCCATTCGCGATGCCATCTACTTGTGGTGGGTTCAAACTAATAAATGGCCCATCCGCAGGCATTTGATCGACTTTTTCTGCAACAATATCATCAAACCATGCAGTTCCAGTATTCAAACTTCCGTAACCACCGATACCAAATGACATTTTGATGGAATGAATGTCTTTTCCAGTCATGATATACGTCGTAAGTTTCTTCCATTCCGTGGTATTTCCTTTAAGATCGGATGGAGTAAATGGAATATCTCGAACCGATAAGTTTGCACCAATTTGAGCTGTTCCGATGTTTTTTGTTTTTACCCACGCAGTTAAGCGATATAACGAGTCTGGTTCAGCAGTAAACTCTTGGAACATACGTGCATCGTTTGGTTGTATACTATCCAATCGAACGCTATTTTTACCGGAATGATGTTCATTCTTGTCCACCGTCAGCGTACTGTACTTATCATCTTTGTAATAAAAATCATATGTCCAATTTAATAATGGTTCTTTGACCGTATCTGAAGAGATTTCTTCAAACCCGGCATTTTGAATATCCATTTTTGCCAAAACCGATTTGTCTTGTGTTGAAACATCTGCTGCAAAAACAGAAAACGGAATGCACATTGTAGCAATTACAAAGGTGATACTCGACAACATACTGAGAAACTTAACTTTTTTCATCATATTTTCACCTTTGTAGTTAAGAATTTGTGAGCGCATCTGCAATAAGTTGATTGACGAGCCCTGGATTCGCCTTCCCTTTTGTTTCCTTCATCACTTGCCCGACAAGGAAGCCAATGGCACGGTCTTTCCCTGCTTTGAAATCAGCGACCGACTGTGGATTTGCTGCGACAATTTTTTCAACGACTGCTTTTATTGCACCTTCGTCGCTAATTTGAACAAGACCTTGTTCTTCAACGATCGTTTTCGGCGGTTTACCACTCTCAATCATTGATTTGAAGACGGTTTTCGCGATCTTCGAACTAATTGTACCGTTTTCGATTAAGCCAATCATTTCACCAAGCATTGCGCCAGTAAGCGATATATCGGTTAATTCTTTGCCGTGTTGATTCAAATATCCGAGTAAATCCCCCATAATCCAGTTTGCCGCAGATTTAGAATCCTTGGTATGTTTCAAACTTTCTTCAAAAAAGTCTGCAAGGATCATTGTGGAGGTTAATACATCCGCATCATAGGGAGATAATTCATATTGAGATTGATAACGGGCTTTGCGAGCATCCGGCAACTCAGGGATTGAGGCTTGAACACGTTCTTTCCACGCTTGGTCGATATGGATTGTCACCAAATCTGGGTCGGGGAAATATCGATAATCATGTGCCTCTTCCTTGCTTCGCATAGAAATGGTGATGCCTTTTGCATCATCCCAACGAAGTGTTTCTTGAACGATTTTGCCGCCAGAAAGTAATACATCCGCTTGCCGCCACTCTTCATACTCCAATCCACGTTGAACACCGCGGAACGAATTCATGTTTTTTAACTCGGTCCGTGTTCCCAACTTTTCTTGTCCCCACGGACGCAAGCTAATGTTAGCGTCACAACGAAGCGAGCCTTCCTCCATTTTTACGTCGGACACATCGCAATACAGTAGAATTGAACGTAACTTTTCTAAATATAGTTTTGCTTCTTCGGGGGACCGCAATTCCGGCTCCGAAACGATTTCGATAAGCGGTGTACCTACACGGTTAAAATCCACTAATGATGAAAACCCACTCGATTCGTGCGTGAGTTTCCCCGCATCTTCTTCTAGGTGAATCCGTGTGATACCGATGCGTTTTGTCGCACCATTTACTTCGATATCGATCCAACCATTCAAGCCGACCGGTTGATCGTATTGAGAGATTTGGTACGCTTTCGGTGAATCCGGATAGAAGTAGTTTTTACGGTCAAATTTGCTGATTGAACCAATTTCGCAGTTCAGGGCAATCGCCGCTTTCATCGCATATTCCAACGCTTGTTTGTTTAGGACTGGGAGCACACCTGGATGACCGAGACAGATTGGACATGTATTTGTATTAGCCGGTGCCCCAAATGAAGTCGAGCAGCCACAGAAAATTTTTGTCTTCGTATGCAATTCAACGTGAACTTCTAGTCCGACAACGGTCTCAAACGGTTTTTGTGTCAATGTCTCACTCATTACACGTTGCCTCCTTTCCATGCAGGCAGAACATTATGGTGCGTAGTCCGTTGTTCATATGCATGCGCCGCACGCAGCATTGTCGCTTCGTCGAACGGTTTAGCGATCATTTGCAAACCAACAGGCATCTCTTTCGAAAATCCACATGGTAAGCTAATCGCTGGTAATCCTGCAAGGTTCACTGGAATGGTGCAAATATCATTCAAATACATCGTTTTGGGATCTTCAAATTGTGCACCCAACGAAAATGCAACCGTCGGCGCTGTCGGTCCAACAATCAAATCATACGTTTCAAATAATCGATCAAAATCCTGTTTGATTAACGTACGAACTTTTTGTGCTTTTAAATAGTACGCATCATAATAACCAGTACTCAGCGCATACGTTCCAAGCATAATTCTTCGCTGAACTTCTGGGCCAAATCCTTCACTTCGCGAACGCACATATAACTCATTCAAATCTTTTACGCCTTGTGCACGCACACCATAGCGCACGCCATCAAAACGAGCTAAGTTCGAAGAAGCTTCTGAAGAAGCCAACAAATAATAGGTACCTAAAACATGTTCGCTATGAGGCAAATGAACTTCCTCAACAATCGCGCCCGCCGCTTCCAACTCTTTTAACGCAGTATTAATCGCGTCACGCACACCAACTTCAACACCATGACCGATCCACTCGGAAACAACACCAATTTTTAGTCCTTTAATATCTCCGGTTAATGCATCACGAAAGCGTGGTGTACTAACTTCTGCAGATGTTGAATCCATTGCGTCATGTCCACAAATCGATTCTAGTACGACCGCAGCATCTTCTACGGAATTGGTAAGCGGCCCAATTTGGTCAAGCGACGAGGCAAACGCAACAAGACCATATCGTGAAACACGACCATACGTCGGTTTCACGCCAACGACGCCGCAATAGGATGCCGGTTGACGAATCGATCCTCCAGTATCTGAACCCAATGAAAATGAAACTTGACCCGCCGCTACGGAAGCAGCCGAAGCCCCGCTCGACCCTCCCGGAACAGCCGTTAGATCCCATGGGTTGCGGGTCGGAAAAAAGGCAGAGTTCTCATTTGAACTGCCCATTGCGAACTCATCCATGTTTAATTTTCCAACCATCACGGCATTTGAAGCATTCAATTTCGAGATGACTGTCGCATCATATATGGCAGTATAATTTTCTAAAAACTTACTCGCACAAGTTGTACGCACGCCCTTGGTTACAATATTATCTTTAATGCCCATTGGAATCCCGAACAAAGGATTCGCCGCAAGCACAGCATTGCCTTCCCCGCCCGACAATACTGCATCCAAAATCGTCGCGCGAGCAGTAGCTTGTTCTTTTGTTAACGTCAAAAACGCCTGTACCTGACTGTCCGTAGATGCAATTCGATCATACGAAGCGTTAACAAGTTCAACGGCAGACACTTCACGAGCAGCTAATTTTTTATTAATACTCAGAATGGATTGTTTTAACAGACTCACGATTACGCCTCCGATCCTGTATCCAAAACTGCCGGAACACGGAATTGACCTTCATCCGCATCTGGCGCATTTTGCAATGCAAGTTGTAATGAAACTGACTCTTTTGGTGCGTCTGCACGCATAACATTCGAAATGGGCAGTACATGACTCGTTGGAGCAACGTGATCAGTTTCTACCGTACTTAATGCGTCCGCAAACGCCAAAATGTTATTAAGCTGTTCGACCATATTTTCTTTGTCTTCATGCGATAATTGCAGTTTTGCCAATTTGGCAACGTGTTCAACATTTCCAAGTGTAATACTCATAATTTCCTGCCTCCATTCCATCATTTAAAAACCGAGGGAGATCCCCCCTCGGCAATTAGATCCACGCTTTCAAATTAACTTGCCGAATAAATTCTTCCTGACTCATCTGCTCTGGCGTTACGACTTGTTCGGCAAACTCCTCCTCCAAGCCAACAACATGACAGAACAATGATTTATTCTTAGTAACCAATGCAAAATCAATCAGTGCATCTTCAATAACCCGTTCTGCTTCCATCTTGAAGATGTAATCTTCTGTTTCGATATCATGCTTCGTTACGCCTACATTGCGATTCAACTTCGGAATTCGCACAACATAATCAAAGACAGTATCCGCATTGCGTTCAAAAGCAATCACGAAAGCATACTCACCTACGGGTAAATGTTGCTCCAATGTATCAAAGATAATAATGACACGTTGACCGAGTTTGAAAGACATCCCGGACCCCTCCCATCAAACCATTAAAACCAAAATTTTATAAAACCGATCTATTTTTTTATCCTACTAAAAATGTATGTTACTGTCCAATCACTTCACAATAAATAATTTTTGTGGTGTGACTGTAAGTCTTTCAAACCCATCCTCAGTAATCAAATACGTATCCTCGATACCGACAACTCCTAGTCCCGGAAACGTAAACTTCGGTTCGATCGCAATGACCATCCCAGCTTGGAGCGGATCTTTGAAACCCTTCGCTAGTACTGGCCATTCATCAATCTCCAAACCGATACCGTGACCAAGAAATTTCGCTTGATCTGCTGCAAACCCCATAAAGTGATTTTCAAACCCAGCTTCCGACGCACGTAATAGTGCTCGTTGATATAGCACTTCGGGAATTGCACCTGGTTTGAGTAATTCCTCGGTTTCGAACAAGATTTGTTCTGCAATATCATAAGCACGTTTCATTTCAAAGGACATTTGACCGGAAATGATCGTGCGTGTCTGATCAATTACATAACCATTCAAACTGCAACCGATATCCACAAGCAGCGGCTCATTTTCCGCCCATACATGCCGACCTGCTCCTTTCGGAAATGAAGGATGTAACCCTTCACCGCCTGCCGGACCATCAAATGAACTTGGGATTGCAATCGCTGCTCCTGAACCGACCGTTCCAGTCACAATTTCTGAATTGGAAGCCCGCACACGGAGCAATCCAGTATGTCCGCCGCTGCGTAATCCATCTTCTAATTTTGCCAAAATCTCAATATCCATCATTCCTGGTTGCACGGTTTGAATAACTTGGAGGAACACAGCATTCAATAATTCAGCGTTGGCACGAATCGCCTCTACCTCGTGATCAGACTTAATCATGCGCAACGTCTTTACACCGATGGAACCATCGACCCACTCTGAATCAGGCATCCAATTTTGTAACCGTTGGAGTTGTTGCATCGTTATGGTATCGAACGTAACCGCAATTTTGGGCCGACCAGTTTCAATCATTCTCCACGCGGACCATGCAGGTTTCACTGCAGAAATTGGTTCCACAAAACAATTGGCTTCTTCCTTCGCGCGCAATACACTTTTGCGCACATAAAACACCGCTTGTCCGCTCACGGGAATCCACAACACACCCGCCTGCATCGATCCGCAAAAGTAATACAGATCTACGTGATGTGTCACCACAAAAGCATTCAAGGATTCGCCGCGCATCCAGAGTTGAATTTTTTTTATTCGATCGATGTATATAGACATAAGCAGGCCCTCCTGCATCTAATTATAAATATGGATTATACTTTTTCTCGTCGCCGATCGTCGTTTCCCGACCGTGCCCAGGATATGCAATTGTATCTGGCGGTAATGTCATCAACTTTTGCTGAATGGCTTGAATCAATTGTTGTTGGCTTCCTCCCGGTAAATCCGTACGACCAATGCCGCGATGGAACAATGCATCACCGCAAAATACGACATCACCCATCACGAAACTTACACTGCCAGGTGAATGCCCTGGTGTATGCCGAACTTCAATAGACTGGCCAATTAAGTTTAGAATTTGTCCATTCTTTAACGAAATATCTGCCGGCGTTGTCGTAAACGGCGCCCCAATTTGAGGCCAGCGTGCCGACCCATTTTTATTCGCATCGTTTAGCCAATCATGTTCATTCGGATGGAGGTAAATCGGGCAATTGTACTTTTGTTTCACTTCATCAACGCCGCCAATATGATCAAAATGTGCGTGCGTTAACAAAATAGCCTCTACTTCATACCCTTCAAGTTCAAAAAGAAGCTCTGCTGGTTGCATACCTGGGTCAATCACAATCGCTTTCTTGGTTTCTTCGTTTGCAACCATATAAGCATTTGTTTCAATCGGGCCTAGCGGAATTTGTAATACCCGAATCATTCCGCCACCTCAACATTCATAGAGCCAGTTTGTTTTTTCTTTTTTGATCGACTAACAAAAAGCATATAGATGATACCAATCAAAAATGCACCTGCAATGATTGGCAATGTATACATTTTCGTCTGTTCCTTAATCGTCGACCAATTTTGACCGAGCTTCATTCCAATATAAATGAAAAACATCGACCAAGGTACTGCAGCGACAGCCGTATATAACGTAAATTTCCACACATTCATTTTTACCATTCCCGCAGGAATTGATATTGCATGGCGAACGACAGGAATAAAACGTGCGCTAAATACAACACCATTGCCATATCGCTGGAACCATGTTTCTGCAAGTGCAACATGTTTCGGTTTAATTAATAAATACTTCCCAAATCGATCAACGAACGGTCTGCCGCCGTAACGACCCAACGCATATAAAATCAATTGTGCGACCACACCGCCAATCGTACCTGCTAGTACGGCCAACCAATAGTTCAGATCACCATTTTGCACCAAATACCCTGCAAATCCCAAAACGATCTCACTAGGAATGACTTCAATAGCTAAACCAATAACGATTCCAGCATATCCAAAAGATCCAAACCATTCTAATGTTTGAAGAATAAAATGTCCCATGTTTAATAACCCCTTTCTACAATTAGCATACTGATGGATTGATTAACTCATGTCAAGTTAGAGAATGACATTATAATTGATTATCCACTCATTTACAGGTAATATAAATAAAAAGATGTTCTCCAAAAAAATATTTGGTTTTTTTAAAAAAGTGTATAGGAATTTTCAAAGGCTTTAGAGAATTATGGTTATACAGAAATACGAACTATAAATAAACGTACCACGTCATCGGAGGTGCTGGTATAATCATGGCACGAATTTTAATTGTGGACGATTCCATGATCATGCGGAGAAATTTAAAAACGATCCTCACAGAAGCCGGCCACACAATTGTTGGTGAAGCAACGAACGGTAAAGAGGCGTTTGCTGCATACGCTACACATATGCCTGATTTAGTTACTATGGACATCAACATGCCTGTCATGAACGGTATTGAAAGCGTCAAGCGGATCATTGAAATTTTCCCTGAAGCACGTATTGTAATGATCAGTGCATTAGAGCAACGTCACATGGTATTCGAGGCATTGAAAAGCGGTGCAAAGCACTACATTGTGAAACCAATCGTCGAGGACAAAGTCGTCGAAGTGATCACTCAAGTTCTAAGTGCATAAGTTTTTCAAAAAAAGTCGAATTAATCGACTTTTTTTGTCTTTTAAAAGACTTCGTTTCCAAACGTTATACTTTAAATTCAAAAGGGTAAACTGCCAACTTCAGCAATTTACCCTCGAAACATTTTAACATTATGTTTTAGTAAACTTCATATACAACGCATTTTGAGGAACGATACCATCACCCCAAGGCAATTTAATAGCAACCGTTGTCCCATCTCCAGTTGAGGAATTCACATGAATCCGACCACCCATTTGAGCAACAACTTGCTTAATTGCTGACAACCCAATTCCTCTTCCCGAAATTTCCGTTACTACTTTTTTAGTCGTAAACTGTTCGTGAAAGATCAAATTAATAATCTGTGCATCATTCCACAAATTCGAATCTCGTTCGCTTAGTAATCCCAGATCAAGTGCACGGCGCTTCACCCTAGAAGGGCTAATCCCACGTCCATCGTCTCTCACTTCGATTAATATGCCATCACGCTGCTCCGAAACCTTACAAGTGATTTTTGCATTTCCATCTTTCCCGAATTCAATCCGATCTTCGTACGTTTCAATCCCATGGTCTACACTATTTCGGAAAATGTGTACCATTGCATTCAGGAATCCTTCGAACGCAAATTCATCCACTAAAGTACCGTCGCCATCAACTTTAAACGCATGCACTGATTTATCCATCCGCTGAGCCAATTGCTGTACATATGGAGAATAAGGTTCCAACAATGATTTTAAGGGTTTATAATACAAACATCGCAGCGCAACTGTAAATTCATGGCTTTGCTCACCGGTTAATTCTTGCATTGCCATCTGCTCGAGTTCTTTCATTCGATGGCGTTGAATGGTAACATCATCTGTTTTCTTCATAAACTCTTCGCCTAGCGCCCGAATGATGACATCAAGATCAGATTGGATGAATAAACGGAACGAATATTTACTCATCAAATGTCGTAAATCATCATGCGTGAATTGCTGTCTCGTCATTTCGTTCAAGATATGTTCGAACTCATGAAATTGCTTTACAGAATGATGCATATCATATTGAGAAAAATTCCCTTTAAATGTGTGGAATTGTCGATATAGATCCATCAAAATAAACATAGGCGTTTGTGTGTCGCTAACCATTTCATCCGCCCAACTATCACAAAACGAAAAATAATGCTCCAATAAATCTGTGAAATCACGCCGTTTCGTTACCACTTTAACAACCATTTTTAACTGATACTGTTCTTCCGTGATCCGCTTGCGCAACCGCTCCGCATCGGTTTGATCATTAATAAACACAAGCACTCGAATTGGCATACCGGTTTCATCTTCTAAAATTTTGTAGGTTAAACTTAACACGCGTTGATCCACCAACATGGATACGGGTAATAACCCTAACATAATTTCACGCGAAATCGGATTCGTTTCTACAAACAATTTGATTAATATTTGAGTTAATAACTCTTCTTCAATTGGATTATTTGGTTCAAGTAACGCCGCAAATGGTAACCCCGTTAATTCACGATTAAACATTCTTTTGCAAGCAAGTGAATACTCTTCGGAGATAATTAAATCTTGCCCAATACTCATAAAGCCCTGATCCGAATGATCCATCAATGCTCGCATCGATCCACTTCGACGAATCACAGCCTCTTTCATTTCATTACCCCACATGGATAATTGGATCTGTATCCGCAATCGAACGAGTAACTCTTCTTTTGTAACGGGTTTGATTAAATAATCATTCCCTCCCTGATCGAATCCATGAATCATATCCGGGAGTTCCCCACGTCCAGAAAGGAATATAATTGGCAACTCAATCGGTGTGTAACGATCACGTAAAACTTTACATAAATCCAGCCCGCTCACATCAGGCAACATCACGTCCAACAGAATTGCATCTGGTACGCCGAATTGTTCGACACCCGATAGAAACCCTGCAGACGTATCGAATGTTTGCGTGCGATATCCATGTAATTGAAGTTGTCTCGAAGCAACTCGTAATGCCACATGATCATCATCAACGATAAAAATCATTTCGCCCTTGCCATGAGGGATGTTTATTTCCTCAACTTCATCTCCGATAATCGATATCGGTTGTTCCAATGGGATTTCCGTATCATGAGATTTCGATGCGTCTAATATAGTCTCTGGTTCAATTGGCTGATTTTCTGCAACCATATTTTCTTGAGCGCTTTGATCGATGCCTTCTTGCTCCATGGCACGCTTCGTAACACCCAGTACATCGTTTCTGAGTTGACTACTCGTGCCGTTCTCGAAACGCCATAAATAAATCAACATCATTGGTAATACAATTAAAATAAACATCCAAACATACGCTGAGGTAGGATTCATGTTAATAACTGCTAATTTCGATGGACCCGTCGGCACAATTTCTTTGACAAAATACCATCCGGTGATCGTCGACTGTTTATTTCGATATTCTTTCGTTACATCAAGAAGTTTTATCATTTCGTCATTTGTTTGTGCCAAATGAATACTTTCATTTTTTCTATTTGTCAGTAGGTCGATCATTCGCGAGTTAAAATCGATCACTGCTACAACACTTTGATTCGACCCCGTGATCAATTTGGAGAATGTCAATTGATTTTGATCAAAGAACCAAACGGGCTTGCCGCCCTGACTGATTGCAGCGACAACTTCCTTTTCACGTTCGTCTGTTTGCGTGTAAAAATGAATCTCCGTTGCATCCGGCAACAAAGATTTCCATAAATCCATTTTCGAATTGATTTGCGTGATATCGATTTGTTTGGATAACGCCATTACGACTCGTTCGATTCCAAGAAAATTTTCATCCATAATTTGGACAGAATCGTTTAATTCCTGATCTACGACTCGAATTTGTTGCTCATGTAAGGAGCGTTCATTTTCATCTACATTCAATTGAATGAACGTTGCGCAAAGACATGCACAGGCGATAATAAATATACTCATGATGACTTTGTTTCGACGGCTGGATCGTTCAAAACCTGGCATGCTCTACCTCCTCTCAAGAAACACATGAGTCATCGCTTTTCTAATTTTTCTTTCAGTATTTCAATTTCATTCGCATATGTTTGACTTTGAGTTTCGATTCGTTCTTTCATCGCTTTTAATTGACGCGATGATTTCGCAAGTTTCAAGTGCATATTCATTCGAACAATCAATTCTTGTTTCGAAAACGGTTTGACCAAATAATCATTCGCTCCTGAATTAAACCCCATTAACAAGTCTTCTGTCTGATTTTTTGCGGTCAGCAAAATAATCGGCAACTCCTGCAACGTATATGTTTTGCGGATCAATTGGCATACTTCGTATCCCGACATTTCTGGCATCATGACATCCAGTAAAATGATATCAAATTTCTTACCGGATTTTACCAATGCCAACGCCTCAATACCATTGGTAGCGGTCGTTAATCCAAAATCAAACGTTGAAAGTTGGTTCGTTAATACTTGTAAGTTAATCGGTTCATCATCAACAATGAGCACATTCACATCGCCAGACGTATCGATTTGTATTTTCATTTGACGATCCGATATTTTGGTCGATTCAGATAAAGCCAATTGCGTTTCGGCAAGTCGTTTCTGAATGGTTGACCGAACTTCAGGATTTTCTTCAGTAGCCTCCAATGCGATTGGCAACGTGATCGTAAAGGAAGATCCTTTTCCTTCTTGAGAATTGACATTAATTTCTCCACCATGTAATTCAACCAATTGTTTCGTAACCGCTAATCCTAATCCGGTTCCGCCATATTTCCGCGATATTGAGCCATCGACTTGTTCGAACGATTTGAAAATATCTTCAAGTTTATCTTGTGGTATACCCATCCCTGTATCATGAACCGTAATTGCCAACTTCGTACCTTCTACTAATCCAGACACCCGAACTTGACCTTTTTCCGTAAATTTAATGGCGTTCGAAATCAAATTGTGAATGATTTGTTGGAATCGATTTTCATCCACATCAATAAGTGGCAACGCTTTTCCCAAATCATTCCGAAGTTCAACTGGTTTATCTGCGATAAGTGGTTTAGAAAGCAAAATCACCAAGTTCACCAAATCACTTGCAGAGACCGCTCGACGACTCAACACAAATTTGTTCGACTTCAACTTCGAAAAATCCAAAATATCATTCACCAACGCAGACAATCGTCGGCCGCTCATCACGACGATTTGTAAATTTTGTTGCATCTTCTCTGTGATTTTTCCAGCAACACCATCAATTAGCGATTCCGCAATCCCGATGATCCCGTTCAATGGTGTTCGAAGTTCATGAGACGTGTTTGCCAAAATTTTATCTTTTACTTGATTTAATTGATGCAACTCATCATTTTTCGTTTCCAATTCCGCGGATTGTTTAGCGAGTTCTTTATTTTTTCGTTCCAATTCACGTGATTGACGTCCAAGTTGGTCATTTTGCGAAGAAAGCAATTCCGATTGTTGGACAACCTCATCTGTTTTTTGCGTTAGTGCATCATTCTTTTCTTTTAGTTCAAATGATGTTTGCTCCAACTGATTGGAATAGACTTGTAATCTTTGGTGTGTCGAAACAAAGCGCCGTAATAAAATGAGTGAGAAAAGCACGATCAAAAACATTACGATCGATGTCGTGATCGATAATTGTAAGGTCGTATCGATATCTTTATATAACACTTTTGTTGGTAAATGTCCGATTACTTTCCATCCATACTCTTTTGACGTATTAAACACAACCATATGTTCTTGTCCATCTTCAAATTCCTTGAAGAAGGCACCCGATGTTTTGTCTTTGAATTCCTCATCGATTTGAATCGGACTTGCTTTACCGAGTAAGTTCATGTCATTTGAATAGACAACATGATTTTCCCTGTCCAATACGATCACTTCTGAAGATTCGCCCAACTGCGCATCTTTTATAATTTTACCAATCGATTTCAAACTAATTTCAAGCATCAACAAATACGTGGCTTCTGGATGCAATAAATTGTTTACTATTTTCCCCATTACAAATGTTGGTCCAGTCGTAATTCGCTGTGTTTCAACACCTGCCTTGGTATAAAATCCGTTTTGATACGTACCGGT
This sequence comes from Paenibacillaceae bacterium, assembly GCA_947460235.1. Classification (GTDB taxonomy): domain Bacteria; phylum Bacillota; class Bacilli; order Paenibacillales; family CANHGK01; genus CANHGK01. Next base: position 25,325 of record CANHGK010000020.1, on the reverse strand, counting down.
AAACACGGTTTCGCCTTTTTTTGCAATCATCTCTTGAATATTCGAAAAATTTTCATTTGTTAAATAAATATTATTAGTCGGGCGACTCGTATACATGTTTGCATAATCAAGCTCTAAATTATCTTTATCAATAGAAAAGGGTTGATTTTGCACGAGACGAACGCCAACCAAAAATTCATTTGAATCACGATAGCCTGATAATAAACTTTTGATCCGTTCTCCATATGTAACCTGTTCCGCATGATCGCGACCTGCGACTGAGACATATTCAAGATCATCACGCAAACCACTATTTTTAAGTACTTGTAACCCTATCGAATCATATACCCCGAGAACAAGATCAAGTTTTCCTTTGATTTGATCAATCGTTTGTTGCGTCGCTTTTGATACTTGATCTTTAATAGTTGATTTCGAAAATGAAAATGATAAATAGGATATAACAATTACTCCTGCCATCACTACAACAAATATACCAAGAAAGATTTTCAATCCTATGGACATCCCAGTTTTCTTCTGCAACAAATTTCCCTCCATTACGAAACGGCATACTTTGGTTAGATTAACTATATTTTCGTCAAATCCTCTAAATCTCCTTTGAATTTCTGATTTTTCCATAAAAAAAGCACTTGATCGACAAGACGATCAAGTGCTTTTAACCAATTCTTTATAATGGGGACACACTTAAAAATTGTGCATCGGGATATTTTTCGCGGGCAGTGTACATGGAGTACTCACTTTCGAAGAGCGCAACAGAATAACCTCGTTTGTCTTTAACGAGCATGGAATGAATTCGGAATTTGGATGGTTCTGGATCTGCGCCAGTAATCCAACGCGCCATACTGAAAGGCAGACGTTGCAAAAGTAATTCCACACCGTACTCATTACGCATTCGATATTCAAATACTTCAAATTGCAATTGACCAACGACACCGATAATCGGTTCTTCTAAACGATCCATCGTTCGAAATACTTGAATCGTCCCCTCTTCGGTCAACTGGTCGATTCCTTTTTGGTATTGTTTATGTTTAAGCGCATTTTTGACACTAACTTTACAGAACAACTCTGGAGAAAATGTAGGCAATTCTTCATAAGCAATCGGTTTATTTCCAGAATGCAACGTATCACCAATGCGGAACACACCAGGATCAAATAAGCCAATAATATCTCCTGCAAATGCATTTTCTACGATTTGGCGATCTTGCGCCAAAAATTGCGTCGGTTGATTTAACTTAATATCTTTTCCTAGTCGTGCATGTTTCACTGACATTCCACGTTCGAACTTTCCAGATACAACTCGTAAAAAGGCGACGCGGTCACGGTGCGCTGGATTCATATTCGCTTGGATTTTGAAAACGAAACCGCTAAATGCCTCGTCGGTTGGTTGCACATCTTGGCCTTGCGTTGATGTTTTCACTTGTGGTGCGGGCGCAAGTTTGAGGAAATGTTCTAGGAAAGTCTGCACACCGAAATTATTCACCGCACTGCCAAAAAATACAGGCGTCAACTCACCGTTCAAAACTTTATCCATATCGAATTGATCACCAGCGACATCGAGTAATTCAAGTTCTTCTTGAAGTTGGTTGATTTGGTGCTCTGGCAAAAAAGCTTTCCATTGCGGATCGTCCCATCCTTTGACCGGAATCACTGCAACTTGATTTTTCACGCGAGCAACAACTTTAGCTACTTTTTCTTCATCTTCAGTACCTTCCGCCGCTTCCGCTTCAATTGCGGAAATTTCAGCTAATTGCACTGCTGACTTTTCTGATTCGAATCGCTCAACTTGTTTAAATTTACGGTCATAAACACCGAAAAACTCTTTCCCCATACCAATCGGCCAGTTGATTGGGCATGAACGAATACCAAGAACGCTCTCTAACTCTTCGAGCAAATCGAACGGCGAACGACCTTCACGATCCAATTTATTTACAAATGTAAAAATCGGAATATTACGCTTACGACAAACTTGGAACAGTTTAATCGTTTGCGCCTCTACCCCCTTGGCACAGTCAATTAACATGACTGCAGCATCCGCAGCCATCAATGTGCGATACGTATCTTCACTAAAATCTTGATGACCAGGCGTATCCAAAATGTTCACACGAAATCCGTCGTAATCAAATTGCATTACGGATGATGTTACGGAAATTCCGCGTTGCTTTTCTATTTCCATCCAGTCTGACGTGGCAAATTTACCCACTTTCCGACCTTTGACCGTTCCGGCCATTCGGATTGCACCACCAAAAAGCAATAATTTTTCTGTCAATGTCGTTTTTCCGGCATCCGGATGCGAAATAATGGCAAAAGTACGCCGGCGCTGGACTTCATCCGCCCACGCCGGCATTAAGGATTCATTCGTACTCATATCTTTGTATTTCCCCTCTTATTTCAATAACAACGCACGTAGCGGTGATGCTTCCGTACCAACCAATCGAAGTGGTGCCAAAATGAGCGTGTATTCCCCAGCAGGAACATCTGCTGCACGTATACCCTCGACGATGATAACCCCACCGTTAAATAATGTCTTATGGGTAGGATATCCAGGTTGATCTCGTTCAACACCTAATGCATCGATCGCAACACCTTTAATCCCTTGTTCAACGCACCATGTTGCGGCATCCGCAGCTAAAAAAATAAATTGAAAATCAAATTCTTCTTTTAATGAGTTTTTCGTTTTAAGAACAAGCCACTCGCCCGCCTGTACGCCGCAAGTTTCCAAATCCGCTTTGGTGATTCGATCTTCAACATGTGTCAGATCAACCAAACGAGCAGGACCACAAAGTTGTTCAATGTTAATCGTTTCGATCGTTGCTCCATTAGGAATCATATGCAACGGCGCATCCATATGTGTACCCGTGTGCACATCGATATCAATTCGTGATTCGTAACAAGAAGCTGTCGTAAAATCTTGCACACACATAAACTTGGGTTGTTTCGCTTCTTTATTCTTATATACCATCATCCCCGGATGCACCGGAGCCGTGATATCATATATTTGCTGAATTTGAATTGCCATTGTTGTACCTCCAACCGAGTCGGGATTAGTTTGTCCACCATTCAAATCCGTCTAACGCGATTAACGCATCTGCTGCCGATGGTCCCCAGCTGCCTGCAGGATAAAACTCCAAACCATTTGAACCAAGTGATTGCCACGTTTTCTCGATCGGATCAACCCAGTTCCATGCGCTTTCCACTTCGTCCCAACGAGCAAAATACATTGAATCACCATTTAATGCATCCCAAAACAAACGCTCATATGCCTCATCCAGTTCACGGTTTGCAGGATATTCCGCTTTCCAGACCATTTGAGACTCCCGAAACGCCCCTACTTGCAGCGCATCACGCATATAAATCCCCATCGAAATCTTCTCTTCCGGTTGAATCTGAATCCGAAGTAACAAAGGACCAGCTACACCAGGAATCGCTTCGTCACGAGCAGCCGTGCGCCAAACCTCAGGCAATTTCTTCAATTCCAACACAATCTCTGTTACTTTCCGCGGCATACGTTTTCCTGTGCGAATAAAAAACGGAACATCTTTCCAACGCGGTGTATCTACAAAGACGCGGGCAGCAAAAAAAGATTCCGTCGATGATTGCGGGTCAACATTTTTTTCCGTGCGGTATGCTGGCATCTTGTGTCCGCGTGATTCACCGGAACTATATTGTCCACGTACCACTTCGCGAGAAACGGTATCCACGTTTTTATTTATTCGTAACGAGCGTAGTACTTTTACTTTCTGATCACGAACAGCATTTGCTGTCAAACCAGTTGGACGTTCCATTCCTACCACAGAAAGCACTTGTAACATATGGTTTTGGCCCATATCTCGCATCGCGCCGGATTTCTCATAATATTCACCACGCTCTTCGACGCCAACCGTCTCAGCAAACGTTAATTGAACATTGCTTACATAATCACGATTCCAAAATGGTTCAAACATCGGATTTGCAAAACGCAAATACGGAATTTGTTGTACCATTTCCTTACCGAGATAGTGGTCGATCCGATATACTTCATCTTCCTCAAAAACAGTTTGCACCGCAGCATTCATTTCAACGGCCGTTTCTCTGTCATAACCGAATGGCTTTTCAATAATTACGCGTTTCCAACCATCAATATTCAACCATCCGCTCTCACGCAAATTGCCACAAACCGTTCCAAATAAATGCGGAGCAAGGGCTAGGTAGAATAAACGATTGCCTTCACATTGGAATTTCTTCTCCATCGACTCAAGTGTCGCTTTATGTTCCAAATAAGATTCCAACTGCTCACTATCTAATGAACAGTAAGAAATATGTTGAATAAACGAATTGATTTTTTCATCCGAAATGATTGCTTTGCGTCCAAATTCACGAATGGAATCTGCAACATGTGTACGGAATTGCTCAACCGTCAAAGGTCTGCGAGCAAAACCGACGATCGCGAAACGACCTCCCATCAATCCTTGTGCATATAACGCAAAAAGCGCCGGAAACAATTTGCGTTTCGCCAAATCGCCCGTTGCGCCAAACATTCCGATTAGACCGCCTTCGGTCAGTTGTCGAGCCACGTTGACACCGTCCTTCTTTTAAATTCACTAAATCACATTGTAACACGTTCGTATTCAAACAAGAAAGTAAAAGCAAAAAAAACAAACAAGGGGAATCCACTAAATGCCGTTTTTTCGACATTGATCATGGACTCCCAATTAACCGTACAATTATTTTACTAACAATTTATTTAATGAAACCATTACATCCGACAACGTAACAATGCCGTTTGGATTAAATCCTTTAAGCGATTTATCCATCAAGCCTAGCGAGACAACCGTAGCTACCGCTTGTTTATTTGACGGTTTGATTTTTGAAGCATCCGTGTAATCTTTGATTGTATTAATTGCTTGTAACGCCGTTAGTCCCTTTACATTATCTAATGTTCTTACTAATTTTGAAAGGATCATTGCATATGACTCGCGACTTACATAAGAATTGGCGCCAAACGAATTTCCCGAACTTGTCATAATCCCTAATCGATCGAGTGATTGAACTGAACGATAAGCTACATCGCTACGTTTTACATCTTTGTACATAAACACTGTAATTGGTTGAGATAATCCAAATGCTTTATCGATCAACATAGCAAGTTGCTTACGCGTCATTTTTTGATTCATGACAATCGTTTTTTTAGAAACCGGTTTATAAATCCCTTTCGCCAAAAACGATTTAACCGATTGTGTGATCACAGAATTTGACTTTACGTTCACATCAATCGGGTTGTAAGTCACTGTATAAGACGCAACTTCCATTGGGTTTACAAACAATTCAACGGATTGATTCGATCTGGAAAGTCGCCCCGATATGAATTCTTGTTTACCGTTTTGGGATTTAACGACAGCAAGTTGATTTACATCTTTAACAAATGATAAAAGCACCGGAAGTTTAATTAACATTTTACCTGGGATACGTTCAACCCCGAGTGTGTGCACGGACATCCCATTATAAGCTGACTGTTTTTCGGATTTCTTCATCAAATTAATAGAATACACATACGAAAGTTGAATTTGGTTGGGATTTGTTAATGCAATTTGAGTCGAAGCTGCGTCTATGGTTAAAATCACATCATCTCGAATCATCGAAGGATCCAAAACAATTGAAACCCCACTTACGTGCAATTGAAGCAAATTAACCCCTGCATTTGTTAAATGTTCAAATATACCCCGAGGCAATTCGATGCTAATTTCATTTAAAGGTGCATCACCCAAATTAAGTGCCATTAAAATTGGTACTTCAGAAGATGAGGAACTTATTGTTTCCATTTCCTGTATAACATTCTTCGCTTTTTCAATTTGATTTTCAATTTGTTCGGTTGTCACAACTGCTTTTGCAACATTCCCAACAACATCAAAATTCACATTAATATGCGCGGAAATCGCATCTTGAATCATTGATTTCAACTCTTCAAATACTTGCAATGTATTATTGGTTTGAAAATTTGACATTGATTTCAGTTGCTTTAATTGTTGCGTGATATTTTGTATTACTTGTAAATCAATCACCGGCGTTGGTATTGCTGTTGGGCTTGGTGTAGCTGTTGAGCTTGGTGTAGCTGTTGGGCTTGGTGTAGCTGTTGAGCTTGGTGTAGCTGTTGGGCTTGGTGTAGCTGTTGCTGTTGCTGTTGCTGTTGCTGTTGCTGTTGCTGTTGCTGTTGCTGTTGCTGTTGCTGTTGCTGTTGCTGTTGGTTTTGCTGATGGTGTTGCTGTTGCTGTTGGTTTTGCTGTTGGACTTGGTGTTGCTGTTGGGCTTGGTGTTGCTGTTGGGCTTGGTGTTGCTGTTGGACTTACTGTTGCTGTTGGGCTTGGTGTTGGGCTTGGTGTTGGGCTTGCTGTTGGACTTGCTGTTGGGCTTGCTGTTGCTATTGGTGTTGCTGTTGGGCTTGGTGTTGGTGTTGCTGTTGGGCTTGGTGTTGGTGTTGGTGAAATATATGGTTGCAAAGATACATGATCCACTTGCAAAGACGTGTACGCATTTGAATCTAAATAAATACCGATATCAAGTTTTCCATTTATTACGTTGATATTAGACGTGTATTTTGTCCACAAACCATTTGCGACAAAATTGGTGTATACAGCATCTACCCCTGAATTACTTAATTCTGTCCGCGCTACGTTAGGCGAAGTTCCAAATGCGGTTAACTTGACCCAAAGTGTCAATTGATACATCCCATTAGCAAGTCCGGTACGCACTTGATGCACACTTTCTTTATAGCTATCCGTGCTCCAAAAATATAATTTCCGATTACCTTCGTTTGCATCTGTTGAATCAATGCCGTATTTGGCAGATTGACCTGTTGGATGCCATTCCGTCCAAGCACCCAGAGATTCTTTTTCAAAACCACCGTTATCCAAAATTGGAGTTGGTGACGGGGTTGGTACATTAATTGGTTCCAATCCAATTGCATCAAGTTGAAATGAGGTGTTTCCGTACGCATCAATATAAAATCCTAAATCAACTTTTCCGCTCGTAACATTTACAATTACTGTATATTTCGTCCATTCGCCATTAGCAACAAAATTAACATATACTGGCGCTCCAGAAAAATCGTTTAATTCCGCTCTAGCTGTTTTTGGCGCACCTGCAAATGCGGTTAATTTGACCCACGCAGTCATTCGATATGAACCATTACCAAGATCAGAAAGTACTTGATGCACACTTTGCTTATAGCTCGAAGTACTCCAAAAATACAACTTTTTAGAACCTTCATACACATCATTTCCATCTACGCCAAACTTTGAAACTTGTCCTGTTGGATGCCACTCTGTCCAATTAGCGATGCTTCCAGTTTCGAATCCACCATTCAAAATAATTGGCGCGGCAGTTGGTGTTGCAGTTGGCGTTGCACTTGGTGTTGCAGTTGGCGTTGCAGTTGGTGTTGTACTTGGCGCAGTAGTTGGTGTTGCACTTGGTGTTGCACTTGGTGTTGCACTTGGTGTTGCACTTGGTGTTGCACTTGGTGTTGTAGTTGGCGTTGCAGTTGGTGTTGTACTTGGCGCAGTAGTTGGTGTTGCACTTGGCGCTGCACTTGGCGTTGCAGTTGGTGTTGCACTTGGCGTTGCAGTTGGTGTTGCACTTGGTGTTGGACTTGGCGTTGCAGTTGGTGTTGCACTTGGCGTTGCACTTGGCGTTGCACTTGGCGTTGCACTTGGTGTAGGAATTGGTGTTTTCGTTGGTGTAGGAATTGGTGTTTTCGTTGGTGTAGGAATTGGTGTTTTTGTTGGTGTAGGAATTGGTGTTTTTGTTGGTGTAGGAATTGGTGTTTTTGTTGGTGTAGCGCTTGGTGTTGGTGTATAAATACTCGTTAACTTCACCAAACCTTTAAATAATTGATTTTTAATCAATACACCGTTATAGTTTGCGGTAATTGTTGCTGACCCGGTATAACCAGAAGTTAATTTAAGGGAATAAATCTTATTAGCATCTTGCACTAATGAAACGTTAGTTGTTCCTGATACTTTTGTCATTAAAACAGGAACATCTTTTGTAAATAGTTTTACCCCTAATGTTTGAACCGTGCCATCTGCGTTAGGAATTTGCGTTAACTCGACATTTGCTCGAACATACGCTTTTAACATCTCCGTACGATTTGTTTCAGACGAATCACAAGTAGAATTAAAACTTGATTCAACCGAGGAAAGATCTGTAAGTACAAAATTAACACTTTGTGCCTTTAGGGCTTGAACTAATTTCCCAACTCCGTTGTTGAATACCGTTTTTCTTGATGTTGCTAAAAATGAATCATAATATGAGATGTCAGCAATTTTCAAAAGCGAGAATTCATTTTTATAATCGATGGCAGCGAAATTTTTGTCTAATTCATTACTCGTATCACGCATCGCTTCTACGATGTCTGTCACAGTGATCTGATTTAACGGTGACGGCACGCCTTCCAGTTGTGCAATTTCTTGCAACATTGGATTATACTGATTTTGATCTGCTAGCAATTGTGAAACGGTATCACCGTTGTCATAAATATACCCTGCGATTTGCTTAATAAAATTGAAGACATTGGTTTTTGTGACGTCGGGATATGATGGATTCGTTTGACCGCCCATCTTCAATACGATTTTATTCCATATCGGATTGATCACCGCATCGCTCGCTGTTGTCTTCATACATGTTTTCGCATTGTTTATCGAAGGCAACAATGAAACTGATACTTTTTGGTAAACCGTTTGCATTTTTGCCAAATAAGAATCAGTAGTTGAGGAAGCCACAGCCACGCCACCACTCAATCCTAATAACCCACTAATTAAACTCGTACTAATCGCAATCGCGATAACCTTTTTAATCTTCATAAACATCATGTTCAACTCCTACCAGAATAGGAAACGTTTTTTCTTAAAAAAATCAGCTGTTAATTCAACAAATGACTCATTCAATAAAAGACTCTCACCGTTTTTGATGAGACAATCAACAACCTTCTTACCATACTTTTGTTCAATCACTTGAAATGCATCTTTCATTCTTAACGATCTTGATTTCGGATGATGTGCATCACTTGCGACAAGATGAACAAACCCTTTTTCGATCCAATCCAGCGCTTCTTGTTGCGGCTTCTTACCAAACAGACCGGAAACACTATGTGAAGTAACTTGCAATGAAACTCCTTGATCAACCCAATCTTGCAACAAGTTCGTTTGACCCCACAACGCTCGATTTCGTTCAGGGTGCGCAATGATCACTCGATACCCTTTTATCTTCAGTTCATGAAAAATTTCATCGATGTTATGCGGATATGATATCGATGGAAATTCAAGCAATAAATAATTTGAATCCCCTAGCGTTTGAAATGTCCCTTGATCAAGCGCTTCGAAAAATGCATCATTCACATGAATTTCTTGACCCGGTAAAATTTGAAGAGTAATTCCCGCCTCAATGAAACGCATTTGCAATTGCTCCACCGCAGGAATCACAATTTCAGAAGGCGTCCAAAATCGATCATTATTATGATGAGGTGTTACGATTACTGTATGAATGCCTTCTTCAACCGCTTGTTTAGCTAATTCTAAACTCATATCTAGGTCTTTTGCACCGTCGTCAATCCCAGGCAATAAGTGGCAATGCATGTCAATCATAAGTTCACCTCAAAATTGGATGTCCGGATCATTTATTGTTTTACCTTTAGAAATCAATTTATACCAATCGTCGGCATGGTCGTTCGTAATATATAAATCATTTGCTGTTGTAGCGATGATCACCGTATTGCCTTCATCTGCTAAAAACGCAACATCTTTTAGTGGATCAATGATATTAGGTGGTAAATATAATGGGAACCCTTTATTAGTTGCAACATTCCAACGAACTAACATTGGATGTCCATCTGATGTTGATATCGCAATCCATATGAAACCATCTGGTGAAAACTTTGCAAATAAGGGTTTCGCTAGATGTTGCTTCAAAAATTCCTGTGCAAATATGGTAAACGTTTTTCCGTGATTTGATGTGTACCAAAATCCATTGTCAGAAGTAACAACCAATTGATCTTGATTCTTTGGATGATCGAATTTATTTAGGATCGCACCTGTAATTGAGGCATATGAAACGTCTTTAGTACCATCTAGCTTTGATGAACAAACATCTTCTCCAGTCAATTTCCATTGACCACTTTCAAAGGTAATTCTACCTTGCTCTGTTAATGCACCGAATGTATGTGGGTCATCCAAAAAACAAACTTCTCGAATCTGTTGCACTTGAAATTGTTGATCTGAAAGAGATACTAATGAAGTACCTGCGTACAACCCAGTAATAAGCGAAATGAAAAGTGAGAGAAATGTAGCTGCCAACCAACTTTTGCGGAAGGAGCTTGAGAAAACGGGTGATTTCCAAGGGGCAATTGGTGATAAACGTAGTACATAAAACAATGCGAAGATTCCAGAAATAATTAAACTACTTTCAAATAAACGTTCTGGTTCAATATCTAACCAAGCGGAGGTCTGAAAAAGTTCTGTGACGTTCATTTCATCATCCAATCCTTTTTATTTTATCCACTTGTTCTAGTTTAAATTTTACGTATACAGGCGCTTCTCGTCAATCATGTCAGAAAATTTTGTGCAAACGATTGATAGAATATTCATAAGTTGGACATATCCTTGAATAAAAAAGGAGGCCTAAGCCCCCTTAAAGTGATTATGATCCCGCACCGCGATATGAACGTTCACCAAATCGCCAGATAACTAATGCGATACTTAATATAATCAACCCGATCACAGGTGTCAACCACAAACTCAAACCATCCCTCCGCAGGAAAAATGCTGCGGGATATACCCCAACAAATGCGAACGGCACAACCCATGTGAGTAACACTCGGATCATCTTGTTATAAATATCCATCGGAAACTTTCCGTAGTTTTGAATATTCCAAATTAGCGGCATAATTCCCGTTTGTGCATCAGTAAAAAAGGAAAGCGAAATCATAAACAAATAAATTCCCGCATAAATCAAAATCCCGCCAACGACAGAAACGAAAAACGCAACAAGATCAAGTAATTGCCATTGTATTCCGATCGTTTGGGCCGAAAAGTACATTATCACAACGCCTGTGACCGCGCCCGCGAGAGAACTTGGATCGAGATTTTCAAAACTTAATTGGACAATCGAATTCATCGGTCTTGTCAATACGCGGTCAAACTCGCCTTTGACAATGTAGCGATCTGCAAAATTCCACAAATTAAAAAACGTCGTGAAAAACGAATAGGGAACCATGAAAAACCCGTATACAAAAAACAATTCTGCTTGCGACCAACCAAGAATCGTCGGCGTAAGTTTATATGCAACAACAATCACGGCAAGATTGACCATTTGGAACATCATATCTGTCACAATTTCCACCCAGAAGTCGATGCGGTACATCATTCGCGTCTGAATATAGATTCGAAAATATTCAAAGAACAAATCAAATCGCATCTACGCTCAACCCCCCTGCACAAATAATCGCTGTCTCGCCGAATGCCAAATCCATACGAGCGGCACCATCAATCCAGTCACCCACAACAATTGGACCAAAAAAACATGACCTGCAGAAACATTAATTGTTTTTCCTGCCAAATAAGATGCTGGCAAATACGTAATTGCTTGAAACGGTAACCACTCCAACACTGACTTTGCTGCGCCTGGAAAAAAACTTAATGGTACAAGTAACCCGCTAAACAAATCGACAATTACTCGCTTCAAACGAAGAAGTCCTTCAATCTGTTCCAAATAAAATGTCATTAATCCCGCGATTAAATTGATCATGGAATTTAATAAAAAACTGAGAAAGACCATTCCCAAAAAAAACACCCAATGGAGCGGATCTTTCGTGAGTTGAACCGGAAATAATAAGGACGCAACAATCATTCCTGGCACCGAAAACAAGACGAACCTCGACAATCCTTCGCCGAATCCTTGCATCATTTTAACCATCAAATAGTTGTATGGCCGCACCATTTGTATTGCAAGACTACCATCACGAATTTCGGTGGACATTTCACGATCCAGATTATTAAAGTAAAACGACCGAGCCATCCATGCAATTGCAAGATAGGTCGTCATTTGCGCGATCGTCATGTCCGCAAGTTGTGTATTCGATCCATAGATCGCTTTCCATAGGAAATAGTTTGCACCAATATTGATCGCATAAATAACAATTCCTGAATAGTAATTTACCCGATAGGTTAACATAATCAGGAAACGTAAGCGGATCAATTCACCATAAGCACCCCACATGTCGCTCACACTCCTTTACGGTAAATTTCGCGTACGATATCTTCCGTATTAGGTTCCAAAATGGCAATATCACGAATGCCAGCCAATTTTACAACACGTTCGAGAATCTCCGAAATCGGTACGTTTACATCGTCAAGCGTAACACGCAGCGTTTTGCCATCATCAAGTTGCGCCTCCGGTTTTGACCAAGTTGCCGAAAGTCCGCTTGTCGATTCGAACACATTTTCTACTAATGTATTATGTTCGAATTGCACTTGAACCGATCGTCCGCCGCCGAATTGTTCTTTCAATTGGTCAAGCGATCCATCATAAATTATTTTCCCTTCGTCGAGCATGACCACGCGCGAACAAAGTGCTTCGATGTCTTGTAAGTCGTGAGTCGTGAGCATAATTGTCGTTCCATGTTCGCGATTCATTTCCATCAAAAAAGAACGAATCGATGATTTCACCAAAATATCGAGTCCAATCGTCGGTTCATCCAAAAACAATATTTTCGGTTGATGCAATAATGAAGCTGCCAACTCGCAACGCATCCGTTGACCAAGACTTAATTTGCGCACCGGACGATTTAATAAATCACCAAGCGCCAATCGATCAACCAATTCATTGAGTCGCTTTTGAAAATCATTTTCACCGACACGATACACTTTTCGTAACAATCGAAACGATTCAATTACGCCAAGATCCCACCACAATTGACTGCGTTGACCAAAAACAACACCGATTTCCTGCACGAATTTTTCGCGATCTTTAAAAGGTACATAACCGTTTACTTCGATCGTCCCAGAAGTCGGAACAAGAATGCCGCAAAGCATTTTGATCGTCGTCGATTTGCCTGCACCATTTTCACCGATATAGCCACATATTTCGCCTTGCGGAATCAATAAATCAATATCATGAACCGCAACTACCGACTGCTCACGGCGATTAAATAAATCGATCACTGCTCCGCGTAACCCTTCGCGCGGTTTGGTCACACGAAATTCTTTTTTCAGCTGCTCAACCCGTATTGCAGGTTTGCTCATGCCCATGCCGCCCCCTTATAATAAAAGAACTGATACTCACTCAACCTATCAAAAATAGTTGCAACACTCAAGCAAGTTCCCTACTAACTTTCTGAAAAGAGGTGTTTTCGGTGACAAAAGCCGTCAAATGGCTAATCATCGTTTTATTCGCGGCAGTTTTGGTTTATATGGCGTACTTCTCTTATAGTGTGTACCGCTTCTCAATTAATATTAATTCGGACTCGCTAAGTGATCGTTTTCAAGGAATGAAAGAACAAGCTGTCAATTTTCAACCACCGGAATGGGATGGCAATAGTCGCGTGAATGTTCTCGTCATGGGCGGAGATGCGCGCGGACTGAAAAAAGGTGAAATCCCTCGTTCCGATACGTTGCTCGTCGCTTCAATAGACCCCTCAACCAAAAAAGGCGTTTTATTTTCCGTCATGCGAGATACATGGGTGGCGATTCCTGGTCATGGTCATGATCGCGTGAACACTGCATTGTCAATTGGCGGTCCAAAACTAGCCATGGAAACAGTAGGTAATTTACTAGGAATTCCAATTCAATATTATGTCTATACTGATTTCCAAGGATTTATTGCGCTCGTAAATTCGCTTGGCGGTGTGCCAATCGAAGTCGAAAAAGATATGAATTATGTGGACAACGCGGACGGTAATCGCTTCGATATCCATCTCAAGAAGGGTTTGCAAAACTTGAACGGTGAACAAGCATTGCAATATGTGCGCTTCCGGCATGATGCGCGTTCTGATTTTGCTCGAACAGAACGTCAGCGAACGTTTTTGAAAGCACTTGCTGATCAATTACGAACAACAACTGGAATTATGAAATTACCTCAGATGCTAACCGTCGTTTCTCCTTATGTAGAAACAAATATGGAATTTTCTCAATTGTTGCAACTGACTAGTCTGGCGTATCAAGCAAAAGATGATACCATTACCGGCATTCAAATCCCGCCGATGACGCTCCTAAAAGAAACGACAAAACGTGGCGCTGCGGTTCTTGATGCCGATCCTGAACAATTGAAAAGCTTCGTTCAGGAGGCGTTTTCAAAATGAATTATGTACCACTCATAGGCATTGCTGGTGTGGAATCGGAGCGTCTATATCATTCAGCAAACGAAGTGATTATTGGAGGGGTTAATAGCCCCTCCCGTTCTTTTAAGGCCGTTGGTGGAGGATCACCCGTGTTTTTCAATCGGGCAGAAGGATCCTATTTATGGGATGTTGATGACAAAAAGTACATTGACTATCTCGCTGCATACGGCCCTTTAATTGTCGGACATGCTCATCCTAAACTTATCGAAGCAATAACTACTGCAGCGACGCACGGTACATTGTATGGTGTCCCAACATTTTGGGAGATTGATTTTGCTCGTCAAATTCGCGGGGCTATTCCGTCCATGGAGCGCATACGTTTTACCAATTCCGGTACAGAAGCTGTGATGACGACCATTCGCGTTGCGCGCGGATACACGGGAAGAAACAAAATCATAAAATGTGCAGGTTGTTATCACGGTCATGCCGATTTGGTGTTAGTTGCTGCAGGTTCAGGCCCAGCAACACTCGGGATTCCGGATAGCGCAGGTATTCCAACTGGATTGGCTCAAGATGTCATTACAGTCCCCTTCAACAATGTGCAAGCAATGGAAGAGGCGTTTCGTGTATGGGGCGATCAAGTCGCGGCGCTGTTGCTCGAACCGATTGTTGGCAATTTTGGTATGGTAATGCCGCACGAAGGTTATCTTGAACAAGTTTGTGCAATCGCCCGTAAGCATGGTGCGCTTGTGATTTTCGATGAAGTGATCACTGCATTTCGGTTCCATTTTGGCGGAGCACAAAATGCTCCATTTTTCCCTGATCACGATGCAATTCGTCCGGATCTGACAGCGCTCGGTAAAATTATCGGAGGCGGATTACCAATCGGGGCCTACGGTGGAAAACAAGAAATTATGGAAAAAGTTGCACCTTTAGGTCCAGTTTATCAAGCTGGAACGATGGCAGGAAATCCTGCATCAATCCGAACGGGAATAGCTTGTTTAGATATTCTGTCAGAAAGCGGAACCTATGAAAAAATGAAGGGACTCTCTGATAAACTCGTGCAGGGATTACGTGAACTAGCAACGAAGTACTCGATTCCACTACTAATTAATCAGATCGGCGCTGCGTTCTCCACCCATTTCGGGGTTTCGCATATATCCAATTATGATGAGGCTCAAGCAGCTGACGGTGAGATGTTTGCAAAGTTTTTCAGAGGAATGCTTGAAGAGGGTATTCTTTTGGCACCGAGCAAATATGAGGCATGGTTTCTCACCCTAGCTCACACAGATCAAGACATACTGGACACTTTAACAGCTGCAGAAAAAGTCATGAAAAACGTAAATTAATTCTTATTAATTTTTCAAGTTAGACCCTCTGTAATCACAATTTGTCCCACGAATGATATACTTAATTTACCACGCAATAAGCGAGAGGATGATCTATGATGAACAGACTTTATAAACTAGGAATTGCCTCCATACTTACGCTCTCTTTGTTATTTCCAGTGACTGGTGTAACCGCTCAATCCGCAGCAACAACAAGTAACACGTCAAGAACGATTGTCGTATGTTTGAAAGGTCCATTGGATGACTCTACCGTTTTTTCATATGGCGGAGCAATAAAACGAAAACATAAGAATTTACCGCTGGAAACGTTGACACTCACTCAATCTGCAATTGACAAATTAAAATCGAATTCAAATGTGACTTGTCTCGAAGATGATTTCAAAATGAAAGTAAACACACAAACCCAAGATTGGGGACTTGCCGCAGTGCAAGCACCGACTGCTTGGAGTAATGCGTATACTGGCAAAGGTGTGAAAGTTGCGGTCATTGATACAGGTATCGCAACGCATGAAGATTTAGTGGTGAGCGGGGGAACTTCCTTCGTTAGTTATACGACTAACTATAATGATGACCAAGGTCACGGAACACATGTCGCTGGAATCATCGGTGCGAAGAACAATAATCTCGGTGTAGTTGGTGTCGCTCCGGATGCAAGCTTGTATGCCGTCAAAGTTCTTGGCAATGATGGTTCTGGATATTTATCCGATGTTGTCGCAGGAATTGACTGGGCAATTTCGAACGGAATGAATGTCATTAACATGAGTTTAGGTGCTCCTTCTGGAACGTTAAGTATGCAACAAGCCATTGACCGCGCATATTCAGCAGGAATCTTAGTTATGACGGCAGCAGGGAACTCCGGAAACAGTTTGGGTACAGGTGATACGGTAGAATATCCTGCAAAATATCCATCTGCAATTGCTGTAGCCGCCGTTGATTCTTCGTTGAGACGCGCAAGTTTTTCATCGACTGGTTCAAAAGTAGAACTAGCAGCGCCAGGTGTGGTCATTCTAAGCACGTATATTAATAATCAGTATGCTTCAATGAGTGGCACCTCGATGGCGACACCATATGCTTCAGGAATTGCAGCGTTATGGAAACAAGCGTATCCAACATTATCAGCAGAACAACTTAGATTGAAAATTCAACAAACCTCGAAAGATCTAGGATCCGCTGGACGTGATACGCAATATGGATTCGGATTAATTCAGGCGCCAACCGCACCACAATCTGCTACGCCGATTCCAACTTCAACACCAGAACCGACTGCAACACCGATCGCGCCAGTCACAACAACAACGCCATTACCGATAACAAATGGCATTACTGCTTCTATCGCAACGAAATATGATATTTATTATCGCGGCGAAACGGTTGGTATTACCACCAAAGCGAAGCTGAATAAAGCGGCACTTCCAGGTGCAATTGCAACATTAACACTTGAAATCAAAGGCTATGCTAAATTAACCGCTACAACTCCTGTTGATGCAACCGGAACTGCGAATTTTAATTTCTTCACAAGCAGACATACTCCAGTGGGCGATTATGCGTTAACCATTACATTTAAGAAACCAGGTTACACATCCGGCACGGCAACCAAAACTTTCAAATTAAAATAAACAATACAAAACGCTGGTATGCGCCAATTCCCATTGGTACATCACCAGCGTTTTTATGTTTCAATCCGTTTTTGAATCCAAAAACATAATGCTTCATACGTTGCACGAATCCCATCATTTGTACCGTGTTCACGTCGATACACGTCCTCGACTTGCCGCATTCGCTTAGGGGTCCATCCCGTTAATGCATCAACCTCTTCGGAAGCGTCGGTTGCACCCATTTGCTGAATCTGTTTTAACATCCCTCGTAAATCTGCATACATTTGCTGTTCACAAAAGATTTCGGTTTGAACAACATGCCCCATTCCCCTTAACACGTCAAAACTTTCATTCCAAGCTGCAACACTTCGTAATATCGGACCACTGCTCAACGTGATCTGTTGTAATGAATTCACATCCGAAATCGCTTGTTTTAATTCCTTAAATGTCCCTTGCGTAAACACCGTACCAATAAACCAACCGTTTAATTGAATTGCATCAACAATAGAAATAATCGCCGCGTCAGGATCATTAAACCATTGCATCACCGCATTCGAATGAATCACATCGAAACGTTCGACGGGCCAATTCCATTGCTCTGCGTCAACTTGCTCCCATCGCACACGACGACTGAATTCCTCACCAATCCGCTCTTTTGCGTGTAACAACATGTTTTCTGAGATATCGATTCCAACATATAATGATGACGGCAATGCGCCGAGAATTTTTGCAGCATGCGTACCCGGTCCACAACCAAGATCTAACACATCTTTTATTTTTCTGGTGCTTTCCTCGTCGATCATTTCGCCAATCCAACGATCCCATAGCGCCGCTTGCAATCGATGTTGAACGGTGGCCACTTCATCATATGTCGTTGCATATTTTGAAAAATGCTTGCTCAGGATTTGTTTATCGTTTCTCATGCATACCTCCTAGCGACTCGCCGAACCATTTCGATACTAAACGAGGAGCTTCTAAAAAAGGTGCATGACCTGCTGATTCCCACGTGGTCACAACGCCCTTCATTGACTCACTTCGATTTATTGCGCCCTGCGGACAAATGGAATCCTTTAGCCCATGCAACCAAAACATAGGGATTCTATTTCGTTGTAATTGCTCGAATATCTCAAGTGTATCCCAAGTTACCAAGGCTTCCAAACCAAGATGGAGACCCTCGGGACGCCAAATGTTTATGATGTTGGACAACGTTGATGCAATCTCTTGCTCGGCTTCTCTCTCATAGGCTCTCTCAAAAAAATGATGTAATACGACATCGGTATGTTGCTCCGATTTCAACAGTTGAGTTTGCATTCTACGCACAACTGCTGCCGGCCATCCCGAAGTCGGAGGGGCAGCAATAAAGTTCGTTGTTGCACCAATCAAAAAAAGGCCGCAAAAATCCGCGTCAATATTTTTAAATTCAGCAATCGCACGTTGAGCCAGTACTCCTCCAAGCGACCAACCAACGAGTGCCCACGATTCATTCGCTTCTTTAGCCGTTTGTGCGTGTCTTTCAATCGACTGAACTGCCCATGAAACAACCTGGTCTAATTCACCTTTAGCCTGAGAAAACCATTCTCCGATTTCGACGACTTCGTGCTGAGCCCACGCCATTTCAGAAAAAAGAGGCGCCCATACCTCACCAGTCGTTGCCCATCCATTGATCCATAAAAAACGGGTACGACGCAGCATGGTTTCGCCTCCTTTAATTCATCTCATCAAACACTTGTTTAACCTTACTTGCAACATCTGCAGCCTGTTCAAGCGTATGTGCAGCGCTCCAAGAAAATCGAATTCTAGCCATTCCTTCCGGCACAGTCGGCGGCCTAATCGCAATTGCTGAGACACCAAGTTCACGTAGCCGATCTGAAAAATTAAGTGATTGTTCATTCGAACCGACCAAAACTGGCACAATCGGAGTCGTCGCATGAGATAATCCGTGGATCGACGTTCCCCATTGGCCAAGTGATATTCCATTCGAAAGAAGTTTCATTGCAAAATGTCCCGCTACATCCATCACTTGTTTTGCTCGCCATCGCTCCGTCCGAACACGTTCCCATTGCAGCGCCACGCTCGCCCACAACACGTTCGGTAACCCCGTTGAATAAATCAAACTTCGTGCCTGCTGAATCATCTGATCGATCACCGGTCCATCTGCAGCAACATAGGCCCCGTATGCGCCATACGCTTTGCTAAATGTTCCCATGATCACGGCCACCCGCTTCTGCAAACCAAGTTCATGAACGAGACCTTCACCGTTCGTACCAAACAGACCGCCCGCGTGCGCCTCATCTACGATCAATTGCGCACCATACTGTTCGGCGAGATCAACCAGTTCTTTCATTGGGGCAATCGTCCCATCCATACTAAATACAGCGTCGGTGATGATCCAGCGTCGTCCACGACCGGTAGGTATATTCTTTAGCAATGAATCCAATTGATCCAACGCCAAATGCTCATAACGGTGCAATTTTGCACGACTTAAATGAATTCCGTCATACAAACTCGCATGTATGTACTTATCTGCAAACACCGTATCCCCGCGACTGATGAGTGAACTTAGCATCCCCACATTCGCCGCATACCCTGACGCAAAAAACAATACTCTGTCCTTGCCTTTAAATGCAGCAAATCGCGCTTCTAATTGCTCCAGAAAAAAATCATGCCCAACAACAAGGCGAGAAGCTCCCGCACCGGTCATTGGGCATTCATCGACTTCAGCCAGTTGTGCAGTTGCTGCGTTCAACCATTGCTGATCGAACGCACACCGCAATCCTAAATAGTCATTCGACGCAACATTCAACAATTGTCGTCCATTCCGTTGTAAAAACCCATCTGCACCTACGGTTGTCGGAACGAACGAACGCCAATTCCCTTGCCTACGCAAGTCCGCATGTCCCTGGTCAAAATCTTCCCAATTCATCACAGTGCGCATAACTCAATCTCGAATCCGAGATCTTCAATCATTTTATGGTCGTCGGTCACTTCTTGTCCTTCTGTTGTCAAATAATCACCGACAAATACGGAGTTTGCCGCATATAATGTCATCGGTTGGAGCGATCTTAAATTCACTTCACGACCGCCAGATGCGCGAATTTCCTTCGTAGGATTGACAAAACGCATCATTGCGAGTACTTTCAAACATTTGATCGGAGTCAAAAATTTATTATTCTCTAACGGCGTACCTTTGATCGAATTCAAAAAGTTCACCGGAATTGAATCTGCATCGATCGCACGAAGCGAAAACGCAACATTGACGATATCTTCGTTGGACTCACCCATTCCGATAATCATTCCGGAACATGGTGACATACCCGCCGCTTTTACTTTCTCAACGGTATCTACACGATCTTCGTACGTGTGCGTCGTCGTAATATTTGCGAAGTTTTCCTTGCTTGTATTCAAGTTATGGTTATAACGCTCAACGCCAGCATCTTTCAATTTGGATGCTTGTTCAGTAGAAAGAACACCTAAGCATGCACATATTTTAAGTGGCATTGTCGATTTAATTTCTTCAACTGCTGCGACGACTTGGTCAAGTTCACGACTCGTTGGACCACGACCGCTCGCGACGATACAATAGGTTCCTGCTTTTAATTCAAGCGCTTTGCGAGCACCATCGACAAGTACATCTTTTTCGAGCAAAGGATATTTCGACACTGGTGCCGTTGAAATGATCGATTGTGAACAATATCCGCAATCTTCAGGACACAAGCCACTTTTCGCATTAATGATCAAATTCAATTTCACTTTTTTACCAAAAAACGTGCGACGAACACGGAACGCTTCATTCATAATTGCTAGAATTTCATCGTCGTCCGCTTCCAATACAGCAAGTGCCGCTTCCTTGGAAATTGCTTCACCTTTAATAGCTTGATCCGCGATTGCACGCCAATCAAAAGTTTGTGTTGTTGCGATCATGTAACTTCCCCCATTTCATAAACCGGTCCATCCTGCCTGTACAACTGTACTAATTGTTCCCGGTATTCCCATTTGTTTTGAACGTACGGCATAACCGCGACGACTGGAACACCAGTCATCTGCTCAATCATATTAATATTTTCTATGATAAACGCTGGATCTTCCCGAGTCTGATCATTCATCACGACACCGAGTACCTCCAACCCTTTCATTCGTGCATATTCGATGGTAAGTACCGTATGATTAACGGTTCCAAGACTACTTCTTGCAACGATCAAAATCGGTATTTTTAAAAAGTTCGCAATCCTAGCGAGATCAAAATCATCCCCAAGTTGCACACTGATCCCACCAGCACCTTCAATTAGTAACGGTTGTCCGAAGGACAAGCGGCGTCTGATCTGTTCAATCGCTGATTCATAATGAAGTATACGCCCTTCTCGGCGTGCAGCAACTACTGGGGCAACTGGTGCCTGAAAAGAATTCGGACAAATCTCACAAACGTGTGCATCGTCTTCACTTAACACTTTCAATATATGGGCATCCGTCAGTTGATTGTCCGCAACACCACTCTGGACCGCTTTAAACACCGAGACCGGAAATCCCTCTTGTTTCAATATGTATGCATACGAACCAGCAAACCAAGTTTTCCCTACTTCTGTATCCGTGCCAGTAATACATACGCCTTGATTGGCAATTCGATCAAGGAATTGATTCAAACGTACATTCATTCAGACTACCATCCTACATCTTCAGCAACTTCAAAATTATTGTATAACGGTTTCACGATACCGTATTTTCACCGCTATTTCAAGAGAACAAACGAAAATTCCCTATTGCATCAACGCTTTAACGTGCTATAATAAAGTTACCTTGAAAACGCATACATTAGTAGATTGAATAATCCACTAGTATCACGATAAGGGCAAACCAAGTGAAAACTTGGGACGCAAAACTATAGGGGCTAAATTACGGACCTGATTGGCACACCTCCATCTGCCAAGCGAAGTTCCGAATATGCCAGCCAGTTGCCGAATGGAGATGGGTTTTTTTGCGTTTTACCCCAGACATCCGATTTTTTCACATTACAAGGGGGATGGATGGAAATGCATTACATTCAATTATTACACAACGGGGCGCTCGTAGAAGCCGAATTAGCAACAATCAAGCGAGATCTGATCAATGTCAATTGCAATACAAACATTAATTTCGAAATCGGCGACACCATCACCTGTTTTTATGCAAAACGACGGTTTGAAACGCGTGTCATTCAAATTCATCAACAATCCGTATATCTTTTCCCGACCAAACCTGATGTTCCATTACAAAAAATGTTTGACCTTCCCATGACGGAACGCCGGCAACATCCGCGTTACGAAGTGAACATGCACGCCATTGTTTTCAACGACCTTGAAATCGTGGATGCACAAATCGTGGATTTGAGCCGTAGTGGTCTCGGGATGTTATGTAATGAATCATTTTTGAAAGTGAATCAAACCTATAACGCGATGATTCAATACGCTGATTTAGCGATTACGCCAAAAATTTTAATTAAAAACGAATCCGAGTTGAATGGAGAATTTCGTTACGGCGTTGAGATCGTTTCGATTAACTCCGAAGACGCAACAAGACTTCAATTCTTCATTTTAAGTCGACAATTAAATTTAAATTAACTCATAAATCCCTGAAACATGTCGGTAATCGACAAGATTCGGGGATTTTTTTCCAAATAACCGAAGATCGACTGGTAAATTTACTCTATTTTATGTACACTAATATTACATAATTTATTCAACACGAAAGGAGTGTCCGCGTTGAAGCGTGAACAAAAAAAACTCCAAACAAAAGCACGGATCTGTAATGCAGCGAAGCAACTATTCACTGAAAAAGGATATGAGTCTGCTACAATTGCTGACATCACTGAACTCGCCGGCGTTGCCAAAGGTACTTTTTTCAATTACTTCGATAATAAAGAATCATTGATGTTAGAGTTGCATCTCGACTGGGTATCTCATGAATTGCACAATCTTTCATATGATCAGTCTGAACCAACAATCTCGAAAATACTTCAAATTGGCGCCCATCTCGCAACAAAAAATCAATTAAATAAAAAATTAGCTCGAACATTATTTCAAAGTATTATGGCCCACGAAAAAACGTTAGAACGACATCAGCAATCGTTGATCGAAACCGCGAACGTTCTACAACCCTTAATTCAGTCCGGTCAAAAACGCGGAGAAATCATTACAGATATGTCTTCACATGAGTTGGCGGAAGCTTTTTCGCAAGCATACTACGGTGCAGTAATGGCTTGGGCAATGCATCCGTCTCAAAACTCCCAATTGGATCACGTAACACATGCGTTAGATTGGTTTATTCGAGGAATTTCAAAAACATCAGTAGAAGCGATCGGTTGATAATATCAACCTTCTTATACCTGTCGTAATGACTTGTACCTTTTCAGCATATTGAATGAGTGCGGGTTTGTTTTTTATTTCTATTCCGTGCCCTACGTCTACCGTCATTACTTCAATAGACAATGTTGCATCAGTAAGTTCCCACTTCGGATGGAACACGCGCCCCTCAAAGATTTCCCCTTGTACAGTTGACGTTAGTAACGTATCCCGATTCGTTAACCAATTCGCCAAACCATCCATCTCGGATGGTTTTTGATCGTTTTTAGGCACATATTGTGCTTGAAACGCACCTTTGCTTTCATTTAACGAAAGTACTTGCGACCGAAACCGGAACCCATCTTCCGCCGGTTCCATCACCATTGACGCGTTTCGATAATTCAAATAAAAAAAACGCTTTGCAAACCATACTGCCAAACGATGATTTGCATCCAACGAAAAGAAATACACACCTGATACTGATCCAACTTGAACATATGTACGAACATTTAACTCCAATAACGCTGAGGCTCCTGGAATTGCGGGCGTACCTACAAAACGAATATTGCGCATGGAAAAAGGTACGACAGAAATCCATGCCGTACCTTCCGCGATTTGCGCTTTCATCCCCGGAGGCAATAACGAATTAATCAACGCTGCGTCAACAGGCCAATGCGCAAACAATAAATGATGCCATTCCTGTTTCATCAAAGGTTTCATTCGATTCGCCTCCAAACTTACACATTAGAGATCTTTGGTTTTTCTTGTGATGCCATTACTATATCGTGATTGATTTCCTGCAATATCCACCGCTTTGATTCGGTACGAATAATAGGTGTCTAATTGCAATCCGATATCTGTATATTGATTCGATTTTATTTCTGCAATCTTTACACCATCACGGTAAATCAAGTAAGAACTTACTGCTGTATCATCTACGGAAGCTGTCCATTTCAACGCAATATAATTATATCCGATTTCCATCTCTGTTGGGGTACCTGGTTTTGTCGGAGCAGTGAAATCACCACCCACAGGTGTTGTAATTTTATTGCTCGGAGCACCTATTACAATTTTTCCAGGAACATCAATTCCAGTTGACTCAATTGTAAATACGCCTGAATTAATTTTGTAATTTAACCCGTTATTACAATCGACTAGATTCGATCCATTGGTAAAACAAGCCTCCAAATTTGTAGCTGATCCAGCCGGAATTGTAATTTTGAAATACCCATCAACTTCAGCAGGACTCATCATCATACCAGGGAGTGCTGACCAAGTGCCATTGTCAATTCTATATTGGATACTCGGCGTTGCAAAGCCTGATTTGTAATAAATCGTAAATTCTTTGGATGCCGATACCATCGTTGTAACCGTTAGGAAATTAGTATATCCAGAGAAATTTCCAACTGAATCATATGCCCGTACACGATATGAATAACTTTTCCCAGCTTGAAGTGATGTATCAAAAAACGTATTCATTCCGGTCGTCGCAAACAAAATTCCATCCCGCTCTACTTGGTAGGTAACTCCTCCATCACTTATATCATTAGCTTTCCAGGTCAATTTAATGGTTTGGTCGGATTTGTACGCAACCGAAAGTTGTGTTGGAATAACTGGTGCCAATACGTCTGGTGTCGGTGTTGCTGTCGGTGTTGCTGTCGGTGTTGCTGTCGGTGTTGCTGTCGGTGTTGCTGTCGGTGTTGCTGTCGGTGTTGCTGTCGGTGTTGCTGTCGGTGTTGCTGTCGGTATTGCTGTCGGTGTTGCTGTCGGTGTT